>CAXTMK010000072.1:0-23081 GCA_964245315.1 uncultured Acidobacteriaceae bacterium | reverse complement strand
AAGAGCTCTTCCTGCTGCTTCACGACCACCTGCCGCCGGAGATGATCTACGAGCGCGAACTGCTCATCTGCAGGCTGTGAAGTTTACCCTAAACCTCGCTTGTTTCCCACGGGCCCCAAAGCTGATTTCGAGGACCGCAAATGCGTTCAGAACTGGTGTTTCGTGCGCACGACAAAGTGGCAAATCGATATCTCCTGTGTCACGCGACGGCAAAGACGACGCGATGCCTGCACTTCGCGTCAGCCAACACGACGGACGCAATTACAGATGCCTTTGTGAGGATCTCCGACTCCTCGTTGATGGAATGTCACCGTGCCGGAACAGGATTTAACCAGGGCCCTCCGGCCGCGCTACGCGAAGCTCCGGAAGTCTAAAGATTTTGGAATAGTGTGCTCGACTAAGCATGAAGGATAAGCCTCAGTGAAGCTGCAGCGGGCTGGCCGAGGAATCAATCGGACGCCGGTACTCTCAATCGCGCAGCATGCCATCTGATTTGGATCTGGAGCGTCTTCTCGCGTTTGTAACGATTCCTGACTTGACGTCACTACTGATCAGGAGAACAGAATATGAAACGGATCATGCCCATCGGCTCCCTTCAGCAACTCCTGCTCTCCAGAACGGCCCAGAGAGCCAAATCCTGAAATAAATGCACGTCAGGGGTGCTGTAAATCGCTGCGCTCCCCTATGATACCTTCAGTCCCCACACAGCCGAGTTACACATTCCTGCAGCAGTTGAGGTGCGTCATTATCACTCTGAGAAGAACTCTCCTTGTTATCCACGGTGCCGTCGAAGCCAGTGCAATTCGAAGTGGGTCTGGTTCCCGGAATTCCGCTCTTAGTGCCACACTCCTGCTCCTGCTGGGGAGCCTGACTCTGATTGGCTGCGGGGCTGTTGTCAGTTCGGAACCTTCACACTCGGTCACGATGACTGGCATCGTCAGAGGCGGGCAGCCACCCGTCTCCGCCTCGACCATTCTTCTCTACAAGGTAGGTACCTCTGCGGACGCGAGCACAGCTACCAATATTCTTACGACCACTGTAACCACCAGCGACGGCAGCGGGACTGTCAACGCGAACGCAAATGCGGGTAATCAGTTCAACCAACTGCCTGCCGGCTTCTTTACCATCACCAGCGATTACTCGTGCTCAGCAAACGAGGAGGTGTACCTCGTTGCTCTGGGTGGAAACCCGGGACTGAGTGGAAGCGCCAACAACACCGCTCTGTCCCTGATGGCGGATCTGGGTTTGTGCACCGGGCTGACCTCATCGACGAATATCAACGTCAACGAGCAAACGACCATTGCGTCAGTGGCTGCGCTTGCTCCTTTTATGAAATCCTATGCCGCGCTTGGGTACCAGGCTGGCGTCGATGATGCGCTCTTCAACGCAGCCGTCGCGGAAGTACCGGTCTATACCAACATTGCCACTGGCAACGTTCCAGGAGCGGTCCCCGCAGGCTATTATGCGTCCAGTCTGGAGATAGCAACGCTCGGCGATGCGCTTGCCCCATGCGTCAACTCCGCCAACGGGACAAGTTCCGCATGCGCAGCATTATTTGCCGCGACAACGATCGGCGGCGTGGCCCCAACGGATACCATTGGCGCAGCACTGAATATCATTAAGAATCCCTTCAACAATGTCTGCGCTATTTTTAATCTGCCCAACGCGAGCGCTCCGTTCCAACCGACCCTGCTCACTTGCCCGACGGTTAATGGATGGGTCCTGCCCATTGAACCGATTGCAGCCACTCCGGTCATCTCACCGGCCAGCGGCTCGTATGTGGGCACTCAGCTGATCTCGATCACAGACCCCACTCCGGGCGCAACCATCTACTACACCATCGACGGCACAACCCCCTCGTTCAGCTCAGCGAGCTGCACGAGTCCGTGTTCTTTCTCAGAGAGCACCAGCGTGGCGGTCAGGGCAATGGCAGCCGCCTCCGGATACGAGTACAGCGGCTACACCGCGGCAGGCATCGCATCTGCTGCCTACACCATCGGTCTCGCGGGACCTGCGGCAAAGCTCGCTTTCGTCGTTCAGCCGGCTAACTCGCCCGTCAACGATCCCATTCTTCCCGTGGTGACGGTCGCGGTTGAGGATGTAAACGGAAATATCGTCTCCAGCGCCGCTGTGCAAGTCACGCTGGCGCTCATGCCGGCAGGCTCAGCCAACCTTACGGGGGGCGGGGCCACCGTGCCGGCAGGCGGACTCGCGACATTCAACCTAAGCGTCGACACCGTCGCCAATGGCTATACACTGCAGGCCACCAGCCCAGGGCTTACCCCAGCGATCAGTGCCGCATTCAACATCACCAATCCACCCCTGACCTTCCAGCTGCTGGCCGGCAGCAACAACCTTGTCGGCATTGGCTCCACCCTCACTGGCACCCTCGCCCTCGATAAGGTGGCAACGTCTCCGGTTGCCGTCACCTTCCAAAGCTCGAACCCCGGCAACGTAACCGTGCAGCCCTCGATCACAATCCCGGCCGGGTCGGTCAGCAACTCTTTCACCTACACGGGCGTTGCTCCGGGAGCCTCTACCCTGACGGCGACCGCAACCGGCTACACCAACGCGACCCAGCAGATCACAGCCACCAATGCATTGATCAGCCTTGGCCAACTGCCCACGATCGCGCCTGGCCAGACCTCCCAGATCGCGCTGAGCCTGGGCGTACCCGCGCCCGCCAATAGCAACGGCACTGCGACGGATGTCACGCTGACCAGCAGCAATACCGCGATCGCCACGGTAACGAGGGACAACGACATCTTCCCCGGACTGCAAATCCCGGAGCAGAATCCGCAGGTCACGGGTGCGAACTTTGGCGTGGTGACGATCGCCGCGACCGCGCCCAACTATGCGCCGGATGTCCGCACGATTACCGTGACGCTGTCGGCATCCTTTCCGACTTCGACGAATATTCCGCTCAACACCCCCACGAACATCACCCTTACGCTGTCTGCCCCAGCTCCAGCGGGCGGGGTCACGTTTGCCCTCACCTCCGCGAACACCGGTACGGCAACTGTTCCCGCGACCGTCGCCGTTCCCGCCGGGTCGGTGACCGTGAGCGTGCCAGTCACTGGCGTGAGCTTCGGGTCGACAACCATCAGCGCCACCTTTACCAGCACTGGCACACCGCCCGTCACCGTCACCGCATCCACAACGGTCGTTGTGGAGGGCGCGATCGCCGTCGCCAACGTTTTGACCGGCGTCGGTCTGTATTCGCCTGCATCGGCAACCCTCTCGATCGCGCCTACAACACCGAAGGTCGTCACTATCACCAGTTCCAGCCCCTCTGCCCTGTTGCTCACCAGTCCTGGCGGCGTCGGGGCCACAAGCATCAGCTTCAGCGGCATCACGACCACCGGCCTGCCGGCCTTCTACGTGCAGGGTGTGAGCGCCGCAGCAGCCGTGACTCTGACTGTATCGACGCCCGGCTACGTCACCGGCACATCGACCATCCAGGTGGGTCTCCCAGGCTTCGTCTTCGGCGATGCAACGCAGACCTTTACCACGACGACCTTCTCACCGGCGACGGGCATTGCCCTGGCGGTTGCCGTTCTCGATCCCGCGACTCTCACTGTGATCTCCTATTGCCAGGATCCCCGGTACGTCAACGTGACCTGCGCTATCGCCTACGGGACAGGTCCTTTCACCGTCCCGGTGACGAGCAGCAACACGGCTGCGGGGACCATCTCCGCAAACCCAGTCTTCCAGGCCGGCTCGTCCGTAGCCTCGACGACCTTCGTACCCAACACCAACGCAACCGTACCGGCCACGTCCAACATCGCTCTTGGACCGCAGCCCTCCGGCTTCAGCGCAACCTCACAGGCCGCCGTCTATCTACAGGGCGTCGCCACCGTCAATGGACCCACCATCTCCGTGCCTTCGCCAGTTACGGGCAGAGGCCTTACGGTCGCCACTAACGCAGGATTCGCCCAGAATCCGCCCGCTCCAGTCACGGTCACCATCACCAGCTCAAACCCCGCCGTGGCTCTCCTGTCCACCAGCCCCACCTCCGCTGGTTCAGCGTCAATCCAGTTTGCCAGTGTCACCAGCAGCAGTATCCCCACCTTCTACGTGCTGGGAATCTCAAACGGCGCCGGCACCGGCGCGGCGACGTCGACGCTGACCGTTTCGGCGGCCGGCTATACCCCGATGAGCGGCACCATCAGCGTGTATCCTTCAGGCTTCATTATCGCCGGGTACGATCCGATCACGGTCAACACGACGACCTTCTCGGGCACAGCCTCGATCTCGGCTGCGCCGGCGATCCTGAATCCAACCACTCTGACGGTCTACTCCGCCTGCGGCAATCCCAACTACGTGGGCGGAAACTGCCTGCTGAATTTCGGCACGGCGCCGGTGAGCGTGGGCATTGCCAGCTCCTCAACTACCATCGGAACACTTGCAAGTAATACCATCACCATCACCCCGACAACCTACGACGCCAGCACAACCTTCCAGCCCGTCAGCCCAGGCACGGAGACGATCAGTCTGCCCACGCAGCCGGTTGGCTTTACCCAGACGACCGACCCGAACTTCCTCTCCGAACAAATTATCGTTACGGCTCCGAATGCAACGATCAGCGGAGTCACGACGGGAGTCGGACTGTTTGTTCCCAATGGAGCCTCCCTGGCCGTCGCTCCTCCGGCACCCGTAACGGTGACGATTACGAGCTCGAACCCAGCAGTCGCGCGGCTGACCGTTGACCCGGCCGCGGTCGGCACCGCGTCCATCGTCTTCAACAACATCACTGGGGGTATCCCGGGCTTTTACGTTCAGGGCGTTTCGAACGGGAGTGGATCTGCCACCGCGACCCTCACCATCACGGTGGCGGGTTACAACACTGGCACCGCTACGGTTACGGTCAACCCAACCGGCTTTATCCTTGCCGGCTACTATCCGGTCGCCATCAACACGCAAACGTTCTCTTCGCCCAGCACCGTTGCGGTCGCGCCAGCCATCCTCAACCCGACCAGCCTGACGGTCTACTCCGCCTGCGGCAATCCCAACTACGCCAGCGGCAGCTGCTACCTCAACCCCGGGCTCGGCTCCATCACCGTCAACCTCACCAATTCCAACACCGCCGTTGGAACCCTCACCAGCAGTTCGCTCCTCTTCACCTCCGGCTCATACCTTGCCAGCACTACCTTCAAGCCACTGACTGCCGGCACCACCAGCATCGGCCTGCCCACGCAGCCCGCGGGCTTCTCCACCGAACCCGATCCGAACTATCTGATCGAGCCCGTAACGGTCACGGCCCCTAGCACCCAGATCGGTGCCGTCACCACCGGTGTCGGCCTATTTCTAGGTGACGGCGCTTCGCTGGGTATCGCCCCGCCTTCGCCTGTGCTGGTAACCATCACCAGCTCGAACCCGTCCGTCGCGCTCATCTCCTTCGATCCCACTATGACGGGGACCGCATCGATCAGCTACACGAGCAGTGGTTCTATCCCGACCTTTTACGTGCAGGGCGTTTCGAACGGAACAGGCACGGCCACATCGACGCTTACCATCACGGCTGCCGGATATAACTCTGCCACCAGCACAGTAACGGTCGATCCGTCTGGCTTCGTCTTCGGAGGCTACTCCCCCGTCAGCATCGCTACCACTACCTTTTCCGGGACCAGTACCGTTGCCGTAGCACCGGCCATCCTTAACCCTGGCACGTTGACCGTGCAGCTCGTCTGCGGCAACCCGAACTATGCCAGTGGAGCATGCTTTCTTAACCCCAACCGGAGCGGCGTTACGGTCAACATCACAAACTCCAATCCCGCCGTCGGCACTCTCGCCAACACCGCACTCACCTTCGGGTCAGGCTCCTTCCTCTCTGCCACCAACTTCCAGCCGATCGCCGCGGGAACCACCAACTTCAATATCCCGGCCCAGCCGGCGGGCTTCACGGCAACCTCGCAAATCAACGGCACAGGCTTCCTTACTGAACCCGCAACGGTCACGGCACCCAACTCCAGCATCAGCGCAGTTACGACCGGCGGCGGTCTCTACGTAGGCACCGGCGCGTCACTCGCCATAGCGCCGCTCTCCGCGACCATGGTCACCATCTCGATCTCGGACCCCACCGTGGCTCTGCTGACCCTTGACCCTAACGCTGTGGGTACGGCGTCGATCAGCTTCACAACCACAAGCTCCGGACTGCCGACCTTCTATGTCCAGGGGCAGAATCCATCGTCCTTTACCACGGCAAAGACGGCGAACCTGACCCTGACCGCGCCCGGCTACAACAGTGCCACCAATGTCGTGACCGTGAACCCATCTGGCTTCGTGCTGGCGGGATATCAGCCGACGGACTTTACCACCACGCCTTTCTCATCCCCCACCGGCGTCTCCATTGCTCCGGCAATCCTGACCTCCAACTCTCTGAACGTATCCACCGTCTGCGGAAATCCCAACTACGCCAGCGGCGCTTGCTTTCTCAACCCCGGAAACCCACCGGTCATGGTGGGCCTGAGCAACTCGAACGCGTCGGCAGGCACCCTGGCCAGTGGATCACTGAGTTTTGCCGCCGCTTCCTACCTCGCCTCCACCACCTTCGCACCCGCCACCACGGCTACTGGAACGGTCAAGTCGGTCATCTCCATCCCGGCGCAGCCCGCGGGCTTCACAGCCACCACTTCGACCACCGGGGGTGCCAACTACCTCTCAGAGACCGTTACCGTCACTGCGCCCGCGATCAGCGTCTCAGCGGTCACCACCGGCGTTGGCCTCTACGTGGCGGACTCGGCTTCGCTCGCCGTGGCGCCGCCGTCCGCGGTCAACGTCACCATCACGGCCGGTGCAGGGGCCCTGCTCTCGAAGACCACCACCGGCGTTGGTTCTTCCTCCATCGTGTTCAGTACCAGCAGCACCAGTATTCCCACCTTCTATGTGCAGGGTGGAAGCGCGGCGGCATCCTCCATCGCGCTTACCGTACAAGCCCCGGGATACGCCACCGCTACTTCGACCATCGCCGTCAACCCGTCCGGCTTCGTCTTCATCGGCGGCCTGCCGATCAGCACAACCTCGCTTTCGGGGGGGACGACACTCACGCTCGCACCCGCAATCCTCAGCCCGGGCACGCTCATCGTGCAAAACCTCTGCAGCAACGGTGGATGCGCGCTGAATCCCGGCACAGGCATGCTCTCCGTCAACATCGCCAGCACCTCCAGTGCAGTCGGCACTGTCAGCCCTGACCCCGTGGTCTTCAGCGATGGCATGAACGCGGCAACCACGAGCTTCCAGCCAGTGGGCGCGGGAACGACGACGCTCTCCCTCAGCCAGCCGGCCCCGCAGTTCACCAGCACCTCCTCCACAAACGGCACCACGTACCTTTCGGGCCTCGCGACGGTCAGCGCTCCGCAGATCACTCTGGCCAGTTCAACCCTCACCACCGGCGTCAATCTCCAGGTGCCGCTCCACTTCAACCTGGCACAGGTTCCTTCTACCAGCGCCGGCGGGGCTACCATCACGGTCACAAGCTCCAATGCAGCCCTGCTGGTCGTTGCCAACAGCGCCTCGGCGGTCGGCGCCAGTTCCGCTTCCTTCACCGGAATTACGTCGACAAACTCCCTGACCGTTTACGCCCAGGGAGTTGCGACCGGGACCGCCACCCTGACCTTTACCTCGCCGGGTTACATGCCTGCTTCCGCCACCGTCACCATCGATCCTTCCGGATTCGTCATCGTGACCCCTGGCTTCACCGCCGGTCTGTCCGCCTATACCGGCTCCGGAAATCCGACCCCGGTCACAATTGCACCCGCTATCCTCACGCCGGGTACGGAGACCTTTATCGCTACCGCGCAGCTAAGCCCGGGACAGGGAACGTTGCCCGTCAACATCTACATCCCGTCGCAGCCATCCTGTGGAGGAAGCGGTTTTGCCGGTGCGTTTCAAGGCGCGAGTGGCTTAGTCGAGAACCTCACGCTGAACTTCGTCGGTGGCACTACGTCTCAGGTTGCAAACTTTGTGCCGCAGATTGCTAACTGTTCCACCCAGCTCACTCTCGATGGATCGTCATTCCCGGCCGGCTTCAACTATCCTTCGCAGATGTACGAGATTCCGATCACTGTAAGCCCCTAGGAACGTTGACCAACGGTCTCTCAGTTGATGCCACGGTACGCAGGCAGGCGAGTTCTGTGCCTTTTTTGCCTCTGTTACCTCTGCGTGAACGCGCGATGGTGATGCTGGTCGGGGCGACCGTGCTTCGCCGGCAGGGGATGTTCGCTCTTCGTTGGCCGGACATCTGCGCGGAAACGAGGCAGGTCTTCATCACGAAAGGAATCGTCAGAAACCGTCTGGAAAAGACAGAACCCGCGCCAGCCGCAGGCCCGGTTCCTCTGCACAGGACGGTGCTGGCAATCCTCAGCCAATCGCGGGCATAATCTTGGTACCACGCAGACGGGACTATCTATTCCCTTCCGTCCGGCTCAACGGCAAGCAGCCGCTGTTCACCGACATGATCATGGAAGACCGCATCCGTCCCTTTCTGGCGAAAACCAACGTCGTTGACAAGGTGAGTTCTTGAGCGACCTTAAAATCCACTCTCTCGCCCACAAATCATGGGCGAGAGAGTGCCTGAAACTGTGCCCGCCGATGGCCGCCACCGTTTCAGGGTTATCGCGCCATCCTGACACAACAAACCCGATCCGCGAGGGCCGGCTTCTGTGTTCTGGGCGGTCCGTCAGATCTGCCTTAGACATTATCCTGGTCTACATGCACCCATGCGCACTCTCTCCCCGGAACACCTGATCAGTTTCATGTGCATGTAGACGCCAGGCAGCGGCACCTTTCGCGATCTACTCGCTTTTCCCGCAGAATGGTTGATACGCGTTGCGGAAAAGCTCAACTTGTCGCATCTGTACTATGGCCTTCCAGCAAGCGCCCACTATGTTAATGTCAAGACGTGTTCAGGGGGAGCGATGGCGAGTGGATTTGTAGTGGGTGCGGGGCGGCAAGCCGGTGCAGGCTATCTTCTGACGTCTGAACGACGAAAGCTGGACCACAGTTTCTACACGGGCATGGCCTTTGCCATCGCTGGCGGGGTCTTCGGGGGATTTACCCGAACCTACTATGCGAGAAGCTACTTCCACAGTCCCGCCATTCCGTTCTGGGTCGAGGTCCACGGAGCGGTCTTCACCGCGTGGATGCTGCTCTATCTCCTGCAGAACCTGCTCGCCATGAATGGCGGGATGAAGCTCCATCGCAACCTGGGATTGGTCGGCGCCGTGCTCTCCGGCGGTGTGTTCGTCTTTGGCTTTGCCGTCTTCATTCGCCAGGCGAAGCAGGGCAGGTTCAACCCCTTTCCCGACGTCTACAGCATGCTCGCGATCTCGGTCGGCCAGATGCTGCTGTTCGCTGTCTTCGTTTCCGTCGGCCTGCTGCGGCGGCGGGATCCCGAAACGCATAAGCGGCTTCTGCTGATGGCGCCAATGCTCTTCTTCTTTCCTTCCTTCGGCAGACTGCTCCATGGCATCAACGGGTTTACTCTGCTGCTTGCGCTCTGCTTCTACACGGCTGGTCCTTTGTATGATCTGCTTAGCCGGCGGCATATCCACAAGGCGTATCGCTGGGGAGTTCCTCTGCTGATCCTCACGATGCCGCCGTTTCCGCTCGTGTTGTCGCACGCTGCACCATGGCACCGCCTGGTCGACAGGCTTCTTGGCTGATGGCTCCTCAACGCGCGCCAAGCCGGTCGTGCACTTGTTTTAGGAGCCAAGTTGTAGCGGGCTAAGCTTGTAACCACCCTGCTCGACACCCGTCTTACTTTGCCCTGAGCGCAACCGAATAGATCTCCTCAGACCCCGTATCCCGCAGCAAAATCGGCGAGTCATCGGGAGCTAACGAGAACTGCACCCCAGCCAATCTTCCCGCCAATCGTACCGACCGAAGATCGGCCGCCATCTCAACCCGCCGATCGCTGATCCGAATCCTCATGATTGCCGGCTCACTACCGACACCAAAGTAGTAGAGCCACTGGCTGTCGTGCGACCACCGCGGGATCCCTCGGCTCTCCACCAGGTGGCCCCACGTCTGCGCACGCGTGTCGAACAGCATCGTCTCGTCATTACCCGAAGCCCTCGACGCCGCAATATAGTGCCCATCGGGCGACCAAACCGGATTCACAATCCCAGCCGAATCCGGCACCGTGGTCTTCTGTCCTGTCTTAATGTTGAAGATATGGACGCCGGTATCCTCAGGCTTCGTCTCGAAGAAAGGAAAGTCGCTATACACAAACGACTGCCCATCCGGCGTCCAGTCCGGCGTCATCACCTCGTCGGCGAACACCAGCTTCGGAACTCCGCCCAGCGCCGAGATCGTATAGTCGTGATTCGCCAGGCCCGCGCCGTACCCGTGGAACAAAATCTCCCGGCCGTCCGGAGACCAATGCGGAAGCATAGCGCCCATAGGCGCAAACGTCAGTTGCAGCCTCTCCGACCCATCCGGCCTGCTGCGCCACAGTGTGCCCTCAGGATAAGCAACATAGGTAATCCAGCCCCCATCCCTCGAAAACTCAAGGTATTCGAGCGACTTGCCGCCCAGATAAGGTAGAAACTGCCTCAGCCCCGAATCGTACCGCACCACCTCCCCACGAAGCTGCTCCCCCATCACATACAAGCTCGCGCCATCCGGGCTCGGTATCGGCGCCAAAAGGTCCAATGGCGCAGTCGTGATCCGCTGCGGAGACCCAAAGCCCAGTAGCCGAGTAAGGCGATTTGTCTCCGCGATCGACCATATCTCCGTCTTCCCATCCCGCGTAGCCTGGAAGACAAACTTTTTTCCATCACTCGACCATTGCCCACAACACTGAGGAGATGACGCGTTCCAGCCGGGAAACATTGGATGGAGATGCGAACCATTCACATCGATCTCCCAGAGTGTCGGGTTCTTGGTGTCCTTATCCAGAATGGTGACGCGAATAGTCTGAGCATTGGGAGACCAGCGCGGACGCCACGCGACACCAGGCAGATTTGAGATCAGCGTCACCTGAAAGCCGTCCGACGACGATCGATACAGAGCCGTGCCATGAATGAACGCCAGCTCCGAACCGTCCGGCGACCACCCTGCGTCAGAAGCTTGTAAGTCCCCAATCGGATGCGAAGCTCCACCCGGAACCGACACAGCCCAAAGCCGTTGCACGGAGTAAGGATCGCTGTAGCCGCCGACCAGCAACTCGGAATGGACGGGCGAATAGTCCAGCAGCTGGGTCATCTGAAAAGGCACTGGGATCGTGGCCGTCTCGCCGCCGGCGACAGAGACCTCGGCAAGCTTCGTCTCGCCAGCAGACCCCTCAGTGAAATAGATCCTTGTCCCATCGGTAGCAAGCGCCGCCACCGGCCCAGCCCGCGTGTGCGCGGAACCCCTCTTATCCAGTCCATCGCGAGTGAGCTGCATGTATGCGACGCCCTCGACACCCTCCGGCCGCGTCCGCGAGACCAGCGCAAACACCAGCACCGCCACAAGGACCGCCGCCAGCATCAAAGCAGTCGGCACGATCCAGGAAAGACCCGGCCTCCTGCCACCAGCCAGCCGCGACCCGCTTCCGCTTATCTGGGCCTGCTCCATCTGCGCTGCTTCCTGGCCGGTAGCCACCCCCACCTCAATGACCGGTACTTTAATCCGGTACCCTCTCCGGGGAATGGTCTGGATGTAGTCTTCTCCTGCCTCGGTCTTCCCCAGCCGTTTCCGCAGCGTAAAGATGCTCTGGGTGAGATTGCTCTCTTCCACAAAGGCATCGGCCCAGACCGCCTCGAACAACTCTTCCTTCGAGACCACGGCTCCGCGCTTCAGGACCAGCACCGTGAGCAGCTCAAAGAGCTTCGGCGCAAGCAGGATCGCCTCGTCGCCCTTGTTGAGGGTCGCCTCATCGAGATTGAGGCAATATGGCCCGAATTCATAGATCTCTTTTGCCTTCAGCGACATAGCTAACCTGACAACTTATTGAGAACAAACTGAGGCCGCGTTGAAGACGAATCCGCTCAGCGACCCCTACGGTCATTTCTATCAGCATCTGCGCAGGCCATGACAAGTCCGCGCTCAAGCTACTGCACTCACAAGGAGAGACACATGACATTATCCCGGCGCAAGCTATTCCACCGCAGCCTCATGGGGGCACCGCTGCTGACCCGCAACGGTCTACTCACTTTCGGCGCGGCTGCTCTTGCGGAACCATCGCTGGAAGCCCAAACCAACTCCCAGTCCCGCTCTAACTCATCGACCTCAGCCTTCACCGTTCGTGCCGGCAAAACCCGCTCCGGTGAGCCAGGTACCGTCGAGGGCGTTCCGCACTTTTGGAACAAAATCTCCGCCGCGGACACCGGCGGACGCCTCGCCATGATCGAGGTAACCACTCCAGCCGGGTCAGGGCCGCCCATGCACATCCACCGGGCCCAGAACGAGTGGATGTACCTCACCGCCGGAACCTTCGGAGTCATGTACGGCTCGGAAAAGCTCATCCTGAACGTTGGCGACAGCTTCATGGTGCCCGCCGGCATCTCTCACGCCTATGTCGTCCTGGGCTCCGAGCCCGCACGCCATCTGAATCTCTACGATCCAGCCGGCGAGATCGAAGCCTTCTTCCAGAATTACGACCGCGAACACTCCAGGTCGGTATCGCTTTCCCCAGCAGAGATGGCCGCCCTCGACGCAAAGTATCAAATGAAAGCAGTCGGACCTCCACTGAAAGTGTCCGCTTTCCAGAGATAGATTGAGCTAACCCTTCGGCCCACGTCAGAGTTCGACAGTCAGCCTTTGATCGTTCCACTGACGTGGGTGGCTCGGCGCATCAACGGACAGGCTGTGGTTGTTAATTTCAGTGCAGAAATTTCCTCCGCGTGCTTGTCGGTGACAACCGGAACGGCAATGGCTTGCGGTCTTCCACGTCTGGCCCTAACTTGATTAAACAGCTGACGAAGTTTCTTAGCGCCCGCATCTGATGTGGATTGTGCATCATAGTCGCCATGGCTTTGGTCAGGTTTTTCAAAAAGAGATGGAGGAGGTCCTGCCGCCTTCCTCAAAGTAAGTCACGCCTTCGCGCCGAATTCGGCGGTTGTGCGGCCCTCGCCTCCCTGTTCTCTGCGACGCTTCTTTGCGCGCAGCAAACTCTTAGCCTTGCTGATGCAGTCAACTCCGCCCTCACAAGTCCCGCGGCGCAGGTTCTGGAAGAGCAGGTAAACGAAGCCCGAGGTCAGCTCCGCCAGGCCCACCTTGGGCCCAATCCACGCCTATACCTGCAGTCGGAGGACCTTCGTCCGTGGGACTCGCAGTTCTCCTTCACCACGCAGACCGAAGACTACGCCTACCTTACACAAACCTTCGAACTCGATCGCAAACGAGGGAAACGGGTCGGCGTGGCGCAGGCAGACCTGCGCACATCCGAGGCCGAACGCGAACTGCGGCGACAGGAGCTTATCGCCAGCGTAGCGGCAAACTATTGGAGCGCCGCCAGCGCGCAGGCAGTCGTCGCACTGTTGCAAAAGGATGTGGCCGGAGTGGACGAGATTGTCCGCTATCACAAGGAGAGGGTGGACGCGGGCGCCATGCGCGGTGTCGACCTTATCCGCGTACAGATCGAACGCGACCGGGTCTACCTGACGTTGCAGACGGCGCAACGCGACGCCGCACTTGCCCGCTCGGAGTTGTTCCGGCAGATTGGCCGCCAGAACGTCAGCACCGTAACGTTGACCGACGGCATCACCGCCCTGCGCGCGCTTCCGTCGCTGGACATGCAGATCACACTGAGCCGGCGGCTGGACATAAAGATCGCGCAGGATCAGCTGTCGTCCGCTGAGGCAAACCTGCAACTACAGGAGTCCCTCGCTGTACCTGACCTCGACCTCGCTGCCGGCTACAAGCGCAATAGCGCCGACCATACGCTCTACACTTCCATGAACATTCAACTCCCCTTTCGCAATCGCAACCAGGGCGAGATTGAACGTGCCCGCGCGCAAGTGCGCCTCGCCGAAGATCAGGAACGTCAGACCGCGATCGCCGCGCGGGCTGACATTGAGGCTGCTCAAGTGGCATACCAGCAGCAATTTGAGATCGTGCAGCAAACCTTGCCTGACATGCGGGCTCGCGCGCAGCAAAACCTTGCCATCATGACGGAGGCGTACCGTATCGGAGGCGTCGATCTGCTCCGCTATATCGACGCCGAGCGCACCGAGTTCGATGTGGAGGTTACCGCGCTGAAGACCTTTGCCGAGTATCAACAGAGTGCAGTTCGCCTGCAGATCGCCACTGGAGAGCGTCCATGAACGCAAACGCACATACACGACTCATCATCGTTACGCTGCTTTGCCTCGCCCTCCCCGGCTGTTCCAGGAAGCAGGCCGAAGATGGAAAGTCGCCGAAGAACGGCAAGCAGGGATCTTCATCCCAGAAGGGAGATAGCGGAACTGGAAACAGTAAGGACGGAGACAACAATAGCGATGGCGGCGACAGTAAGGGCGGAAGCGCGGACTCCGTGAAGATCGAAGCGGCGGACCAGCAGAAGGCCGGAATCTCTGCAGCACCAGTAGAAGTCGAGTCGCTCCCCCAGCTACTTACTCTGAATGGGCAGGTGATGGCCGATGAGCAGCACACCTCGCACGTTGGCGTGTTGGCGGACGGCCGCATAACCGTATTGAACGTACTTCCGGGCGCAGCGGTTCGACGCGGCACTGTGCTGGGCCTGCTGCACAGCCACACCGTTCATGAAACTGTCGGCGCGCTGATTCAGGCCTTCGCCGCAGCGGACCGCGCGCGTGGAGCTGTAACGTTCGCTACCCAGGCCCGCGACCGCTACGCGAAGCTTTACGCAATTCAGGCGGCTTCACTGGAAGAGAAGCAGAAGTCCGATCAGGATCTCCAGCAGGCCAATCAGAACCTCATCGACGCTGAAGCCAATGTCCACATGGAGCGCGAACACCTGTCCGAGCTTCTTCAGGTTGCTCCCGAGAGCCTGACGCCGGACAACCTCTATAACCGCGAACTGGTGCCTATCCGCTCGCCCATCGATGGCACCGTGCTCTCGCGTTCGGTCACCGTCGGGCAGGTTGTCGACACCGGCACGGAGGCCTTTGTCGTCTCCAACCTTTCGACGGTGTGGGTCATCGCTGCGGCAAATGAGAAAGACATGGGCTTCCTGCACAATGGCGCGAGCGCCGACGTAACCACGCAGGGCTTCTCCGACCTGGCCTTCACGGGCCGCGTGAGTAACATCGGCGACACGCTTGATCCACAAACCCGCACCATTCCTGTTCGCCTTGTGCTGCCTAACCCTGGAATCCGCCTGCGGCCCGGCATGTTCGCCGCGGCCCACATCGCGGGCTCCGCGACACGGATTGCCGTCTTTATTCCGGAAGATGCGCTCCAGAACATCAACGGCAATCAGATTGTCTTCGTCACCCAGGATGGTGTTACGTTCCGTCCGCAGGTGGTGAAGCTCGGCACCCACTCCATGGGGCGCGCGGAGATTGTCCAGGGCCTTAAACCGGGTGACCGCATCGTCGTGAAGGGCGCATTTATGGTCAAGGGCGAACTCCTGAAGGGAACGGTCGGAGATGGCTAGGGCGATATGAAAAAGCTGATCACCTTCCTGCTCGACAATCGCTGGCTGGTCGTCGCGATGTTGGTCCTGCTGATCGCAGGCGGAATTTACACGATGTTCCAGCTGCCGATCGAGGCCTTCCCCGACCTGACGAACAATCAGGTCGTGGTGACCGTTCAGTGCCCGGGCCTATCCCCGGTCGAGGTAGAACAGCTTGTCACCTATCCCATTGAGACATCGTTGATGGGCATGCCGAAGCTGCAGATGGTACGATCCACCTCAAAGCTGGACCTCTCGATGGTCACCGTCATCTTCGACGACAGCATGAACAAGTACCTGGTGCGCCAGCTCGTCGCGGAACGCCTGAACCAGGTGCAGGGCCGCATCCCGGCCGGTCTGCAACCCCAGATTGGCCCCATGGCTACCGCCTTTGGCGAGGTATACCAATACACCGTCGACGCACCCAGGATGTCCCTGATGGACGTAAAGACCCTGCACGACTGGGTCATCCGGTACGATCTACTCACCATCCCCGGCATCAGCGAGATCAACTCCTGGGGCGGCGAGACCAAACAATACACAGTTGAAGCTGACCCCGCGAGCCTGCGCCGCTACAACCTCACGCTGCACGACGTTGTCTCAGCAGTCGCCGATAACAATGAGAACTTCGGTGGAAGCTACATCGAGCACGCCGAGCAGCAGTACACGATCCGCGGCATCGGCCGTGTCACGTCACTCGAAGACATGGGGAAGATCGTCGTCGCCACTCGCGACGGAACACCCACCTACCTGAATCAGATCGCCACCATGAAACTTGAGGCCCTGCCTCGTCACGGGGCGGTGATGAAGGACGGCAAGGGCGAAACCGTCTCCGGAATGGTGATCATCCTGCGCGACGAAAATGGTGACAAGATCATCAAGCAGGTGAAGCAGAAGATCTCCACAATCAAGTTGCCTGACGGCGCGCGTATTGTGCCGTTTTACGACCAGAGCGATGTCATCAACGCCACAACGCACACGGTAAAGAAGAACCTGATCGAGGCTGCCGCCCTGGTTGTCGTCATCCTGCTCCTCTTCCTCGGAGACTGGCGTGCGGCGCTGGTGGTGGCGCTCACGATTCCGCTTTCTCTGCTGTTTGGCTTCCTCGGCATGGGTGCCTTCCGCATCTCCATCAACCTGATGAGCCTTGGCGCCATCGACTTCGGAACGATTGTCGATGGCTCCGTCGTGATGGTTGAAAACTGCATCCATCGCCTCGAAACGGGCGAAAAGCGCCCGCTGAACGACGTCATCCACGACGCCGCTCTTGAGGTCGCCCGGCCCATTACGTTCGGCGTGCTGATCATCATCGCGGTATACCTTCCGGTGCTGACGCTTGAAAGCCTCGAAGGCCGCATGTTCCGTCCCATGGCGGTAACGGTTGTTTCGGCTTTGACGGGCTCGCTTTTCCTCGCGCTGTTCATCGTTCCCGCACTCTGCTCGATCGCACTGCAACATAAGGCCAGGCAGATTGAGCAGGGCGAAAACTCGCCTGCGGAAAAGAAGCAGAGCTGCTTCGACAGGCTTCGCGGCTCCTATGAGCGTGCCCTCAAACGCTCAGACGGCTACTCGCGATGGATCTTCATCGTCTCCGGCGCGCTCATCGTAGTCGCCCTCGGCTCGCTCAAGTTCATCGGTACCGAGTTCATGCCCAAGCTGGACGAAGGCTCCCTGGTCATCACGTCCAAGCGCCTGCCGGGCATATCGCTGACGGAGTCCATCGCAATTGGCGAGCAGATCGAACGCACGATCAAGAGCTTCCCGGAGATCGGAAGCGTGGTCACCAAGCTTGGCCGTCCCGATCTGGCCACCGAAGCAATGGGGGAGTATGAGTCCGATTCGTATGTCTCGTTTACACCTCAATTTCAGGAAAAGAGCGTCAAGAAGCACAAAGAAGTGTCAGACCGAATCCAGAAAGAGCTCGAAAAGATTCCGGGAGTGAGTTACGAGTTCACGCAGCCGATGGAGATGCGCATGGACGAGACCATCACCGGAACCCGCGGAGATGTGGCGCTGAAGATCTTTGCGCCCGAGAATGGCGGCAATCTCGATACGCTCGAACGGCTTGGACACCAGGCCAATCGAATCCTCTCCGGCGTTCAAGGTGCGTCCGAGACGCAGATGGAGCTCATCTCCGGCGCGGAAGAACTGCAGATTCGCATCGACCGCGATGCGATTGCACGGTATGGGGTCAACGTGTCCGGTATCCGTGAGTTGATCGAATCTCTTTACGGCGGCAAGATGGTCTCCGAGATGCTGCTCGGGGAGCAGCGCTTTCCCATCGCGCTTCGTCTCCCAGCGGACTTGCGCAATAACCCCGAAGAGCTTAGCTCAATCCAGATGAAGACACCGGGCGGCAGTCTCGTGCGCCTGGATCAGCTTGCCGAGATACGAGAGGTGCGTGGTCCCATCCTGATCAACCGGGAGAACGCCACACGGCGCGCCGTCGTCACCTCGAACGTTGAGGGACGCGACCTTGGCAGCTTCGTCACAGACTGCAGGAAGGCGATTGCGGACGGCATGCAGTTGCCTTCAGAGTACCGGTTGGAGTGGGGCGGTCAATATGAGAACCAGCGCCGCGCCCAACAGCGGTTAGCCATCGTGTTCCCTATTTCCCTCTTGATCATCGCCGCGCTGCTCTACGCGACCTTCCGGAACGCGAGGCAGATGTTCCTTATCCTTTGCATCGTTCCGCTGGCGCTGGTCGGTGGCATCGCGGCGCTCTGGATCACCGGCATCAACCTGAACCTGTCGGCAAGTGTAGGTTTTATCGCTCTGTTCGGCATCGCAGTGCTGAACGGCGTCGTCATGGTCTCGCACATCAACGAGCTACGCAAGCAGGGCAAGGACCTGGAAGAGGCTGTGCAACAGGGTGCCTCGGACCGTCTGCGGCCGGTTCTCATTACAGCACTGGTCGCTTCCCTGGGCTTCGTGCCGATGGCGATCGCGAGTTCTCGTGGTGCAGAGGTGCAAAGGCCTCTGGCAGTGGTTGTTATCGGTGGCCTGGTCACGGCAACCATGCTCACGTTGTTCGTCCTGCCGCTTCTCTATCGCCGCTTTAGTCCCAAAGCATTGCCCGGCAACCCCAGTTAGCGCAGCAGTCGTAGCTCATTCGGTTCAACGGAGGGAGAAGACAAACGAGAACGAATAGAAGCAACGATAGTCAGCGAGTGGCGACACCTTCCAACTCACTTTCCGAGTTGTCCGACTAGAGTGAGGTCGATCGCCACATCGTTCTCAGCCTTCCAGATCAGAAAGCTTGGGTTCTTCAGGCCCCATTGAACATACGGAATGATGAAGTGTGCATTCGCCTTCACGTTCGATTCCCCAATATGGATCTGCATGGGGATCGTCAGGTCGTGCGGCGTGCCAAGCAGGGTAAACACCCCGCTCACCTGTATGGTCGAGTGGCCAGAAGCGGAAAGTGTTCCGGTGTAGGTTTTAGGCGCGAACGAGACCGTGGTGTACTGCTCCACCTTGAGAATGTCCTTGTTCATCTTCTTATCGCGGCTGTCGTTTCCTGTCTTACCGCTTCCGGCGAGTACCACTACCGATCCCGACATCTTTGGATTGCCATGGTCAAATTCAATCGATCCGGATTGAACGTGAAAGGTGCCGCTCACGAGTTCATGTGTTGTCTTCAGCGTCATCTTGATCTCGCTGGCGTCAGGGTTTACGGCGAAAGTCTGAAGCTGCGCCAGTGCGGCCGGCGCGAGCAGGACTGCGAGGGTAAGAACGGCGAAGGATCTCATTGGATCTCCCATGGATAATGTTGACGATCGGGATTTGCGGGGCGTGGCCCAGTTCAACTTGCGAATGCCTGCGGAGCGACGGCGGCGGGTTGGGTGACACGTGTGAGCCTGGCAGTGACGCGCATGACTCCAGGCCAGACCTTGACACAGAACGGTAACACAGCGCGTGCGAATGAGTTATTCATGCCATCGGCGGCGATTTCGGCAAGGCGCATCTGGCTTAGCAGCGTGGAACGCAGCCTGGGCTGGAAGACGGGCGCCGGCTCTCCCGCGAGGTAAGCAGCGGCGGCACAGCGGGCAGTGTGCAGCGCGATCGAAATACCATCTCCCGTGAACGAAGGGATGACAGCTGCCTGATCGCCGATGCAGTAGAGCCCATCCTCGGTCTTGCGGCGGATATAACCGTAAGGGATATGGGTGACGGCGATCGGCTTTGCCAGCAGCGGCTCGGCGCCGGCAAGCCTCATTGCGAGATGCGGACAATCCTGCTGTATCTTCGCCAGAAAGCTCTGCCAGCGATTGGCCCCGCGAGGCAGATAGCGCTGTTGCACCACGCAGCAGAGATTTGCTACACCGCCCTCCACGGGCTGGATACCACCATAGCCACCGGGATAGAGCATCAACTCGGAGGCGCGAGAAAGCTCTGCAGTCTGTGCGGGTGTCAGGCGATAGTACATCTTAAAGGCGATCCACTGCTCGGGATCTCGGGGGCGCGTGTGACCGCGAACATCGTGCTTGCCTGTCGCGAGAAAAGCGGTTGGAGCCTGGCGGGTTGTACCGTCATCAAGCGTGGCCTGCCAGCTATTGGCTGTCGTGCGGTTGAGCGAATGCACGCTACGGCCTTGCTCCACGCGGACTCCAACTGCCACGGCTTCGGCGATGAGCGCGGTATCCAGCGCCTTGCGGGTGAGTGAGGCGGCGGGAAATGGCAGCGGAGCCTCTGCGGCCCGCCTGGCGGCGGCAAGGCGAACGTAATCGACGGGAACTGCGCCCAGAGAGGGCACATCGATGCCGAGCGCATGCAGATCTTCAAGTGCCTCGCCGCTCAAAAACTCTCCGCAAACCTTGTGGCGCGGGGTTGGCTCGCGTTCAATCAGTGTGACGCTTCGTCCCTTGCGGGCGAGCGCGATGGCAGCGGCACAGCCTGCCACTCCACCTCCGAGGATGAGAACTTCGTCTTGCAAGGCATTGCTCCTAATTGGTGGACGTCCGATCAATTGTGAGCGGGGATTTCCCAACTTCCTACGTATCAGTAGACGTCCTGAAAATCGGTTCGAAGCACATTCTGTACGAATCGTCATCTCCAGGCCTTCAGGAGCGCGTTCCCTTAAGGGACATATGACGTCTCATAGAGAGAAGCTTCACGACGAGGCAATTCATGGATGGAAGCACGTTCCTGGCCGCTTTTCTGGCGATGATGGCGAGCACAGCGGCGCCGGCCGAACCAATTTCAGTGATACACGTCCAGCGCCCGATGCACCGCTTTATGGTTGCGCGTTCGAACACCGGGAGTGTCATCGCCAGAGGCGAGTTTACGCAGGTGGTGCAGGGCGAGGAAGTGACGATGCGCCTGCTCTACAAATTCACGGATGGCTCGATCGACGATGAGACGACGACGTACCGGCAGCGGGGCACCTTTGGCCTGGTGCGCAACCACCACGTACAGAATGGGCCATTCTTTGCCAGGCCCGTGGATTTCGCCGTGGAAGCGGCTACCGGCCTGGCGACGAGCCGCACAACGGACAAGAACGGCAAGATTCATGTCGAGAGCTCGCATGTGACCCTGCCGAATGACCTTGCCAATGGTTTCGTTGGAACGCTGCTGTTGAATGTGCAGCCGAACACGACGCCGTTTCGGGTTGGCATGCTGGCTCCAGTCGGCGGTGGGCGACTGATTCATATCCTGGTCTCGCCCGAGGGTGAGCAATCGTTTCAGATCGAAGGGAAGAACCTCAAGGCAGCGGTGTTCCGCATCCACCCGGAGTTGGGCGGTATCGTAGGCGTCATTGCGTCTCTGATCGGGCTTCAGCCGAAAGATGTAATGGTGTGGGTGCAGGAGGGCGAAGAGCCCGCGGTGGTCAGAATTGTTGGACAGCTAGGTGGATATGGGCCCATCATCAGCTCGGAGTTGGAGGGCGCCAGCTTCGGCAAACCGGGTGTTCCGCCGTCAGTTGCGTCGCGTGGTGAGTTCATGCCAGTTCAAGCCGAGATCGACCAGGAGAATAGAAATCAAAGTAAAGGCGATAACGCCGACCGCCGATAGGACGTCGCCAAGGTGGCTCCAGTACGCCGGCACGAGATTCAGCACGCGGCTGGAGACGAAGGTAAACGTGACCGCGTAAGAACGTGCCATCCATTGGCGATGCACGGCGATGTGGCGGTTGCGGGCGGTAAGAAAGGCCGCGGTGGTGCAGACCATCCACGCGGCGGCCTGCATGGAAGTCCCCGGGAAGCCAGGCAGGCCAGCAGCGAGAGCGATCCCCGTAAACGATCCAACAAATACTGAGACCACATACAGGCGACCGAGGACGCGATGGAATTGGAGGTGACGCTGGCGAAACCTTGTGGAGAACTGTATCGGCCCGGCCAACAACGCGATGGTGCCTGCAAGCGAATGGGGGATAAGCAGATGGCGGTCGGCGATGACCTGTAGGCGGTAGGCGTGGTACATCGGGTAATCGACAGCGAGAAAAACTTCGGACGTAATGAAGACAAAGAGCGTAGTGACGCCAAGAGAGATCCAGAGCATCGTCTGGAATCTGGAGCGCCTGGAGCTTTGCGGATTCAGGATAGAAGTTGCCATTATCCCTCTCTAGTGGTTTGACGTGATGACGTACGCCATGAAGGCATCGGGGCGCTGGGCTTTAGAACCTTATGTCCAATGACAAGCCTCAGAATAGTCTGTTTCACTTCCACGGTCCCACGCATAGGCGTCCAGGATGCCAACGTTCCACCGTCACGGTTTCAGGGGGAACATTGGCTGCCGCCAGCAATCGGATCCAATCCGCTTTGCGAAAAGCTCGCCGAAACGAGACCGGACCATCGTGCCGGACGAAACGATGCCACCCCACAAACCCGCTTAGCCAGCCGAACATCCGGCAACTCCACTCCGACCGCTCCAGGTCGTTGATAAACCAACCCACCTGCGCAGCAGCTTCCATCCACCGCAGCAGCGCGATGATCTGACCTTCTTCCAGGTGACGCACCATCAGCGAACTCACGATGATGTCCGGCGGCTTTTCCGGCTGAAGCCCTCAGCCCTTGATTCTGGATTAGTTTTGCGCGTGTGTCCTGGAGAAAGGCTGGGCCAGGAAGAGGCGACCATCCGGCGACGGTCGACTACCTGGGAGAGCAGGTCTCGTGTTCTCAATACAACGGCTACTCTTTTGAGACGAGACTTTAGTTCATTCGATATCACCCTGCAGCAATGAAATGGATGACGTTTTATTCACAAGGGACCCAATCACAACGGCGCCCGCGAATTGCGTCTGTCCACCTGCTAAGTCACGAACAGAGGACATAATTCACGATCATGAGTGCTCTTTGAAATCGGCACTCGGCGCTCTGCCAGGATCATGAGAAGAGAGGTCGGTACCCTATGTGACATCCGCATCCAGCCTCAGGTCCATACGCCTGACACACCACTATATCGGTGTTTTCTTCGCGCCGACGATCGTCGTTTGCAGCGGAAGCGACTGCTCCACGCTGAACGACGCGACCTCGCTGTAGGGATTATGCAGGCCCGGCTGCGCAGTCCAAACACTCGG
>CAXTMK010000071.1:0-23865 GCA_964245315.1 uncultured Acidobacteriaceae bacterium | reverse complement strand
AGGGGACATTTCTATCGAGGAGAATGCGGGGACATTTCTATTGTGGTATGACACGTGGAAGACTTGCTTGTCCACATGGCACAAAAGTTGTAGTACGCTGGAGGCACACTTTTTCAGGAGAAATCTGATGCGTCTATCCACTTTTGTGGCCACCGCCGCTGTGCTGTCGGCAAGCCTTGTCTGTCATGCTTCTGAGATCACGTTTACGGATGTCGCGACCCTAAGCGGCACCATCGGCTCAACCACCTTCACAAATGCAGTCGTCACGTTTACCCAGGTGACAGACACTTCCAGTTCGTTCGCCTTCGCTTCAGGCGTGTATGGCAACGATGGGGGCACCTCGACAGTAACGATCGCCGGCCTGGGAACAGCGACCCTGCTCAGTACTACCTTCGGTGCGGTCGCGCAGGAATTCAGCACTACTCATGAGGGCCTGGGCTTTTACGACCAGGGCAACGCCTTCGCGGTAACAACGCAGGGCAACTTCGACATCGGCTACAGTTTGTTGGCTGCCGTAGGGCCGGCTTCTGGCGCCACCGAGGTCAATGGAACGCAATCGGAATTGACATCGCTGGGGAACCTGATTATAACGACGCCCTTCGATGGCGGCGGGACATCGACGTTTACCGCATCCGTCACCCCCGAGCCTTCCAGCTTCGTTCTGCTCGGCACGGGTCTGCTGGGAGTTGCTGGCGCGATAAGGCGCCGCCTCGCATAGGCTCCAGACGCGACAGAGCCCCGGCTGAGACCGGGGCTCTACCTTCAGGACGACGCGCTCTCCCTATACCACTCGATCGTCTGCTCCAGCCCGTACCGGAAATCCGCCACAACCTGATATCCCAGCAGCTCCTTCGCCAGCGAGATATCCGCCAGCGAGTGCCTGATGTCGCCCGCGCGCTCCGGCTGGAACTCGACCGGCCCGGCATATCCCGTGATCTCCTTCACCGCCTCGTAGGCTTCGAGCAGCGTCGTCCGCTGGCCGGTGGCGACGTTGAAGATCCGGCCCGAAACCTTCCCCGTCGATCGCGCCGCCAGCAGGTTCGCGCTCACCACGTTGTCGATGTAGGTGAAGTCACGGCTGGTCGAGCCGTCGCCAAAGATCGTCGGCGTCTCGCGCCTCGTCATCATGGAGATGAACCGCGCCAGCACGCCCGAGTATTGCGACGTTGGATCCTGCCGCGGCCCAAAGATGTTGAAGTAGCGCAGCGACACCGTCTCCAGTCCATACACGCGCGCGTAGCTGGCCAGATAATGCTCGCCCGCCACCTTCTGCACCGCGTAGGGCGAGATCGGCTCCGGCAGCATTGCCTCGTTCTTGGGCAGCACGGGATTGTCGCCGTATGCGGCCGACGAAGCCGCGTACACCAGCCGCTTCACGCCTGCGCGCCGCGCCGCCTCCAGAACGTTCAGCGTGCCGGTCAGGTTGGGTCCGTTGGTCTCGATCGGCTCGGCGACCGAGCGCGGCACCGATGGGATCGCCGCTTCGTGGAAGACGTAGTCGACACCCTCGCACGCGGCCGCCATAGCGTCGAAGTCGAGAATGTCTTCCTGGCGGAAGTCGATCCGCGCGCGCAGCTCCGCGATGTTCCGGAGATTGCCCGTCGAGAGATTGTCGACGCCGCGCACGTCCGCTCCCTGCGCCAGCAGGCCGCGTGCGATGCTGGAGCCGATGAATCCCGCAATTCCCGTGATAAGTGCCTTCGCCATTCCGTTCCCCGTCTCCTGCGATTGCGCTAGGCTATCTTCCCACGGGCGTTATCGCCATTCTGCAAAAGACGTAGGGCCTGTACGGCAAATCGGCCGATGAATTAGTCGGGATGGCTCCGTCGAGCCGGTAGACTTAATCCATGCCTGGTTCGGCAAAGAGCGCGGCGGGAAGGATTCTGCACAATTCCTTCTGGTACGGCCTGGAGACGGTGATCGAGACGATCATCTTTCTGGGAACGTCCATCGCGGTCGCGCGCTTTTACGGCCCGGATATGCTGGGCTACTTCAGCTATATCAACTTCTTCATCACGGTGGTGACGCGCACCAGCGGCTCCGGCCTGGCCAGCGCCACGCGCAAATACATGTCGGAGTTTCTGGCCCTCGACCGCCCCGGAACCGCGCGCGCCGTCTACTATCTCGCCTCGCGCTACCAGCTTGTGGGCGCCTGCCTCATCTCCGGCGTCAGCCTGGTCTGCATCCTGCTCTTCGGCGATCCCGGATACCGCGTCATGTCCTGCATTCTGCTGCTGTCGCTGGTTCCCGGCGTCATGTCCTGGGTGCCGGCGCAGGCCAATCAGGCGTTCGAGGATGTCTCGCACAATACCATCAGCGCCTTCGGGTATATCTTCTCCTACGCGCTCGTCATCGTGCTGACGCTGGTTTTCGGCTGGGGTCTCATCGGGATTGCGTCGGCGCAACTGATCGGCCGCAGCGTGGAGGTGCTGATGCGGACCATTCCGCTGAACCAGCGCCTGCGCCGGCTTCCGCTCGACGAACTGGACGACGCGGTCAAGCTGCGCATTCGCGACTTCTGTGTGCAGGCGGTCGGCATTCAGCTGATCGCGTCCGTGGTGTGGGATCGCTCGGAAATGTTCTTCCTCAAGCATTTTTGCGCGCTCAATCAACTCGCCTTCTACTCGGTCAGCTTCACCTTTGCGGGCAATCTGCTGCTGCTTCCTCGCACCTTCTCGAGCGCCACCGGCATCACCCTGATGGTCGAATCGCTGCGCGATCCCGGACGCGTCGACAGCATCGTCAAAAACTCCTGCCGCTACCTGCTGCTGGTTATCTTCCCTGTGAATCTGGGAGCGGCCGCCATCGCCGGCCACGCGCTCGCCTTCGCCTATGGATCGAAGTACACCGGAGCCATCCCCGTCGTGGTGGTGGCCTCGCTGCTGGCGCTGCCCAGGGGCTTTCAGGAGATCGCCGAGGTGTTGCTGCGCGCGGCCGATCGTCAACGCCGGATTCTGCTCTGGTACGGCATCACCGGCGTCCTCAATGTCGCGCTCGACCTCTACCTGATCCCGCGCCACGGCGCCATCGGAGCCGCCTGGGGCAATGGCCTGGCGCAGGCCTTCGGGATCGCCGCGCTGTGGTGGCAGGCGCGGCGCAGCTTCCGCTTCGGCTTTCCGGTCTGGACCGCGGTCCGGCTCTCCATCGCCGCCCTCGTGATGGCGTCCCTGGCGTATTCCATCGTGCGCCATGTGCCGGGACTTGCCGGGTTGGTGGCCGCGGTGCTGGCTGCCGTGGTCAGCTACATCGTGCTGGTGAAGCTGCTGCGCGGCCTGCAGAGTTCGGATCGCGAACGCCTTGCGCCGCTGGGAGCCCGCCTTCCCGCCCCGTTGCGCCGCATGTATCGCGCGGTTGTGGACTTCGCCACGCCGGGCCCGGCGAAGGCTCGTGCCGCTGTCTGACTCATTGCGCGCGTAACCGTCTCAGACCCTTCTGTACAGTCCAGAGTCTTGAGCGGAGAGTCCAGAGTTAACGCAGCCTGGGCCGGAACCGTGCCTGAATTGGGTCGGGCTTTCAGCCCTCGCTTATGCCGTCATCCGTAACCTGGGGCGTTGCCCCAGGCTGTTGTGGAGCGGGCCTTCAGCCCTGAAACAACGGCAGGAACCTTAGCCTGGCACAATCCGCTAACGCTTGAACGCGATCGGATCCACCCGCGCCGAATCCGACAACAGCTGGTAGCCGTCCTCGTCCACGGCCTCGAAGTCCGCCGTCTTCAACTCTTTCAGCTTGTTGAGATCGCCGTCGTCCCAGCGCTTGTCGGAGACACCGCTCAGGAAGATCGAGCTGCCATTATCCGCAAGGAACATGCCGTACTTCTTCAGCGCCGTCAGAATCACCTGGTTAGCCTTCGAATACCGGCTGATATCGAAGTCCGCGCGCAGGCGGAAGCGCACACCCATCGGAGGCACCTTGGGGTCTGTGATTCTCGACGCTTTGTGCCGCGCCGGCCAGATATATTCCCCCCGCGTATGCATGACCGTGAAGCGCAGCGCGTGGTTGATGGCGCCGGCCTGCACCTCGTCGTAGCGCACCAGGCCGGGCAGAATGGGCAATCCGGCGGCATCGGCGCTGGTTTTTCCGTCCCCGCGCAGGCCGTTGCCGGTCAGGTCCATGATGATTCCCGAGCCTGCCTTCCAGCTCCCGTCGGGCTGCGGATGCGCGTCGTAGAGCTCATACAGCAGGCAGCGGCGCTGATCGACCAGCAGGATATGGCGGTCGCCGGTGGACGACGAACCGCCCTCGATCGGCGCATCCGGAGGAATGGGATAGTTGCTCAGGTCGCTGTCGTCGCGGTACTCGAAAGACATCTTCACCCGCTTCGTTCCCGCCGGAATAAAGGAATAGGGAATGCCTGTGTCCAGGTTGGAGCTGAAGTCCGGATGCAGCGTGTGGTCCCCGATGGACGCAATGTAATCCGCGGAGTGCGCATCTTTGGGCAGCGTATCGATGGGCGTATTCCAGACGTTGTCCAGCGGAAAGGCCGGGCAGGTGCCCAGATGCGGAGCGTCCGGCCGCGCCGGATCGATGCCTGCCTCGACGACGGAGGTGTGGTTGCCATCCTCGTAGGGAGGCATGTGCCGCCACACCCGATAGCCTGCGAACAGCACCAGTGCGGTGACCACCATCACCACGCGTCCCATGCGGGATGCGCGCTGCCAAAGCCAGTACGCCACGATTGCAGTCGCGATCAGGATCAGGGTGGGCTCGATCTTGGCCTTCAGGCCGTACCTGTGCAGGAAGTGGAAGTAGTGCCGGTAAGGAGTCAGGGAAGGGATCATGTTTCCTCTCGTGCGCGTCGCGGTTGCAGGAACCTGTCAGCCTGCGTATTCTGAGCCTACCACCGCGAATGCGACTTGCCGCTTCCTTATCCGCGCCGAACCCTGCTGCCAATGCGCAAGAATAACTTCGATATCGTCCGGCTCGGTCTCGCTTCGGCCGTAGTTCTCATCCACGCCTACGACCTCAGTTCCTCCGGCCCGCTCGCCTTTCTGCTCCGCATCTTCAGCCCCCACTTCGCCGTGGAGGGCTTCTTCGCCATCTCCGGCTTCCTCATCTTCGCCAGCTACGATCGCTGCGCCGGATTGGGAGAGTACGTCCGCAACCGCGCCTGGCGCATCCTTCCCGGCTACTGGCTTTCGACGGTTTTTTGCCTGGCGATTGCGTTTTCGCTCGGCTGTTTCCACGTCGGCCGATTCCTGCTGGCGAACCTGACGTTCGCCAACTTCGTGCAGCCCAATGTGCCCGGCGTCTTCGACTCCAATCCCGGCAACAACGCCATGAACGGCGCACTCTGGACCATCAAGATCGAAGTAATGTTCTACGGCTCAGTCCCCATCATCGCGTGGCTCTGCCGCAAGCTGCATCGCGACGCCGTGCTGTGGTCTCTGTTCGTCCTCTCGATCGCCTTCCGGGTGCTCTTCGCCAGTCATGAAAAGCTTTCCATTCAGCTTCCGGGCCAGCTCTCCTTCTTCATGATCGGCACGCTCATCTATTACCACCTGGCGTGGTTCAAGCGGAATGGCTGGCTTCTGATGGCCGCCGCCGGGCTCTGCCTTTTCGTTCACAACTGGACGGGATGGTTCTTCCTGCGGCCGGCTGCCGTCGCCGCGCTCACGCTGGGCGCCTGCCATCTTTTGCCGCACGTCGAAGGCCCCACGCGCTGGGGCGACTTCTCCTATGGAACCTACATTCTGCATTACCCAATCGTGCAGAGCATCGTGGCGCTGGGGGTGTATCGCTTCAATCCGTGGCTCGGCCTGAGCACTACGATCGTCGCGGTAGCCTGTGCCGCGGCGTTCTCCTGGTTCGTCGTGGAGAAGCCTTCCCTGACCCACTCCCGCTCGCGCCGCCTGCGTGAGGCCGCGTTGCATGAGACCGCGAACTATCCCGCCGCGGTGCCGTAAGCAACGCGAACCGCTCGACTTCCCATTTTCGTGTATCTACAATAAAAATGTATGGAAGTCACCTTCGACCCTGCCAAAGATGCCGAAAATATCAGGAAGCACGGCATCTCTCTAAGCGGGCCGAAGATCTGGACGAAGACACTGCGCTGTTCGCCGTGGATGATTCGCAGGACTACGGCGAGGTTCGCTACAAAGCGACCGGTTGGCTCGACGCGATGCTTTACAGCCTCATCTTCACAATGCAGGCGGGGGAAGTCATTCGGGCGATCAGCCTTCGCAAATCAACCAGACAGGAGCAAAGAGACTATGCCGAAGAATATTGAGACCGTGACCGGACCAGAATACGGAGTGCCCGATGCCGAGAACCCGGAGTGGACGAAAGAGGATTTTGCCCGAGCGAAGCGCTTCCACGAACTGCCTCTAGATTTGCAGCGTGCACTCAAACGAGGCAAGCGCGGCCCGCAGAAAGCCCCAACCAAGGAGTTGATCTCGGTTCGGCTGTCGCCTGACGTTCTCAGCGCCCTGCGTGCCACGGGCGAGGGATGGCAGACCCTGATCAACGACACGCTGCGCCGCGAATTCGTGAAGTCGCAGTAACTGACTCCGCCCGAAATCCTCCCTGATTCGCTTCAATGCGGCAGGAGATGGTCGACGCGGATGATGCCGTAGACCACGATCAGCAGAATGACGACCAGAATTCCCGTCAGCTTCAGCGCACGCGGCAGTGGAATCTGCGGCAGATCCATCCCCTTCTTCGTTGCCATCTGGTAGATCGCGGCCGCGATTCCGGCATTGACGTAGAGGATCAGCGTGTAGGATCGCGACAGGAACCATCCCGCGGTAAGGAAGCCCGCAAAGCTGATCACCATAAGGTTGGCCATCCGGCGAAGCTCCGCCTCGGACTCCTGCCCATTCTGTTCCATCGCCGCCGCATATCCCGAGGGTGAGTTGTTTCCCTCGGCCGGGGCGAATGCCGGCATCCCGGCAGCAAAGAGATGGGCCGGCGACAACGCCGCGGCCGACGAACCGTGCATTGCGGTCACCTGAGGCGCTGCTTTGAGGCGAAGCGCCGCTGGAAATCCGGGTGGCGAGTCTTCCACCCCATCCGCCTTCGCGGGCTCTTCCGATAGCTGGTAGACATTGCGAATGGTCACCAGTACGAACAGGATCCAGCAGAATGCGCCAATCAGACCCAGTTCGGCGGCACACACGACGAACGTGTTGTGCGCGGTAATGTCGTTATACTTCCCAAATTCTTTGTACCCCACACCGAAGAGAGGATGGGAACGAATCAGAGTCATGCCAATGGACCAGGCGTCCATCCGGTCTTCGCCGGCGCCGACCGACACGTCGCGTCCGCCTGAGAACCCAGCCGCCGAGAGCCCCACGAACAGGACCGCTCCCACGATGAGCGCGGGCACGACGCCGATCCTGCGCCGGCCGGCCACCACTGCGATCACCATCAGCGCCAGCATGCCTCCGCGCGAGTGCGTCAGATACATGCCGTACAGGACAAACGCGGCCGGCAGGTAAACCATAAAAAAATTGCGCACCGCTTTGTTCTTCGCCCAGAAGAAAAACAGGCACGGGATAAGCGCGACCATGAATTGTCCCAGGTCGTTGGGATCGCCCAGGAAGCTAAGACCGCGTATCCGCGCGATTGCGGTTCCAGCCTCTTCGTCGACACTCTGCATCAGCACATATTGGCTGTTTTCATCGCCCGAGGCGAGCGCTGTGTGCGCCTGAAAGACGATGAAGACGACCACGCCGAAGAGCAGGCCCACCAGCAGTTGCAGGTGCCACTTCTTCTTGCAGTTCAGCGCGACCAGGAAGAACCCGGTTATATTTGGCAGAAAATCGATCAGAGCGTCGGAGCTTCCGTGCAGCCCTACGTTGAGCAGGATAGACCACACCACCGAGCCGCACAGCCCCACGATCGCCCAGGTCTGGATCCAGCTCAGAACCCCCGACCCCTGCGCCGAGAAGATCGTCAGGATCAGTGCGATGACCACGATGCCTACCTCGACGTGGTAGAGCGCCCATTCTCCAAAGACCGTGATCGGCGACAAGTAAGCGGTGACGACGTAGAGCAGCGTGAAGAAAAGTCCCATAAGCGATTCAGAGAGCGGCGTACACCGGCGCTATTTCCATGATATCGGCAAGCGGGCCGGGGCACGATCCCACTTTGGAGATTGGTTGTCATCCCGTGGGGATCTGCTTCTGTCTTTTTACCAGCTCCGCCGTCACCTTTTCGAGCGCGTTCGCGACCGTGGCATCCCAGGTGTTGCCCGCGATCGATTCCCGTCGCAGCGCCGCCAGTTGCGGCGTATCGCTTGCCAGCGCCGTTTCGATCGCCGCCACGAATCCGGCTCCATCGACCGCGGTCTTGACCGCTTCGCCCAGCAACTCGGTCTCCGGCAGCGGCACCGCTACGATCGGCTTTCCCGAGGCCAGGTACTCGCGCAGCTTCAGCGGACTCGACTGCAGGATCAGCGGCGTCTGGATGTACGGCAGGATGCATACGTCGATCGCCCTGGCCCAGTTCGGCAGCTCTGTATAAGGCCGCACCCCGGCGAAGACGACATTGGGCAGCGCCTTGAGCGCGGTCACATCGACCGCGATTCGCCCGATCAGCAGGATCGTCCACTCGGGCCGCTGGCGCGCAATGTGTTCGAGAATTCCGAGGTCGACGCGCTGGTCGATCAGCCCCCATGAACCGATGATCGGGCGCGGCAGACTCTTCACCTCTTCCGGCACGGCCGTCTCCGGCGCCGAGGCCAGCGCGAATACCTCTGCGTCCACCCCGTGCGGCGAGACGAAGATGTTCCCGTTCAGCGGACGCCGCGCATCCGCCAGCGGCTGGTTGCAGGCGAAGACGATATCCGCCGCGGAGGTCAGTTCGTCGTCCATCGCCTGCACGGCTACGCCGTCCACGTCGGGCAGCTTGCTATAGTCGTCGATGCAGTAGAAGACCGTCAGCTTTTCGCCCAGTTCACCGGCCAGAAAGCCTGGATGCGGCACATGGAACCAGGAGACGAAATCGCGGAAGCCGAGCCCGCGAATGGCCTTGCGGATCAGGTAGCGAGAAAACGCGCGATTCATGGCGCGGATCGCCGCGAACCGCCGCAGCGGAATCTGCGGCAGCGTCATGCGCCAGAAGTGCGGCGCAACCAGCTGCGGCGGCTGGAAGGTCATGCGCAGCTTCTTCAGCAGCTTGCGCAGATCGCGCGCGTTGGCCTTCGGCGCGCGCAGCCCGGGAACCTCGACGTACAGCATCGGGTACGACGCTCCCAGGCGTTTCGCGATGTGGTGGCTGCTGGTGCGGTTTTCGGCGAACCAGTCATTGCCGAAGTAGACGAATTCCATGCGCGTCCTCTGGGAGCTTCTTCAACTAATCTGATTCGCGCTGTCTGGGATTAGCGTGGGGCTTCAGCCCCACGAATAAAGCCAACAGCATGTGTGGGGGCTTTAGCCCCGGATCTTCGGCCTGCGCTGCTGAGTGTCGATTGCAACAAGTGTCCCTACGGAAAGCCCAGCCTCCCGCTACAACTTTCGACACGCAGCGGGTCGCCTCCGGGGCTTCCTGCTTAGGGTATCCTCTTTGTATCCGTCGCGTTCGGCAAGCTTCAGGCGCGGACTTCCGTTATGAATAAGGTCAGGGTCGGAATCATAGGCGCGGGATACGTCAGTGCGCATCATCTTCGTGCGCTCAGGACCATCCCTGGCGTCGAAGTCGTGGGGATTGCCGATCTGGACCTGACGCGCGCCCAGGCTGTCGCCCAGGCCTTTGCGCTGCCGGCCGCCTTCGGCAGCGTGGAAGAGCTCTTCGCGGCCGGCGTGGATGCGGTGCATATCCTCACTCCTCCCGCGGCGCACGCTCCGCTGGCCATCCAGGCTCTCCGCGCGGGTGCGCATGTGCTGGTCGAAAAACCCATGGCCGAAACTCCCGAGCAGTGCGAGCGGATGATCGCCGCCGCGACTGCCAGCGGACGCCGCCTGTGCGTGGTGCACTCCGGCCGGCTCGATCCCATCGTGCAGCGCGGCGTCGCGATCGCCCGCAGCGGCGAGATCGGCGAGGTGATCTCGATCGACTTCCACCGGACTTCGGATTATCCGGCCTGGCCGGGTGGTGGAAGGCTACCGCCGCAGTACCGCAAAGGCTCGTACCCATTTCAGGACCTCGGCATCCACGGCCTCGCCATCGCGGAGGCGTTTCTGGGCGAGGTCCGGAGTGCTGAAATCGACTTTCGCGCCACCGGTCCGGATGCCGGTCTCGACAGCAACCTGCTCTTCGACGAATGGACGGCCACGGTCGACTGTGCGCGCGGTCCGGCGCGGCTCTACCTCTCCTGGAACGTCCGTCCCATCCGCAGCCAGGTTATCGTTCACGGCACCAAAGGCGTCATCCAGATCGACTGCTTCCTGCAGACCTGCTACGTCACCAAGCTGCTGCCCGGCCCCAAGTTTGCTTCGCCCGTAATCTGCGCGATGCGCAACGCCGCGCTTAGCCTGGTCGAAGTCCCCGTCAACGTGCTGCGTTTTATCACGAAGAAGCTGCCCGGCGCGCCCGGCATTCAGGCCAACATTCAGGCGTTCTACGCCGCGCTGGAAGCCGGCACGCCCATGCCGGTGCCGCCCGAAGAGGGCCTTCGCCTGGTCACCGCGATGGCTTCCGCTTCCGCCGAGGCCGACCGGCAGCGCGATGATGTTCGCCGGGTGCAGCTTGCGCCTCGTACACCGGCCGACGCGCTGGTCACCGGCGCAGGCGGATTCCTGGGCGGCGCGTTGCTGCGCCGGCTGGTCGCGGAAGGACAGACCGTCCGCGCCGCCGTCCGCCGCGTCCCGAAGAACCCAATCCCCGGCGTCGATTACGCCGCGGGCGACCTGGGCGATCCCGAGTACGTCGACGTGCTCGTTGCCGGCGTCACCACCGTCTTCCACGTCGGAGCGGCGATGAAGGGCTTGCCGGCCGACTTCCAGCGCGGCACCGTCGTCGGCACGCGCAACGTCATCGACGCCTGCCTGAAGCATCAAATTCGCCGCGTCGTGTATGTCAGCTCGCTCAGCGTGCTCGAACACGCGACGGAGCGCCCCGGCCCGGTCAGCGAAGCGTGGCCTCTGGAACCCCACGCCGACCGCCGCGGCGCCTACACCCAGACCAAGCTCGAAGCCGAGCTGATGGTGATGAACGCCGCCGGCGCCCAGGGATTGCCCGCGGTCGTGGTCCGGCCCGGCGTCATCTTCGGCCCGGGCGTCGAGCCCAGCAGTCCGGCCGGCAGCTTCGGCATGTTCGGCCGCTGGATCGTCGTCGGCAACGGCTCGCTTCCGCTTCCGCTGGTGTATGTGGACGATGTCGTGGACGCGCTGCTGCTGGCCGCCACCCGCCCCGGCATCGAAGGCGTGCTGGTCAACCTGGTCGATCCCACTATCATCACGCAGCGCAGCTTCATCGAGATGGCGCAGGCTGCCAGGCCGAACGTCAACGCGATGTATGTCCCAAAGCCCGTGCTGATGACCGCCGCTGTGGGCATCGAGGCGCTCGGCCGCGCACTCAAGCGCAGTGTCCCGCTCTCGCGTTATCGCATCCAGTCCATCCGCCCGCTCGCCCGCTTCGACCAGACCGCCATCCGCGAGCAGCTGGGCTGGACCCCGCGCGTAGGCGTGATGGAAGGCCTGCGCCGGACGTTCCCCGCAACTAAGGCAATACGCCCATGATTCCCGTCGCGGCATCCGTCCAGGCCGGCCCCGACTGGCCGCCGGTCGTCGTCGCCAGCGTCTTCCAGACCGGCCTGAACCTGATGCGCGACCTGCTGCGCCGCGGCGTCCGCACCGTGGGCATCGACTGCGACCGGACGCACGAGGGCTTCCGCTCCAGCTACGGCAAATCCTACCTGTGCCCCAACCCGGATACGCACCCGCAGGAGTGGGTCGCGTTCATGATCGAGCTGGCGCCAAACCTCGGCCAGAAGCCGGTCATCATCCCCGCCGCCGACCAGTTCGTCTCCGCGATTGCGGCACACGCCGAGGTGCTGCGGCAGCACTTTATCTTTTCGATGGAATCCGTCGCCGTGCAGGGCGCGCTCGCAACGAAGGAGCAGCAGTACGCGCTCGCGCGCAAGCATGGCCTGCCCATCCCCCGGTCCGACTACATTCAATCGCGCGCCGAGATGGAGTCCTTCGTCGCGACCGCGCGCTTTCCCTGTCTCATCAAGCCCCGCCACCAGCGCGAGTGGGACGTTCTGCCCGCCGGCAACCCGCTGCGCGGACGCAAGCTGATCACGTCCGAAAACGCCGCCGACATGCTCGCGCAGTACGCGCTGACCGAGCCCTACCGTCCCGAGGTGATGGCGCAGGAGATCATCGCCGGCGGCGACGACACGAAGTATTGCTATCTCTCGGTGTACGGCGCCGGCAGCCGCCGCCTCGGGCACTGCGTGGTGCAGGAGTTCCGCGCCTACCCGGTCCTGTTCGGCAGCGGCTCGCTGGTCGCGCCGGTCCACGATCCGGAGATCGCCGCGCTCTGCGACAAGTTCCTGACCGCCATCGGCTATGTCGGCATCTGCGAGATCGAGGTGAAGCGCGATGTCCGCGACCAGGGCGTGCGCCTGATCGAAGCCAACCCACGCTTCAGCGTCACGGCCGACGCCGCCATCTACATGGGCGTCGAGATCGGCTGGCTCAACTACCTCGACCTGATCGGCAAGAATCCCGCGCCGATGGAGCCGTCACGCTTCGACTTCCGCCACATCGTCTTGCGCCGCGATCTTCCCTGCCTGCCCATTTACCTGCAGGACGGCACGCTGACATGGAGCGATATCCGCAAGTCCTACAGTGGCCCGCTCGAGTTCTTCGACTTCGACCTGCACGACCTGCGCCCGACGATGACGACGCTGCTGGGCTGCCTGCGCGTCATCGTCGGCACTACGCTGCGCTGGCTGGGCCTGAAGAAGGCCCTGCCTGCAAATCACTGACCTTTTGTCATTTTCACTACTTTTGTCATTCCCAAAGGGAATCTGCGGTTGCATCCTCTTCCGCTGGCTATGCCGGTTTCCTATCAATGTAGCCGGGCCCGAGACGCAGATTCCCTTCGGGAATGACAAATCAGGTAAAACGAGCCGCTACAGCAAGTGAAAACCGCTATAACGCCCCTACACCAGACTCCGGCCTGCGTTCGCATACATCGCAGCCCTTAGCCTGAAAATCTCCCGGCTCTCCCCATCCACGCCCGCTCGCAATACATCCAACGGCGCAATACTCCCCGGGACATTCACTCCCTTGTAGAACGAAAACGCCGTGCTGTACTTTGCCGCCCTCAACGCGGCATAGGTATCTTCCGAGAAGCAATTCGGCTGGCCCACCGGATAGGCCAGCGTATCGATCTCGCCTCCCAGCTCCCGCTCCAGAATGCCGCGTGAAACCGTCAACTCTTCAAGCTGGCGCGCGTAGGTATGCTTGCTCAGAATCTCGTGCGTATGGGTGTGCGAGCCGAACGACATGCCCGCCACCTGCATCTCGCGAGCCTCATCGAAGTTGAGGAAGCATCGCTCCGCCGTCGCGCCCGGCCGCTCGCGGTCCGTAGCCGCTGCAAGATCATTCAAAAACTGTTCCGTATCAAGGCTTCCAGCCTGCTTGTAGAAATTCAGCACGTTGCGAATCGCTGTTGGACGATCCGCCAGATCGAACTCCGCCTTCGCCGGATAAATCAGCCGCACCCGCGGTTGTTCGGTCCGCTTCAGCATGTACGCAATCTCATCCCACCAGGGCAGCGAGCCTGTTCCCACGAACGCCGTCGGAAGAAAGAACGTCGCCGAAAGGTCATGCCGGCGCAGCACCGGGACCGCCACGTCGTAGTTGTCGCGATAGCCGTCGTCGAAGGTGATCAGCACCGACGTATGCTTCGGCGTGGCGCGGCCATGCACCACATCCAGCGCCTGCCGCAGGTTCAGGATTGGAAAGTGCTTCTTCAACCACCCAATCTGCCAGTCGAACTCCGCGCCGTTGCAGGAGAATGTGCCTGAATCATACGGCGTCGCCGCCGCTTCGCCCACGCGGTGGTAGTTCAGGATCAGCAGCGACGAGCGTCCGGGCAGCGACTCCAGCAGCCACGTCACACCGGTCTTCGCCGCTACCTGCGCGAGCATCTCTTTCTTGCCGGCCATGTCTTAGCCAGTCAATCAGACCAAGCCCGAAAGAGCAAGGCTGGTACCGAAAGTTACAACAGCTTCGCAGAAAGTGAAAAAGATGAATGAACTCCGCTTTAGACCGCTTTGAACTCCATGAGACTCCCTAGACATAGACACATCTGACTAGCTTTCACCATCAATGGTGCAAATGAAATTATTGCTGAAATCGGCTTGAAAACAGCACCACTTTCAGTGCTATCCTCCAACCCATGACGAAGCACTTTCAGAAGAGAAGACTGGGAAGATTTAGCCGAAGGGTGGACATCGGCTAGGTCGTGCAGATAAACGCTAGAGGAAGGAGCAGACCCGAGTCCGGGAAGATGCAGGCCTGCTCCGGTTTCACCACAAACGCTGTAAAGATCGGCCTCGGAGAGATCCGGGGCCGAACTTCGTGCGGTACAGAAAACGTACCACAACCGAAGCCCTGCGCAGCGACTTCTTTCACACGATCGCCTGCTCGATCCTCAAAGCCATCGACGACGCCAACGTCGAAGCGCTTACGCCCTGCCCGCGACTGATCCACAACACATCCGAAGTTGCGTTATGTTGACACTTTGCAAATTGCAAAGTAGCCTTATTTGTAAGGGATAGAGCGGCATGAATATCGTCACGCGCAAACATGTAATGCAAGCCGCAGCCAGCTATCCCGATGCCGCACGCGAACTCATGGCATGGCGCAGGATCGTCCAGCCTGCTCGTTGGCAAAGCTTTATCGAGGTCCGGCGAACGTTCGCAGACGCAGACTCGGTGGATGGCTTCGTGGTGTTCAACATTCGAGGAAATCGATACCGCCTGATTACTGTCATTCATTACTCGAAAGATATCGGCCAGCGAATCACCGAGGGCCAAATCTATGTCCGCTCATTCCTGACTCATAAGGAATATGACAACAAGTCGAATTGGAACCGAGGGGTTTAACCATGGGAACTGCACTTGCAAATCCGGTAGAGATGATCCGTCTCGGCGCTCCGCACCTCATCCAAACGGAAGCCGAACTCGCGGAGTACACCGAAGCGCTGTTTGCCCTGACCGCGAAGGTCAGGACCACAAAGCTCGAGCAGGAAGCAATCGAACTGCTCACTGTCCTGATCGACCGCTATGAGTCGGAGCACTATCCGATCCCGGACGCGAGCGCGATCGACGTGCTGCGTTACCTGATGGAGAGCAACGCCCTCACCCAACGCGACCTCGCAACGGAGCTTGGAAGCGAAACCACCGTTTCGCTGGTAATGAGCGGAAAACGCCAGCTGACGCGAGACCATATCGCCCGGCTCAGCGAACGCTTCCAGGTGTCGCCGGCGGTCTTCTTCGCACAAAACGAAAACCCCATCTCAATCGCGAAACTCCGCGATTGAGATGGGGCAACCGGCACTCGTAACCTACAGTTTGATCGTAACCGCCTTCACTTCGGTGTAGTTGTTCAACACCTCCGCGCCCATCTCGCGTCCCCAGCCCGACTGCTTATATCCGCCGAACGGCAGCGCCGCGTCGAATACGTTGTGGCAGTTGATCCACACCGTCCCGGCCTTGATGCGCCGCGCCATCTTGTGCGCGGCGGACAGATCCTTCGTCCACACGCTCGCCGCCAGCCCGTAGATGGTGTCGTTCGCCTGCATGGCGAGGCGATCGAGATCGGCGTCGGACGAGAACTTCTGCGCCACCACCACCGGCCCGAAGATCTCCTCGTCGACCACCTTCATGCCCGGCCGCACGTCGGAGAGCACCGTCGGCTGCACGAAGTAGCCGCGATCGGAGTGGCGCCCGCCGCCCGCTCCAAACTTCGCGCCCTGTTCCTTTCCGGACTTGAGGAAGCCGGTGACGCGCTCGAACTGTTCTTCGCTCACCAGCGGCCCGCACTCGGTGGTGGGGTCGAGTCCCTCGCCCATCCTGATCTTTCCGGCGATGTCGCTCATGCCCTCGACCACCTGGTCGAAGACGCTCTCATGCGCGAACAGCCGCGAGCCCGCGCAGCAGCACTGGCCCTGGTTGAAGAAGATCGCCGAGGCCGCGCCCGCGATGGCCGCGTCCATGTCGGCATCCGGGAAGATGATCGCCGGACTCTTGCCGCCCAGCTCCAGCGACACCTTCTTCAGGTTGCCGGTCGCGGCCTTCGCGATCAGCTTGCCGACCTCCGTCGAGCCGGTGAAGGCGACTTTGTCCACCAGATCGTGCGCGGCCAGCGGCGCTCCGCAGGGCTCGCCAAAGCCGGTCAGGATGTTGACCACGCCGGCCGGAAATCCAGCCTCCGCGATCAACTGGGCCAGCCGGAGACCGGTGAGCGGAGTCTGCTCGGCCAGCTTTATCACCACGGTGCATCCCGTGGCCAGCGCCGGGCCGAGCTTCCACGCGGCCATCAGCAGCGGGAAGTTCCAGGGGATGATCTGCGCCACCACGCCGATGGGCTCGCGGACGGTATAGCTCAGGAAGTCCGGTCCCGCGGAGAGCGGAATCGTCGAGCCCAACGTCTTGGTCGCCCAGCCCGCCATGTAGCGGAACAGGTCGACCGCGAGCGGCACGTCGGCGACGCGCGCCACGCTCACCGGCTTGCCGTTATCGAGCGATTCCAGCTCGGCGAACTCGTCGGTATGGCTTTCCAGCAGGTCAGCCAGCTTCCACAGCAGCTGTCCCCGAGCCGACGGGCTCATGGTGTGCCACGGGCCTGAGTCGAAGGCGCGGCGTGCGGCGTGGACGGCCTTATCGACATCGACATGGTCGCCCTCGGGCACCTCGCAGATCACCTCGCCGTTGGCGGGATTGAAGACCGGAAAGGTCTTGCCGGAACTGGCCGCGACGAACTGGCCGTCGATGAGCATCGTGTGTTTGGAGCCGGCGAATGCGGCGGCGTCCACGCCCAGCCTGGGGTCCATGCCAGCATGATTTTCGGTTACGGGGGGAGTTGCGAGAGTAGCCATATTCGTCCTCTTCTTCTGCTGAATTTCCGGCGCGGAGATTCGCCTCCGGCTGGCCGGGTACAAACCCAGGGGCCGAAACGATAGCACCGCTGAGGGAAGATTGTCGAAGAGCCGAGTCCGGGGTCCGGCTAGAGACCGACGGAATTGGGGTACTTCCTGAGAGCGTCGCGATACCATGTGGCCACGGCGGAGTCCGTGGAGACGGCGATGACGACGCCACGCGTGAGCGCACGATCGTTCACCGGGGGCTCGTCTATGGTGTTCATGATGACCCAGGCCTGCGCGTTCGAGCCCGCGAACTCGATCGGCGACAAGCCAGTGCTCATGTTCAGCTTCTTGTCCCTGTAACCACCCTTGATGTAGTTTGCGGCGGCAATGGCGGAGTTCGTCGCGGAGTACGGGGCATAGGAGAGGACGACGGCGTTGCCGGTGGTCGGGCAGTTACCGGAGCCGGTGATCGGCGCATGGTTGAGCGCCTGCTCCACACGTATCTGAAGGTCGTCTCGATACCACAACGAAGTAAGCTTGTCGGTGGAGGCGGTAACGATCATAATCCGCCAGGTTCTCGTGTTTCCTTTCTGAAAACAAGTGATAGCGGCGGCGACAGCACTATTCTGACCTACCACCGCTATCGGCGAGACGGCATCCACCCTCAGACCGTTGCCCTGCATCGACTTGTTCAGAAGGTCAGAGCAGTTCACGTCCTGCCGATCGAAGGCTGTCATCTGCGTCGCAGGCGCCGAGCCGCCGGCCGGCGGATATGCGGAAGGCAGTTGCGCGAGGGCTGGCCGCGCGCAAAGGATAGCAACGCCGAGGAGTAGCGTGCCGGCAAGTTGGCGGATGTCACCAAGCCCATGAGGAACCATTCCCGAAACCTCCATGTTTTTGAATGAGGACAATCCTAAATCGAAGCGAGGAAATGGGAAACATGAATCGGCCTGAGCCCAAGGCAATCGCACTTGGAATTGGTGTCAGGCCACCGGGGTGCGTTGTCTCTGAGATAGGCCCAGGCTTCAGCCTGGGCACAGCCGCGCAGCGAGACCTTGGGTTTCAGCCCCCGGGATGTGCGTTTTCACGTAGGCTCCACATCGGCGGGAAGGCATATCCCGGGCGCTAAAGCGCGGAGCATCCCCGCTCAATGATGCCCAGACTGAAGTCCGGGCCTGTCTCAGAAGCAGAGACTGGGTCAACCTTCCAAATGCGACAGCCCTGCCCAAAAAGGCACGCGAGTATCCATTTCGCGTGTGTTTCTCAGTTCACTGCAACACTGGTACCTCGCTTCATTCGATTATGGACCGAGGTTTAGCGTCCTTTGGGGGGAAGGGACGGCGCGCAGGCTGAAGCTCGCAATCGCCGCCGGGCTGGAGTCCGGACGAACCTGCAGGGTTCCGAGAACCTCCACCGCCGCGGGCGTCTGGTCGCACAGCCGAAAGACGAGCACGCCGGGCTGAACCTCTTTGGCCGAGAGCAGGTTGAAGCCGCCGGTTTGTTTCCGAAGCTCGATCTGCGCGGCGGTCGCGGGGCCGGCTGCGGCGTTGGGCAGCGCGTTCGCAAGCCCGCTGTAGCTTGCCTTGTTGAAGGCGGCGAGCCAGCCGTAGAGCAGGCGGCCGGCGGGGCTGTCGGGGATCAGGCCGACCTTGTCGCCGGAGCGCGGCAGCGTGATCAGGATGGTGGGGTGAACGGCGCTGACGTGGTCTCCGCGGCGCGCGGGCCGGGGAGCGTCGGTGGGATCGCCGAGAACGATGGTGTCGATCTGGTTCGGGTCGTAATCGTCATCCTTAGCTGAAGCGGCTCCGGAACGGACATCGCCGGGACCGCCCGCATTCAGACGAGCATGCTCGTGACTCATGGCGTAAGCGATGGAACCGACCGCGCCCACCGCGACCGCGATCGCCAGCAGGATGACTCCGGGGCGGAGCGGCTGGCGGCCCGTCAGATAGAAGCTGGGAGCGGCGAACGTGCGCGCCGCGGTGGGCGGAGGCTGCGGCATGGCAGGCGGTCCCTGGAGGTCCGGCGCATTCGTGCGCCACTAACAGTGTAGACGGACCTATACTGTAGGGCATGAGGCGGATTTGGGTCTTCGCGCTGATGGGGCTGGCGATGGTCGCGGGGACGATCCGCGCGCAGGATGCGATCGCAGTCCCCAATGCTGAGGCCCCTGCGCCGAAGCCCACGGCGGCGGTCGTGCCGCGCGGACGCATTACCGGCACGGTGCTGTGCGCGGATACGCGCAGACCGGCGCGCGGGGCGATGGTAATGGTGCTTCCACTGCCCTCACTCGAAACCAGAGAGCAGTCTGGGCGCGCTGTCACGGTCCGGGTTGCGATGGACGGGACCTACGCCGCCGAGCGCCTGGGACCGGGCGAGTACACCGTGATCCCGCTGCTGCCGGGCTATCTTTCCGCCTTCGACAGCATGATGGCGAATCAGTTGGACCACCTGTCGCCGGAGAAGGAACGAGCCATCCTGGCGCAGAACGGCACCGTTGTGCTGCATGGGGCTGAGACCGCGACCCGCGATGTGGAATTGACGCGGGGCGCGGCCGTCAGCGGACGGGTTCTGTACTCCGACGGATCGCCTGCGACGCAGGTCAATATCCTGGTCGAAGATGCGAAGGCAAAGAAGCCGGCGGCGGCTTCCGCGTCCGAGCAAAACAACATTCCTGAGATCTTTCGCGCGACGATCATGCACCAGAGCAGCGGTACGGATGACCAGGGCCATTTCCGCATCGCGGGTCTGCCGCCGGGATCGTATTGGGTTGCGGCGGCACAGATCGGTGGCGGGGACATCGATGCGGGCGAGGGCTTCAACATGGCGATGGCGGGGATTATCAGCCCGGTCGCCTTTCGCCTCTACAGCGGCGACACGACGCGCAGGAGCGCGGCCACGGTTTACGAGCTGCGCTCGGGCGACGAGGTAGCAGACATCACCATCACCATTCCCGATACGCTGCTGCACCAGGTGCGCGGCAATTTATCGGCGATCGCAGGGAAGACGGTTACCGCTGCCACGGTGACGCTCAAAGATGCGGCCGACGGAGTGCTCAGCTTTTCGGCCGGCATCGGCCAGGAGGCTACCTTCGTTTTCCCTCAGGTGCCGCCCGGTACGTACACGCTGGCCGTGACCGAGGCGAAGAGCCAGAGCTACGTGGAAGGGCCTGTACAAGCGGATGGGGAGCCTCCGAAGCAACCTCCGCCGACGCTATTCGGGGACGAGAGCAAGACGATTGTCGTGAAGGATGCGGACATTACGGACGCGGACTTCACCCTGAAGGAAGCGGCGCAGGCGGACACGGCGAAGGCTCCAGCGGCGGTGCCGCCGGAGTAAGGGGAACGACAAAGCAGATCCCTCCGGATGACAACAAGTTGCTTTCGTCCGTCATTCCGTAGAATCTGCTTTGGCTGGCGCGCTACTTCTGCAACTCAATCAATCTATTTCGCCACAATAGAAGCGACGGATCGTTCTCGTCGAACGTCGTGCCGCTGGTTGCCAGCGCGGCTTTGTCGAGCGGTATCTTGGGCGTGCGATTGGCGTACACCAGCCCATTGGCTTCCTGGAAGGTATCGGTAAACTGCGTGTAGCAGAAGCCGGCGAGCGACGTCAGCGGGCGCACCGCGTCCAGCAGCGCCGTGTAGCGCTGCAGCAATTCCTCCGGGGTTCGACAGGTGCTGTACCCCCAGTTTGGCGAATCGGGATTGCGCAGCGCGATGCCGCCGAACTCGGTCAGAACAATGGGCTGGCGTTTCAGCTCTCCGTCCGCCAGCCGCAGCATGCGTCCGCCCGGGCGCTCGAATTGGAACAGCCGCGCCTCGACCTCGTCCATACCGTAGCGGTGCGCGATGCGGGCGGGCTGGTCGTCGTAGTCGTGGATGCCGATCATGTCGGTCGCAATGCTCTCCCAGCCGTCGTTTCCGATGACCGGACGGGTTGGGTCGAGCGTCTTCGTGAGGTGGTAGAGCGCCTGCACGTAGTGGCGCTGGGCCGGGCTGTCGGGCAGGTCGGGAACGCCCCAGCTCTCGTTGAACGGCACCCAGGAGACGATACAGGGATGGCTCCAGTCGCGTTTCAGCACCTCGATCCACTCGCGGGTCAGGCGCTCGACCGAACGCTGGGTGTAGCGATACGCGCTGGGCATCTCCTCCCAGACCAGCAGGCCCAGATGATCGGCCCAGTAGAGAAAGCGAGGGTCTTCGATCTTCTGGTGCTTGCGCACGCCGTTGAAGCCAAGCTCCTTGACCAGCAGGATGTCGCGTACGAAAGCATTGTCGTTGGGAGCCGTCTGCCCCGTGCCTTCCCAGTAGCCCTGATCGAGCACCAGGCGCAGCGGGAACGGCCTTCCGTTCAGGACGAAGCGGTCGCCCTGAATGGCGATGGAGCGGATCGCGGTATAGCTCTTTACGTCGTCGAGCACGGCGCCATCGCAGTCGAGAATCTGCATGTCCACGTCGATGATGGTGGGCTTTCCAGGACTCCACAGCAGGTCGTTGCGGAAGTCGTCGATACCGGGGTCGGACAGGGAGATGCTGCGGTGCAGCTCCCCGGCCGAGGCCGATCCGATCCCACGAGCTCCGCTGATGAAGGCATAGCTGTCGTCGACCATGATCTGCCCGCCGGTCTGCATGCGCACCGCCAGGCGGCAGCCTTCGGGCAAAGCGCCTTCGGTGTGGACCTCGAGATTGATCTCCCAGCGTTCCAGGTTTGTCGTCCAGCGTACCGTCTGGATGCGCAGCGGCGGCACCGTCTCCATCCACACCGACTGCCAGATTCCGGTGGTGCGGGGATACCAGATGGAGTGCGATTCGAGCTTCCAGTCCTGTTTGCCGCGCGGCTTTTCGAGGTCGGCAGGATCATCCTCGGCGCGCAGGACGATCTCCTGCGGTCCGTCGGCCGTGAGCGACCCGGTGATGTCGACAAAGAACGGAGTGTACCCGCCGCGATGGCGGATGACTTCCACTCCGTTGATCCACACCTTGGCCGCGTAGTCGACGGCGGCGAAGTGCAGGATGAGCTTCTCGCCCGGCTTCATCTCCGGCCGGGCGAACTGCCTCCGATACCATACCGCGCAGTAGAAGCTGGTGTCGGCGATGCCGCTGGCGGCGGTCTCGGGTGCGAAGGGCACGACAATCTGCCTGTCCCAGTGAACGTCTTCAGGGCGCATCAGCTCGGCGCGCCTGTCGATGGCAAAATCCCACGAGCCGTTGAGGCTTGTCCACTGCGCGCGCTGCAGCTGGGGGCGGGGATGACCCGGCGCCGCGCCCTCAAAGTTCTTTTCCAAAGCACTATCCATAAGACCTCTCGTCCGACAGCCTACAAGGTTCTACGGGTGTAAGACCTTGATGTGATGCAGTAATCGACGGCCAAAGAGCATCTCGTGACAATCCCGTTGTTTAATGGTGTCCTGTGATTGACGATGAGCGATCTCGACCTCGACCTTCATCAACTCGATGCCGCATATGTCGCCTTTCCAACGTTTGAGCGTTGGATCGGTGATGAGACGGTGGATTTCTCCCGATGGGAGCGCGAGACGGCGCTCCTGGCCGACCGGGCCAGGTCCTTTTCCGACGTTCTGGACCGCGCGCGTTTGATCGCCACTCGTGCTGCAGCTATCGATACCGGCGCCCTTGAAAATTTGTACGAAGCGGACCGAGGCTTTACCTACTCGGTCGCTTTCGAAACGACAGGCTGGGAGCTTGAAGTGGCCGCCAGAGGGGAACAGGTGAGGCCGCTGTTTGAAGCGCAGTTGCAAGCCTATGAATACGTTCTCAGCCTGGCGACGGGCACGGAGCCCGTCAGCGAAGCCGCTATTCGCGAACTCCATATGCAGATATGCGCGGCCCAGCCAACCTATCGGGTTGAGACATCAATCGGGCCGAGGGAGCAGACGCTGCCGAAAGGCGTTTACAAGACTCTTCCCAATCACGTTCGCACACGCAAGGGAACTAATCATTCGTACGCTCCAGTCGACATGACGCCGAGCGAGATGCATCGACTAGTTTCGGAAATGCGATGTGACAGCTTCCTTGCGGCGCATCCAGTCACCCAGGCAGCTTATGTTCATTATTGCTTCGTCGCGATTCATCCGTTCGCGGACGGCAATGGCCGTGTAGCACGAGCCTTGGCTTCGACCTTCACATATAAGGCGATTTCGATTCCCATCGTTATTTTGACCGACCAGAAGAACAGCTATCTCGACGCTCTCGAATTAGCTGACCAAGGGAACTTTTCCGCCTTTACGAACTTCATGTTGGCGCGGTCGCTCGATAGCGCGGAATTGGTTCTTGAAGGATTGCGGAACGACCAACAGGCATCGTCCGATAGCCTCGTCGCGGATATTGGAGCTCTGTACGACCGGCCGGTATTACTTCGCTCCCAAGTCGATCAATTAGGTGAGGTGCTCTTTGAGCTCGTCCATCAAGCTTTAGCACGTTCAGCAAAGAAATTGAGTGAAAATCCCAAAGTAAAGCTTGCAGTCCACCGTACCAATTATCCGTCCGTCCCAAGGAACGATCGATACCGCGAGTCACCCAGAAGCCCAGTGATCGGAACAACGGCATCTAGTTCGGCACCAGCAGAAGCATCAAGCAGTTCCTACCTCATCCTCTGGCTTCCTAAGAAGGCAGACAAAGAGAGTGAGCTACATATCGCAGACGATCGTGGCCCATCCGTGTTCAGTGCGCGTATCGACCAGCTACACCCAAGCGTCTCAAGTTTCGTGCAAATCCGAGCTGAACTGTTTGCGGAGCGCCACTGGGCGAAGTTGCTTTCAAAGTTGAAGCCGTTAGCTGAGAAGGCGCTGGAACTTGAGAGGTGAACTTATCACTGCCGCAACTCCACCAGCGTAGCTCCCTGCCCACCCTCGCTCTGCCC
>CAXTMK010000070.1:21491-23910 GCA_964245315.1 uncultured Acidobacteriaceae bacterium | reverse complement strand
ACCACAACCGTGTTCCCATTCGTCGGCGAGCCGGACGCGCCCAACGCCGGCCATGCCGTGCTGCTGGACGACGACTTCAGCGCCGCCACCATCGACGCCAGACCTGGACGATCGCCGACCCCAGCTCGCACCTGGCGCTCGGAGCCGACGGCCTTATCTTCACCGGCGGCAACGGCTTCGACGGCCAGACCACGCTGACCGCCTGCGATCCAGTCGAACTTGGCGGAACCCTCGTAGCCCAGGTCGAAGGCGTCATCCTGAACGCGGGCAGCGCGGGCGTTCTCTGCGGCCTGTACCAGGGCGCGACCGCGCAGGTGAACTGCTTCGCCGGCTTCTGCGTCAGCCAGTCCGGCGGGCAGACGATGGTCCAGCCCATCGTCAACGGCTTGGTAACCGGCACCGCATTCGCCGTCACGGCAGGCGACCGCTACACCCTTCGCATCCACCTGCACTGCCCGGAGGTGGAGCGGGTAAAGCAGGTCTTCTACGCGATGGTCGACGTAGCGGTGGAGAGCTTCGGCGGCGGCGCGGTCACGGCTCCGCTGGCGCTGGTCTTCGAGGCCCGCGACCTCGGCCACGCCTCCAGCACGCCCGCGACCGTACTGTACGACGGCGCGGTGGCCAGCGCTCCGGCACAGGCGGCGTTCGTCGCCGTCAACAGCATCGAGCTCTTTGGATCGTTGGCCGCGACCAACGTAACCCGCACCGGCTCAGCCTGGATCACCTGCACCGATCCCACTACGGGCACGGTCTCAACCCAGCTTGCGGGCAAGATCTCGGACGGCGTGAACTGCAGCCTGGTCTCGTCCGCGGCGGGGCATGTGACCTTCTTCGACGGCAGCGTTCCGGCCCCCGGCGCTTTGGTGACGGTACGGTATCGCGGACGCAGGCGCGCGGTCGCACGGCTCGCCGACGCCGCCAGCATCGCCGCCGAAGCCGCGGGTGGAGGCGTGGGCACCGCGCGCTGGGTGGGCAAGGTCGTGCGCCCGCTCGCCCGCAGTTCGGAGGACTGCGAGAACGCCGCGCAGGCCATCCTGAGCTTCGCCACCAATCGCGCCGCGGCCGTCACGGGCAGCTATACCGCTGTCAATCCACCCAACTCCGACATCTGGCCCGGCGACGTGCTGGCCCTGACTGCAAACGGCGGCAGCACCAGCGTTCTCGTCAGGCGAGTCGAGGTGCTGGAACAAGGCGCCGCCCCCGAGACCCTGACCTACCGCATCGCCTTCGCCAACGACTGGGCCGAAGGTCTCGGCATCGGCCTGTCGGAGGCGATCGCCGCCGATGCGCTGCTGCCCGCGACCGCCCTGACCACCGCCCCCGGAGCCAACGTGCTTGCGAACCTGCAGCAACTGACGGCCACCGGCACCGGCACCGGCGCGTCGTCTGCCGTGATCGTGGACGCAGGCGTGGACCCTCCTGCCGGCGGCGGCTTCGAGGTCAGGCGGCACGACGGCGGCTTCGGGACTGCTACGAGCGCTGCCGGCGCTGGAGCGACCGCGTCCGATCTGGTCCTGCGCTCGCCGGTGCGGGCGTTTTCCATCCCGCTCGCGGCCTTGGGCGAGACATTCTTCGTCCGCATGTACGATGCCTCGACTCCGCCGCTCTACTCGCGCGAATCGAGCGCCATCGTAAGCCAGTTGCCGGTTGCATAACATCCAGGGATCCCTGATTCCTGCCGTTCGCAAAGGAGACGACTATGACCGATTTTGAAGCTCAGGTACTGGGCGATCTGCAGGTGTTGAAGAGCCAGATGGAGCAGCTGATGGGCATCGGACAGCCCGGCCGCCTGCACGGCCTGGAAGCCCGCGTCGCCAACAATGAGGCTGGGGTCCAGAAGATGAAAGGCTTCGTCGCCGCCGTCGGAACCGCGCTGACGGTAGTTCATCTGGCGATCGCCTACTTCGCCATGAAGCATTAGGCGACGCTGCCTCCGCCGTATACCCCACCGTATAATAGCCCGATGGATTCAGCTGGAGATTCACTCGAAACCGCCGCGCCCCTGGTCGGGATCGTGATGGGAAGCCGCAGCGACTACGCCGTCATGAAGGCCGCGGCGGCGATCCTGCGCGAGTTCGGCGTCCCCTTCGAGGCCCGGGTGGTGAGCGCGCACCGGACGCCCGAGTTGATGGTCGAATACGCCCGGAGTGCGGTCGCTCGCGGCCTGCGCTGCATCATCGCCGGAGCCGGCGGCGCGGCGCATCTGCCCGGCATGATCGCCGCGCTCACTATCGTCCCGGTGCTCGGCGTGCCGGTCGCCGCTACAGCTCTTCAGGGGATGGATGCGCTGCTCTCGATCGTGCAGATGCCCAAAGGCGTGCCGGTGGGCACGCTGGCCATCGGCGCCTCCGGAGCCGCCAACGCCGCGCTGCTGGCGGTCGCGATGCTGGCCACGACTGACGATGCGCTGCGTGCGAAG
>CAXTMK010000070.1:0-21481 GCA_964245315.1 uncultured Acidobacteriaceae bacterium | reverse complement strand
CCGACCCTGCAGGCAAAGCTTCTCGCTCGCCGCCAAGCCGCACGCGACGCCGTCCTGGCCGAATCGCTCGAGAACACTGGAGACCCCGCATGAGCGCGTTACTCCCCGGAGCCACCATCGGCATCTTCGGCGGCGGCCAGCTCGGTCGCATGATGGCCATGGCGGCGCGCGGCATGGGCTACCGCATCCTGGTCCTCGACCCCGACCCCGGCTGCCCCGCGCGCTTCATCGTCGACGGCTGCATCGAGGCCGCCTGGGACGACAGCCGCGGCGCCGCGATGCTTGCGCGCGGCTGCGACGTGGTCACGCTCGAGATCGAGCAGATCGGCGAGCACTCGATGGCCTCCGCCGCGACCTTCTGCCCGGTGCGTCCCGGCGGCGCGCTGCTCGCCATCATCCAGGACCGCATCGAGCAGAAGAACTGGCTACAGAAGCACGGCTTTCCGGTCGGCGAGTACCGGGCCGTGCGCTCGCTCGAAGAAGTCGGCGAGGCCATCCGCGAGCTCGGCGGCAAATGCTTCTGCAAGAGCGCCACCGGCGGCTACGACGGGCGCGGCCAGGGCAAGGTCGGCTTCGGCCTAAATGCGGGTGCCCCACGTCTCGCTTCCGAGACGTGGGAAGCCGAGGTACGCGGCGCCTGGGAAGCACTCGGTGAAGGCCCCGGCGTAGTCGAAAAAGCCATCGAGCTCGAACGCGAGATCTCCGTCATGGTCGCGCGCAGACCCTCCGGCGAGGTGAAGGTCTACCCCGCGGCCTGGAATCACCACGAAAACCAGATCCTGGACTGGAGCGTCATCCCCGCCGCGATCGATCCGGCGCTCGAAGCTGAGGCGCGCGAGATCGCCTACGAGATCGCCGACACCTTCCAGCTCGAGGGCCTGCTGGCGGTCGAGATGTTCGTCGCGCGCGATGGCAGGCTGCTGATCAACGAGCTCGCTCCGCGCCCCCACAACAGCTACCACGAGAGCGAGCGCGCCTGCGTCACCAGCCAGTTCGAGCAGGCGATCCGCGCCGTCTGCGACCTGCCGCTGGGCAACGTGGAGGTCGTCCAGCCGGCCGCCATCGTAAACCTGCTCGGCGATCTGTGGCTGAACGCCGACGGTTCGCCCCGCACGCCCGCCTTCGATAAGGCCCTGGCCGTCCCCGGTGTGCGCCTGCATCTCTACGAAAAGCTGAAGCCACGGAAAGGCCGCAAAATGGGCCATCTGAGCGCAATCGGCAGCACACCGGAAGAGGCGGTCAAACGGGTGCTGCAGGCCAGATCCGCGCTGTAGCCTCCGCGCCGCATCCAACCGTTCATGCCTGAAGAGGTCGAAGCCGCCGTAACGCTGAAGAGCTACAAGGGACCCTGGTTGAAACGCGGGCCGCTGCTGCTGGCCTGCGCAAAATGCCAGCGCAAGCTGAAGCACGAGCCCGGCGACGATGTCCGCGCCCTGGCACGGCTGAAGAAGAGCCTGCGGAAACGCTCCCGCAAGACGAGCGCCGGCATCAGGCTGCTGGTGGTGCAGACTCCCTGCCTGCGGGTTTGTCCGCGCAACGGAGTGGCGGTCGTCACGCAGGCGCAGGCGGGCCGGGGAGCGTGTTCCATTCTGCGTTTGGAGCGCGATATCGACCTGCTGCTGGCGCAGTGCGTGGCGGAGATGAAAGCCCCGACGATCTGACGTGCTTTAGACTCCGAAAGACATGAACGCAACCAGAACTGTCACGCCACGGGAGCTGAACCAATCATTGCTTCAGCGCGGACTCTGCTATCGACACTCAAGCTTCCACAGCGCAGTGCTTGGGAATCATCCTATCGGTGTAGCTGGCCGCCGCCCAAAAAGGAACCAGCGGGTCAAAATATTTAGTACCTCGTCTGCCTTACCGGTTTCTCCTGTGCGGCTTCGAATGAGCGTTGCCATCTGGGAGACGGCTTGCTCATTTCGAGCAATTAGCCTTTCTAGGACATCTTTAGCCTTGAAATCAGTTTGGGGCAAAACACAGTCTCCCGAATAGCCCAAATCCGCTAAAGTTCGGGCAAGTAGCGCCGACCCCTGGCTGGGAAGCGTTAGGTGCTTTTTCTTGGCTCTGCCAAAGTATACCGTTCCGGAGTCAAAGATGTTATTCGGGTCGTACGTGGCTGGCCGCTCTGTCGGGATATGGACTTTGACAACATTCGTACTCGACTCCGCTTGCAGCCATTCCGCAAGTGGCTGCAATTCATTGAGATTAAGTGCATCCCAAACGTCGCCCGCTAGATCCATCGTGTCGAAAGTGGAGCGGCCTCCCTTTGACCGGTCCTCCATTTTTTGTATTTCAAGAACGCGAACTGCCCGAAAGTGCAGAGCTACTTCGTCATGGAGCTTATCAACGAGCTCGCGTTGCTCCGCGTGGCTCTCGACCCCAAGAAGTTCAAAGACAGCGGCGTCAAGTTCCACGCGATCCTCTTGTCTCAATTCATCGGAAAGCTCAATAGGTCGAGACGCAAGCTCCAATGCACGCGGGTAGGAATGACATTCCATTAGCGCTTCTTCAACGAGGCACCCGACCGTTCGCTTGCACATAGACCTAAGGGCCTTGGTCAGCCGTTTCGCAACGGCGGGGGAGGCCAGCCGAGGATCGGGAATGTCAATCAGATTTACATCGATTACCTCTGTTTTTAGGTTCCCTTCAGTTCCCGCATATCGCCCATAAAAGGTCTTCCACAGACCAACGAGGGTAGAATTCAATAGAGCTACCAGCACACTTTGTTCAGCGCGGCTCAAGGTTTCGGACGAAAGATCAAATAGATTGTGGTTGCAGACTAGTCCCTCAGGATTTGAGGGGATGATATGGCGATATTGTTGTGCCATGGGCCAAAAAGCGAAGCCCGGACGGACAAGTTTAGTCAGGTCATACCACGGATGACGGGATGCGCAGCTAGTTCGCTCCGGAACCGGTACCGCTTTAGACTTCCTTGAAGCGTAGGTAGCTCCTTCGCCATACTTAAGGTACTTATACCGAACGAGGTCCGTTTATAAGTCACCGTTTCATCCATAAGCACGATCACTCGATCAATGTCTCTGGCACGTATCTCCGGTCGATCCACCTTCATAAGACTATGAACTTCTGGCTGGAGGTACTCAGCCTCTAAGATGTGCTGGGTTTTTGCGCCATCGAGTACGACATGCAGTGAACCGCTTTCCACGTTTACCCTATTCGTTCCTGTAGCTTTCTGGAACGCAGTGGCATCTGTGTGAGTGGCGAGCATTTGCCTTGAGACGTCTCGTGGCATGAAGAATGCGTCGCATCCGGTTGTGACTCCACGACGAATCCGAACAAGCGATCCAATCGGCGCGAATTTGCCCCGAAACCGCTCGGCTAGCTCAAAGTAGAGGTCGGGAGCGCGCAGGTACCTGCCCCACTTTCCGGCAGCATACCGCCCAGGTTGCGCCTCAGGGAGCCAGCCCGACTTACCTTCTTCAGCCTCGTCCCCACCAAACTCCCCCGGTACGTTCTCGAAGTCGTGGGACGCGCCAGCGCGATGAAGGGCTTCGCCAGCATTTATTCCGTCGTCCCAAAGCTCCTGCTGCTGTTTTAGGACAACACGCATGCGAGCATCATGTTGGGGGACATTGATCGATTCAATCTCATCTCGCAGGCGGTCTACCGCGATTTGTCGAAGTCGCTCCGCTTCCTCCGCTTCTGGTCCGACGCCCGGCGTAGGCTCCGCCCCTATGAGGCTCTTCAAAGGCTTCTCAAATCGAATAAATCGAACGCGATTGCGCATTCGCTTGCTCTCGTCGGAGCAGCGCTGGAGGATGGTGATGCAGGTCTTCACCCGGGCGTCCGGAAACCAGCGCTCGTTTGAGCTCTCCATAATTGCAATAATTTGGAAATTCTCTAATATCCACCTTTGCAGTGCGAACCCGTAATCCACATCCAGCCACTGGCCACTCGTGAGAAAGCCGAAGTAGCCACCCTCGCGGAGAAAGCGGGTCGCATGGGGCCAGAAGTAGCAGTGAAGGTCGGCGCGACCGCGCAGAGACATTCCGGGAAAAGCCTCCTCGACGCGTTCGGCACATTTTTGCTTCTCAAAGGATCCTATCTTCTCTTGACGCACGTATGGCGGATTACCGACGATCGCATCGACAGTGGGGAGCATTACCGGAATTTTTGTATGGCCCGGTCCAAGCGGTAGATCGCAAAATGCGATATCTGGGAGAACGTCAAAGAAGTCCTTGCGCGCTATCCGTGGGTAATTTGCCTCGTCGTTGATCTCTCGCGCCGCAAGGTTCAATGTAGCCAGGTGAGCAGGGTACAGCGCGATATCGGATCCGAACAGCTCGCCAAGAATGGTCGCATGTGGGCGCGCGAAGTTCAGCGCCCGCTTGCGGTAATAGGCACGGACGAGAAAGCTTCCGCTCCCGCACGCTGGGTCCAACACGACATCCCCTTGGCTCCGGATACAAAATGAGTTGATCAGATCGACAGGGTCGGGGCCGGTGAAATGCTGGCCCAAACGATAGCGCTCTTCGGGGCTGATCAACTTCTGGAAAATCAAGCCGACGACGTCCGAAGGAACATCACGGAAATCGACGGATTCGATATTTCTCAGAAAGCTGCGCCATGCGTCCACTGCAGAAGGAGGCGCGAATACTTGGTTGTTTGCCCAATCCGAAGAAGTTGGAAAGAGCAAAGTTTCGTAGTCGCCACTCACTGCCTGCGCTTCAGTAAAGAGCTGGTTGATCCGACGGATCGCTTGGTTCGAGGTCTTGATGGAACCATCCAGATCCAATCGCTTGAGCTCGGGGAACCGGGCACGTAGAGCCTTATAGAAGATGAATCGGTTGGTCCAAACATATGCCAATGTTCGGGCGGCATTGTCGACAGCGTCCCTCCAAGCAGCAGGATCATTTCGAAGGAACGGCCGCCCCTCTTCGACAAGCCAATTTTGCAGTTCAGTGTCCATCCTGCGCTCAGCATTTGTGCCATCGAGCAGGTACTGCCGAAGGATGGAGACCGGCCAATCAAGGTGACTTTCAAGTGAACGCAGAAATACTTCGTCGGGCGGAAGAGCCCAGTCACGCTTCACGCCGCGTACGATGTCGGAAAGGTCAGCGATGAGATCAGGGAGGAACTTCTTTACGATTGAGTCTAGGGTCTCGGGCCTGGCGACTTCGGCTGCAGACGCGAGAGCGAGACGTAGAGGCCAGACCTTGACCCGTCGATCCAGTAGGGGTTTGTTTTGTGAGAACCGGTCCCAGAGAACGAAAGTGTTCACATCCCAGGTGAAGAAATATTGAACTGCGGCATGATCCGCCTTCTCCTGGGCATCGGCCACCAACTCGGTACTGAAGGCGGATATGCCGCCGGGGAGCTTCACCTCTCCTGTAAGAACGAGTTTGTTGCCGAAACCGTAGAAGCGGAGATCCTTCCTCTTAGTCTTGCCCGTTGCGGATCCTACCCCCTCAATTCGCGCTTCAACGAATGGGCACCGCGAACCCAGCCTCTGGAAGATGGGCTGCATTTCGGCCGCCATCTTAGCGCAAAAGTCCACTTCATTGATTGTCTCTGTTGCTGGAACGGACATTCATACAAGATAACAGGGCGGTTTGGCAGTCTAGAAGCAGCATGCGCTACTGATCCCGAGTTCGCGCGGCTGCCGCTACTTCCGCGTGGACCTATCTTCCGCATGGAGTGATCCCTCAGAGCCACTCCTTCGCGCGAAAATTCTTATAACCGTCATCGGTCAGGCGCTTCAGTTCTGCGAGTATCTCCGGCTCCGGCACCGACTTGAAGTTGAAGCAGGTCTTGCCCTGCCTGCGCTTCTTCAACGCGGGAGAGATCGAGGCGGTCAGCTCTGCGTTCATGTAAAGCGGCATCAGGTGGAAGGCGAAGTAGGCCTTGCCCAGGCGCACCTGGCCGAAGTACATCGGCTGGCCCTTGTGCTGCGGTAGCGGTGAAGGGGTGGTGCCCAGCAGCGTGTACTCGGTGGGCGTGTCGGCCTTCACAAAGAGCTTGCCCCCGTGCTTCGCGAAGACGGACTTCAGGATAGCGAAGGCGGAGTCGAATTCGTTCGGCATGGTGGGAAGTGTAGCTCAAAGTGGAACCCCACCTCAAAACGATAAGGCCGTTTTGAGATGGGGCACCCGATCGGTCGAAACCCTCTACCCGATGTCTTCGTTCCAGTTCTGCAGGTAGTTCTTGAAGTCGGTCATGAACTTGCCCGCGTCCGCGCCATCGACGATGCGGTGGTCGAAGCCCAGCGTGAAGCGCTGGATGGAGCGGATCGCAATCGAGTCCTGGCCGTCCTTGTCCGTAATGACTTCGGCTTCCTTGTTCAACCCGCCGATGCCCAGAATGGCCGCCTGCGGCTGGTTGATGATCGGCGTGCCGAACTGTTCGCCGAAGATGCCCGCGTTGGTCAGCGTGAAGGTGCCTCCGCTGGCCTCATCCGGCTTCAGCTTTTTGCCGCGCGCACGGTCCGCCAGGTCGACGATGGAGCGCGTGATGCCGAGGAAGTTCTTCTCCTCCGCCTGCTTGATGACCGGCACGATCAGGCCCCAGTCCAGCGCCACCGCGATGCCGATGTTGATGTTCTTGTTGTAGACGATCGCAGTACCATCCACCGCCGCGTTGACGATGGGATGGATGCGCAGCGCGTGTACGGCCGCGCGCGTGATGAACGGCATGAAGGTCAGCTTGACGCCGTTGCGCTGCTCGTACTTGTTCTTCTCCTTTTCGCGCAGCTTCACGATCCGCGTCATATCCACCTTGAAGACCGTATGGACGTGCGGGCTGGTGCGCTTGGACTCGACCATGCGCTGCGCGATGATGGAGCGCATCTTCGTCATCTCCACGCGTTCGCCCAGCTGCTGGGTCGGAGCGGCGGTCTTGGCCGGCGCGGTAGTGGCCGGCGCGGACTGAACCGCCGAAACGGTCGGGGGAACGGTGGTGACGGCTGTCGCAGCCGGAGCCGGTTTGGCCGGGCTATCCAGGTGGCCGAGAATATCCGACTTGGTGATGCGGCCGCTGGCGCCGGTGCCGGAAACCTGGTGCAGATCGACGTTGTTATCGCCGGCGATCTTGCGTACCAGCGGCGAAGAGCGCGGCGTCTCGCCGACCGAAGCCGACGCGGTTGCCGGGGCGGGGGCAGCGGCTGCAGGAGCGGGAGCAGCCTTGGCCGCGGGAGCAGCGGCGCCTCCGCCGATGACCGCGACGATGGTGTTGATCGTAACGGTCGCGCCTTCCTTGACACGAATCTCGCTCAGCGTACCGGCGATGGGCGACGGAATCTCGGCGTCCACCTTGTCGGTCGAAATCTCGAACAGCGGCTCGTCGCGCTCGACCTTGTCGCCCACCTGTTTGAGCCACCTGGTAATCGTGCCCTCGGTGATCGATTCGCCCATCTGCGGCATGGGAATCTCGGTACCCCCACTGGCGACCGGCGCGGCAGCTTCGGGCGCGGGCGGCGGAATGGATTCGTCGACGGCCATGACCGCTTCGGCGGCGGGCGTTGAGGAATCTTCCTTCAGGTCTGGCGCTGAAGTGGCGACCGGAGCAGCCACCGGAGCGGAACCCGCCTCGTCGATGGTGCAGACGACGGTGTTGATCTGGACCGTCGCGCCTTCCTGGATCTTGATCTCGCCCATGGTGCCGGCGGCCGGCGAGGGAATCTCGGCGTCGACCTTGTCGGTTGAAATCTCAAACAGCGGCTCGTCGCGTTCGACGGCTTCGCCCGGCTTCTTGAGCCACTTGGTCAGGGTTCCTTCGGTAATGGACTCGCCCATCTGGGGCATTACAACTTCAGTCGGCATGGTGATCCTTCATTGCTGCAAAATGCGAAAGCTGCGCCACTGGATTATAAGACGCGAACAGGGAAACTGGCCCGCGATGGGCGGTTATAGAACATCAACCGGCTTTGTTCGTCCCCCTCTTGTTTGTCATTCCCGAAGGGAATCCGCGTTTGCCTTTCGCTCAAGCCGTTTGCTTCAGCAACTCCTCCAGCGACTCCGCCCAGATCATCTGCCGCTCAAAAACACGCCCGAAGTTGCGCGCCGTGGCATTCAGCGCATCCTCGAACGTGGGCAGCGGCTCGACCGGCGACTCCAGCTCCAGGCTGGTCACCTCGCGGTCGGCGATGCCGCAGGGAACGATCCACTGGAAGTCGCGCATATCCGTCGTCACATTCAGCGCGAATCCGTGCGAAGTCACGCCCTGCGAGACATGCACGCCGATAGCCGCGATCTTCTTCTCCTGCACGCTTCCGTTGGCGAGCGTCCACACGCCGGTGCGCCCGCAGATGCGCTGCGCCATGACGCGGAAGTCGCCGCAGGTGCGCATCAGCGCCTCTTCCAGCAACCGGACGAAGTCCACCGGACCCAGATGCGGTCCTTTTTTGCCGGGCAGGGCGCCGCGCAGATCGACGATGGGGTAGCCGACGAGCTGGCCGGGCCCATGGTACGTCACATCGCCGCCGCGATTGATCTCGTGGACTTCGATCCCCCTGGATTGCAGAAACTCGTCGCTGGCCAGGATGTTGTTGCGCTTCGAGTTGCGGCCCAGCGTCAGCACCGGAGGGTGTTCGAGCAGGAGCAGCGTATCGCCGATAGTGCCGGCCTTGCGCGCGGCGACAACGCGCTGCTGGAGGGTGAGGGCTTCCGCGAAGGGGACGCGGCCGAGGGATAGGAGATTGATGTGCATTTGATCTCTTGTTAGAGTTGCGCGTGGGAGGCCGCTGCGACAACGATATCTATTTAGGTATCGTGTACCCCTGTTCCGCAGACGCTAAGAAGCTTTTCGGGAACGTTTCGATTTGGTGGCAAGCCCTGCTTCCGGTAATTCCAGCGGAGCGGCCCTCCTCTCGAAAAGTTCAAAGAGATGTTCCACGCGCTCGCGTTCAAAACGAAAACCGCCTCTACGATACAGTTGATCCACGGCTCTATCCAAAGCGTCATGCGCTTTGCGGAGCCTTGGTGGCATACTGTCTGGGTCATAGAGATCTTCTAGAGTCTTACCTGAAAAATCCTTTCGAACATCAAGTACAGCTTGAGCCAAGATTTCTACCGTGCTTTGCTGCGTCGCGTTCATGGCAGGCCAAATGAACGAATTGTACACGGCGGGAGCGTAACGGTAATCACTTTTCAGGCGTCCGGCAACCGTGCGCATCCACCCCATATGCATCGCGGAAGTCAGGAGACCAAAGTGTAATAGTGATGCACCAGGAAGAATTTGAAGCGTGTTGGAGGCTATGACGCTAGGAGGAAGCATTTCCATCGGAATGTACTCGCGGATTTCGGACGAAACCTCTGGCATTGCCAGATAACGAGATGAGGGCTGACGATCCTGTGTAAACAGCGTTGGGAATCGGGAAAAGGCCTTAACACTGGCTGTTGGGCTCTGCTGTCTGCCGTGCCTCACCCGCGCCAAGCGTTCTTGGACTGGTTTTGATGAGCGGATCTCTGCAGGATCAGCCCCTTTTAACCAGAGACACCACCTCCACTGACCTGAAATGAGCTCATCACCGCCCACAAAGGGCCTCAGCCACTTTATTGCGTTTGGATCCTGCTTTAGAAGAGCCGTACGATCAGCATCTTCCATAATCAAATTACTCGTCGTGATATACCCACCGCCGGGCTTACGGAGTCTTGCTCCATCAGTCGGCTGGCTTCCCTTATGTAACTTTAAGCGGCCTGATGGCGGCTTAGACCGGGCTGGGACGGAGTATTGCGGTCCGTCGAAGAGATATCCGTTGATCCTCCTGACAGCCGACGCATGCGGACTGCCCTTAAAGTGGTCGTACTCAAATATGGTCTTGGCGCGCGAATCATCCCAAGTCATGCCAATTATTACGCAGTGAACGGCCGCCTTGCCACGTGCTTCGCTATTCCATTGAAAGGTTCGATGGGCAAAGTGAATCGATATGCCAGTCATGAACATATAGGGCCAGAGAATGCCCGACTGTTCTCCTTGCGTGATGGAGTTCGTAGAGACAAACGCTGTATCAATCGCTTTGTTTACTTTGGTGTAGCTCACGGCTCTGTTAAACCAGCAGCTCACGTAATCAAGCCGGTTCACCTGTCCCTGCACTCCCCAAACAGCTGCCATGTCTGCCTGTTGTGCAGGCGTACGAAATTGATGTCCTCTAAATGGCGGATTGCCGAGCAGATATGAACACTCAGCAGCGGGGAGCACCGTACCCCACTCGCGTTCCAGAGCGTTATCTACAACAATGTGAGGTGACCGTTTGAGCGGAATGCGCGCATAGCTCTGACCGAATTCGAAGCTGAGTCTGTTGTTCATGATGTGGTCCATCATCCACAGTGCGGTTTCAGCTATACGAGCTGGAAACTCACTCGACTCAATTCCATAAAATTGGTCCACGTTAATCAGAGACAGCTCGGCAACATCAAGCCTCCCAACAAATTCGCCATGCTCATCCCTTTCGTAATCGATCAGCTCCCTGATAAGGTCGATCTCTAAGAGACGCAGCTCTCGGTAAGCGATGATGAGGAAGTTGCCGCACCCACAAGCTGGATCGAAGAATTTCAATGATTTCAAGTGCCTTTGGAATTTTTGGAGGTCGGCATTTCGCCTACTGTCTTTGCGAGTTTTCAGCTTCGCAAGATCTGCGCGCAGCTGATCCAAAAAGAGCGGCTGTATCACCTTCAAGATGTTCGTTTCGTTAGTGTAATGAGCCCCCTGTTCGCGTCTCTCTTCACGGTTCATAACCGATTGAAAAAGGGAGCCAAAGATGGCCGGCGATATCGCCGACCAATTGAAACGGCAAGTGGCCAGCAGACGGTTACGCATGTCTGCGTCGAAAGACGGGAGCCGTAAAACGTCCTTAAAGAGGTCGCCGTTGACATATGGGAACTGCGATAGATCTTCGTCCAAGGTCTTTGAACGATCACTCACAGGGGTGTCCAGCGTTTGAAAAAGCTGGCCCAACCATCCGCCGAGATCGGACCCGTCCGGTCGGGTTCTGCCTTCAATCAGATCTTCAAAGATGCCGAGCGTTTCAAAGATGCCGGTGTCGTCGGCAAAGAGACAGAACACAATTCTGACGAGGAATCGCTCCAGGTTGTGCCCAGTGTAGTTCGAACTCTCCAGCGCGTCGTGCAGCTTGCCTACCAGCTCTGCTGCATCAATGTTGACTGGATCCTGATCTTTGAACGTCTTCTTTTGAACGCCCGTAATGAAGCCGAATTTGTGAACGTGTTTCGGGAATTCCGCCAAACTGAACGGCAGGCTCTGTGCGGTTTCTAAATCGTGCAACTCGAAGCTTCTAAAATCGCTTACCAAGACATAACGGGGCAGTTCATCGTCTCGAAGACCAGGAAAATAATGAAGCGCCTGCTCCTTTGCAGATTTGAGACTTCTACCGGCACTTTTCTGCTCTACAATGAGCGTGCCTTTCCAAAACAAGTCGATGAATCCCCGCTTGTCTCCGAGGTTCTTCACCGGTTCCTCGAAACTCGCAACTCGCCGCACAGGGACGCCAAAGACTTCGAAGAAGTCTCTGTAGAAAAGCTGCGTCTGCCCTTTTTCGTAACCTTCACCTTGCCAGTCACGCGCGAATGCGGCAGCGCGTGTTCGGATTTCATTCCAGGAAAGACGCATAGAACTTGGACCCTCTCAGCCAATCAAACGAGCTTCTATAGTCTCTGGCTTTCCTGACTTTGCCATACGTTGGATGTTCCTTATCGGATTACCAACTGAATCGTTGACCGAATACTTTGGTTTTGCAGTGGCGGCGTGGATGGACACGCAACCATAGAGGTGGCCGAAAGGCTGGAGTTATAGTGAGGGCAAGGCGCTGAGGGCTGCAGACCGGTGTACCGAACTATCCCATATCGGTTCAGAGGGTCACAACCAACTATCCCGCGAAGATAATGCCCTTCGGTCCGCGGGTGACTGATTCGAAGATTGTTGGACAAGCCCATGACCTGGTATCAAGCCCAGCACACTTCCTAGAAACTTCGAGGCCAGCCCGAGGCAGGATGGATGCCGCAAGCGAAAAGCAGATTCCTACGGAATGACAAACGGAAGAAGTCCGCTTTCCGCAGGAGATTGCAAATTCCCTTCGGGAATGACAAAAAGAGAAAGACCCCGGCGCTTGTATGTGCGCTTGACGTCTACGCGCGCCGGAGTTCCTGTTCGGCGCGGGCCCAGTCGTGGTTCGGGTCGCCGTGCGAGAAGCCCCGCTCGGCCCAGAGCTCATACGCCCTGCGCGAGATCTCCTCATGGTCCGGCATCACCCTGAGGTTGGTCGCGGAACCCGCAGCCGTCTGGTCCGCTGTCTTTGCGGCCACTGCCTTCGGTCCCGCAGCCGTCTTCGTGGGAGTTGCCTTCGCTGCCTTTGTTGCCGATGCCTTCTTTAGCGCTGTCTTCTTTGTTGTTTCAGCCACGTGGATCTCCTTGAACCGGAACGAAAAATGGTTTTGATGCGTGAGATAATTTTACCCGATCGCGCGCATAAGCGCGCCACCTTCAGGGGAATCAGCCGTGGTTCCCCGCTTGCATGACGGCGTCAAAGGTTGCGCCGAAAGACAAAAGCAGATCCCTAAACGGGATGACAAACCAATTGGCTTTCGTTTGTCATTCCGTAGAAATCTGCTTTTCGCCTATACGTTGACCGCCAGCCCTTCCACGCTCGAGAACCCATCCAGCAGGCTCTCCGCCAGCGTGGGATGCGCGTGGATGGTAAACATCATCTCCTCCACCGTCGCCTCCAATTCGATCGCCGTGACGCACTCGGCGATCAGCTCCGTCGCCTGCGGGCCGATGATGTGCACGCCCAGAATCTCCCCGTACTTGGCGTCCGAAACGATCTTCACGAAGCCGTCGTGCGAGTCCACGATGGTGGCCTTGGAGTTGCCGACGAACGGGAACTTGCCCACCTTGACCTGGTAGCCTTTCTCCTTGGCCTGCGCCTCGGTCATACCGACCGAGCCGATCTGCGGGTCGCAGTAGGTGCAGCCCGGAATGCGGAGGCGGTTGACCGCACGCGCGTACTTGCCGGCCATTTTGGCCGCGACCACCAGCCCGCTCATCGCGCCGACGTGAGCCAGCTGCGGCAGTCCGCCGACGATGTCGCCGATCGCATAGATGCCCGGCTCGGTCGTCTCCATCCACTCGTTGGTCATGATGAAGCCGCGCTCGGGCGTGATGCCGACCTTGTCCAGGCCGCAGTCGTAGGTGCGCGGCGCGCGGCCGACGGCGACCAGCACCTTCTCGGCGGACTTGGTCTGCGGCTTGCCGGCGGCATCGGTGAAGCTGACGACCGCGCCGCCATCCTGCTTCTCGATCTTCTCCACCCTGGCCGACGTGAAGACCTCGATGCCGCGCTTCTTGTACTGCCGCAGCAGTTCCTTCGAGACTTCTTCGTCCTCGACGTTCACGATGCGCGGCAGTGCCTCGATGATGGTCACCTCCGCGCCGAAGCTCTTGAAGACCGACGCGAACTCGACGCCCACCGCGCCCGAGCCGATGACGATCAGGGACTTCGGCATCGCCGGCAGCGTAAGGATCTGCATGTTGGTCAGGATGGTGTCGTCGGCGGTATAGCCGGGCAGCATGCGGGCGTCGGAGCCGGTCGCGAGGACCACTTTCCTGGCTTTGACTTCGGTCACGTTCTGCTTGGTGAAGCCCTCGGCCTGCGCGTCTTTCGGCTTCCCTTTGTCTTCGTCCGAGACGTGGATGGTGAAGACGCCCTCCTGCGCCGGTCCGGTAAGGCGGCCGTGACCGTTGAAGACCGTGACCTTGTTCTTCTTCATCAGGAAATCAAGCCCCTTGGTGTGCTTGATGGTGATGTCGTTCTTGCGCTTCAGCAGGTTGTCCCAGTTCAGCTTGGGCGCGTCGACGCCGTCGATGCCGTAGCTGGCGGCGTGCTTCAGGTGGTCCCACACCTCGGCCGAAAACAGCATTGCCTTGGTCGGAATGCAGCCCCAGTGCAGGCAGGTGCCGCCGAGCTTGTCGGTCTTCTCGATGAGCGCGACCTTCAGGCCGTACTGCCCGGCGCGAATGGCGCAGGTATATCCGGCGGGTCCTCCGCCAACAATCACAACGTCGAAAATCGTATCTGCCAAAGCCTTCTCCAATCAAGGGCTATGCGAGCATGCCAGCTTTCGATTTTACGCCCGGCGTCAGGAAGAGTTTGCCGCATGTGCGATCACCGGCTCAGACGGCGTTTGGAGCGGAGGAATGGTGGGTAAAAGGCGGGTTTCTATGAATTCCTGAAGAGCGCACGATAAATCTTCTATTTTGCAAACTTTCCGGCTTGCCAAACGTATCTGGTGAGGGATACAGTCACGGAGGCTTTTAGAAACTGCTTTATCACATTTCGGCTGTACATGGTCTGAACCTGCCGGAAGCTGATGCAGTGGATAACGAAACGTAATACTAACCGTGACCCTGCTACACCGTAGACCTGCAGCTCGTGTCGCACCTTGGAGAAATGACAATGTTCCGCAAGAATCTGACCCTTTCCGTAGCAGCAGCCGCTTGCTTCCTCGTCCCCGCCGCCACCGTCTTCGCGCAGAACGCGACCGCCCCCCAGGCCACCCAGAGCACCAAAAAGGTCAAGACCGTCAAGTTCACCGTGACCAACCAGACCAGCGGCCCGGTCAGCCTGAAAGCCGGCGATCAGCAGATGACACTCGCGGCCGGACAGTCCCAGAAGGTGAAGGCCCAGCAGGGCGAGCAGATCGTAACCACCGCCGACTCTTCCCTCGGAGCCGCCGGCAAGGTAATTACCAGCGTCGACAACGCCATGGAAGGCGGGACCGTCAACGTCCGGTAGCAGTTTGAAAAGGCGCCTTCGAGCTTGAGGCAGGATGCAACGATCCTGCCTCGCTCGGAAGACCCTTTAGATGAAGCCGAAGCTCACCGCTGAGATTCTTTACCCAATCTCGAACTTCGTCAGCTTGCAATTCGCGCAGACCTTATCGAAGATCCCCCGCGTAATGTTCACATCGCCCGTGCGATGTCCGAGTGCGCCGTATCGGCGTCGGCAGCGCGGACAGCGAAACTCCCCCGCCCACCAGACGGCAGCCAGCGCTGCGAGCAGCCAGGCCGCCATCGCGATCACCGACACAATGGGATAATGCACGTAGTGGCGCGAGTAGTAGAACAGTCCGTACGAAACCGGCAGCCAGCTGTACAGCAGAAAAAGCGCCAGGTTACGCCGCACCGCGAAGGCCTTCCACGCGCGGTGGTAGTCGACCTGGGAGTCGACGCTGGACCGTTCGTCCTGTTGCCACGCGGGCCGGGATTCACTCTGCAGCATTGCACTTACCCCTGCACTAACCGATAGCTCGCGCAGCATCCTTCGCGAAATAGGTCACCACAAAATCCGCGCCCGCGCGCCGGATGGAAAGCAGCGACTCCAGCATGGCGCGTTCGCGTTCCAGCCAACCCCGTTCGAAGGCCGCCACGAGCATACTGTATTCGCCCGAGACCTGGTAAGCCCCTACCGGAAGGTCGGAGCGCTGCCGAACCTCTTTAAGTACGTCGAGATACGGCATCGCCGGCTTCATCAGCAACATATCGGCCCCTTCAAGTACGTCCTGAGCGACCTCGCGGATTGCTTCGCGAAGATTTGCCCCATCCATCTGGTAGCTGCGCCGGTCGCCGAACTGCGGCGCGGAGTCGGCGGCCTCGCGAAACGGGCCGTAAAAGGCGGAGGCGAACTTGGCGGCGTAGCTCATAATGGGCGTCTGCTGCAACCCGGCGGCGTCGAGCGCGGAGCGGATCGCGCCTACGCGGCCGTCCATCATATCGCTGGGCGCCACGATATCGGCGCCCGCGGCTGCGAGCGAGACCGCCGTCTTCGCCAGCAGATGGAGGCTGGAGTCGTTTTCGATCTCATAGGTGGCGTCGACGCCTTCGCCATCCCGCGCCACGATGCCGCAGTGCCCGTGCGAGGTGTACTCGCACAGGCAGACATCGGCGATGGTGACCAGCGAGTCGAGCTTTCGGTCGGCTTTGATCGCCCGCAGCCCTGCCTGGACGATGCCGTCGTCGGCCCATGCGCCGCTCGCCTGCTCATCCTTTTCCGCCGGCAGGCCGAACAGCAGCAGGCCGCCGAGGCCGAGCGAGGCGCACTCGGCGGCTTCTTTCAAAGCTTCGTCGATCGACAGATTGAAGCAGCCGGGCATGGACGAGATGGGCTTGCGTATGCCTTCGCCGGGGACGAGGAAGAGCGGATAGATGAGGGCCGAAGGGCGCAGGTGAGTCTCGCGGACGAGCGAGCGGAGTGGCTCGGTCCGGCGGAGGCGGCGCAGGCGAGTAACGGGGAATTCCATCTCAAGAGTTTACGTGGAAAGCCTTGATTGAACGATTGAGAATGAAGTTGGTAGTTTGTCGATTGGAAATGAAAGCCTGGATTGCCGAAAACGAGACTTTGAGGGATAGACTGGCGAGCAAGTATGAAACCTAAACATCGACAATGGCGAGTGTTGGCTTTTCTGTTGCACTTAGCGTCATACGAATGCAGAAGCGCGGCTCAGGAACCGCAGCCAGCGGATGTCGCAGGAAAGCTTTATCGTGAGGTGGTGGCGAGTCATCCGCTAGGGGTTCCATCTGGGGCGGACCGGGCTGCTATATGGCCACTTCTCAGCAAGCGACTCGTCAAGGTCTTCGAGACTAGGAACGCCTGCGACCAAGATTGGGAACGGCAGCATCCGACTGCCGGTGTTCCGCCCTATATCTTAAAGCCGCCTGGATTTTACGAGGACGGGCTCTTTTCCGGGCAGGATGAGCAAGGCTACATCAATGGCGCTATGATTGGCGCGACAAAGGCCCAACCGGATCGTTCTTACCTTGTCTACGTCAATGTCTGGTCGTATTACGACGACGGAGAACCGTCTCTTCGCACCAAAAAGATTTACCGTTGGCGGGTCGCCGCGCGAGTGGTACTGGAGGACGGCCAATTTGTTGTTGATCACATCCTGGGCTTCAAAGGCGTATTTAACCGTGATAAGGCGGTCTACATGTCAAAGATGTTGCGTACCGGGTGCAGAGGTGCGCACGCTGGCGGGCACTAAGGCTCTGGTCTTTTTGCAGGCCTCGCGTCCTGACGGCAGTCTGAGCGGCGAGTAAGACTCAGTAGCGCTCTCTGTGGCGTCCCGACCCGCCTTATACGGTCGCGGGAGCTTGTGAGAGAACCTTGATGACTTGTTTTGTCCCGCAAGAAAGTTTAGAAGCGTCTCTCATGATTCTCCAAGGGCATTCGACCTCAACTCCTAAGAAAGCTTAAGGTTCCGGCCAGTAGAGAAGGGTGCGCGTGTCCTCCTCGAAAAGCGTTAGCGGCTTGTCGTTGACCTTCACCTGAACGGTTCGGCTGGTCCAGTTCTCGTGGGTGTCCAGAACGTAGTCATAGTAGGCGCCCGCTTTGAGGGTGCCGGCTGGACCGCGTAGCTCGATACTTCTGGGGTTGAGCTTGTCCTGACTTGAGTAATCGTAGATCAGATGATCGCAGGTTCCGTCAGCATGGCACACGGATGTGTCTCGATGTAATCCTGAGGTTGGACCCACGTTAATGAAGGAATGATTCTCCTTGGACACCCAGAACGAGGTAAGCCGATCGTGGACGGCCGTGCCGGACAGTCGGAGGTTACCGTCCTTGTCGTAGTTCCTGATCTGCGAGATGCGGGTCGCCGGATCATAAGTTTCGCTCCAGTCCACCATGCCGTTCGCTCCCCAGCTTGTGGTCTCGGTTAGCACGCCGTCGGCAGTGAACGTTGTTCTACGGCGCGAGACCTCATTGCCGTCGCCGTCTTTGGCGATAAAGCTGGATCGATGCCCGTTTTCGTCCCAGCTCTGGATGAACTCGGCCGTTAGCTTTCCGTCCGGGCGGTAGCGGCGGTCATTGATCACGCCACGCGGACCGAAGCGCTCGTAGCGTGTCATTACGCCGGTTTGCCGATCCAGTGTGCGCCGATCGTACAGGAGACCTTGCGCGTCTCGGCTGATCAGCATCGACTCACCGTATGGGCCTCCCGTCTGCTGGTTCTCGCCGAGGGTCCTAAAAACATCCCGGTCGTATTCGCAGTGTGCACGCATGACAGTCAGGACGACTGATGGTCCATTGGGCAAATGCACACCGGTTCCGGGATAAGTGCTGCTGGTCACGGCAGAGCGAACCGGCCCCGCTAACTTGTCGAGCGTCAAGTCGCTGTAAAGCTCTTGCTGCGCCGCAGCAAGTCCTCTAACAAGCAAGAATCCTGCGGCCAGAATGAGTGTGTTCGCCCTCACGCCATACCTCGATGTCTCTAGCGTACACTATGCGGATGGGCAATTTCTCCGAGTTGAATGAAGGAAAAGCAAAGCAGATTCCCTTCGGGAATGACAACAAAAGGGATTGAATCTAGCCCCGGAATCGCGGAGACCGAAACATGAAGGCGAACCACTTGCGTAAGTCTGTACTCAGGAAAAGTGTGATGCTGTTCGCGTTGACGGCTGCGCCGGTTCTGGCTCAAACCCCGACCTCGACAGAGCAGGCCATGGCACCGGAGGCAAGTCCGGGATTTCTCGTCGTTACCATCAAGCCGACCAGGCCTGACGCGCCCGCGGGCTGGGCCTTTCCAACCGACGGTCACCACGTCTCCGGCACCAACGTCGATCTGGTCACGCTGATCAAGCTGGCTTACGGCATCCACGAGAAGCAGATTGCAGGTGGGCCGGAGTGGCTCGAAAAAAACCACTACGACATCAGCGGAGTTCCCGACGTGCCCGGCGTTCCCAGCTTTAAACAGACCCGGGAGATGTATCAAAAGCTGCTGGCCGACCGTTTCCACCTGGTCTTCCATCGCGAGACGCGCGAGATCCCCATCTATGCCCTCACCATCGCCAGGGGAGGTCCGAAGCTAAAGCCTGCCGGCCCGGAGGAGACGATGAACACCGGCAACTCCGGCGGTCCCGGGGAGCGGATGACGAAGTACCGCAGCATGTCCATGCCCAACTTCGCGCTCAACATGAATCTGATCGAGGATCGGCCGGTGGTCGATCAGACCGGCCTGAGCGGCAACTTCGACTTCACCCTCAGATGGAGCACAGACGTCGCCCACGCCGGCGACGCGGACGCCGCGCCTTCGCTCTTCACCGCCGTCAGGGAACAACTCGGCCTCCGGCTCGATGCGGTGAAAGGTCCGGCCGAGGTCTTCGTCATCGACCATGTGGAGCGGCCTTCGGAAAACTAGCGGGTGCCGCTCGCGAGATAGCATAGAGAAGTGACCTCGCTTGTGCCCAACATCCCGTTTCCGCTCGCCGAATCCAGCTCCGCCGCGCTCGAATGGCCGCGCCTGCGCGAGCATATCGCCGCCAAAGCGGTCTCGCCGCTGGGGCGGGCTTTTACGCTGGCTCTCGAACCCTCGACCGACCTCGATTGGATCGGCTGGCAGCAGGCCCGCACTGCCGACCTGCGCGCGTGGCTCGGCGGAGGCGGTTCGTTCGACTTCCACGGCCTCTTCGACCCGGCCGCGCTGCTCGACAAGGTACGCATTCCCGGGGCCGCGCTCGAACCGCTGGAGATTCTGGCCGTGCTGGAGGTGGTTGAGCGCGTCGCGGCGTGGCGAAATCTGTTTCAAGCGGCGGATTCGGCGCGACGGCTGGGCCCAGCCATCCGCGCGTTGACCGAGCCGCTGCTGCCGCACGATCTGGCGCCGCTGCTGCGCAATCTGCGCGGCAAAATCGAGTCCGACGGCAGCCTCTCCGATGACGCCAGCCCCGAACTGCGCCGCATCCGCCGGGCGATGGAGCAGCAGCATCGCGCCATCGAGGCCAGCCTGCGCCGGGCCGCGCGTGCGCTGCGCGAAGACGGGGCCAGTCAATCCACGCAGGAAGACATCATCACGGTGCGCGGCGAGCGCTTCGTCATCCCGATCAAGGCGGAGTTCAAGCGCAGAGTGCCGGGCGTCGTCCACGGTTCGTCGTCGTCCGGCCAGACGGTCTTCGTCGAGCCGATGGAGACGATCGAGCAGAACAACGAACTCGTCCGCCTGCTGGATGAAGAACAGTCGGAAATTCACCGCATTCTGGTCTCGTTGACTGCGGCGATTGCCGGGAATGCGCCGGCGTTGACGGTGGGCGCGGACATCCTTGCCGAGGTGGAGTCGCACTTCGTCCGAGCGCGATTCGCAATGGAGCTGGACTGCTGCACGCCGACATTCGGCGATCGGCTGGCCCTGAAGGTGGCAAGACATCCTCTGCTCGAACTAAGGATGCGCGACGAAGGCGTGAAACCGATCCCCTTGTCTCTCGCGCTCGAACCCGACGCCCGTCAGCTCATCATCTCCGGCCCGAACACCGGCGGCAAGACCGTCTCGCTGAAGACGACCGGCCTGCTCGCGTTGATGGCGCAGGCGGGCCTGCCGGTTCCGGCCGAGGAGGCCACGTTTCCGCTCTTCACCGCAATCTACGCGGACATCGGCGATGCGCAGTCGATCGAGCGCAACCTGTCGAGCTTTTCCGCGCATGTGGTGAATGTAGACCATATCTCGCGTCAGGCCGGGCCGACATCGCTGGTGCTGCTCGACGAACTCGGCTCCGCCACCGACCCCGAAGAAGGCGCGGCGCTGGCCGTCGCCGTAGCTCAACACTTCCTGACGCTGAACGCCTGGACCTGCATTACGACGCACCTGACCTCGCTGAAGGTCTACGCCGCGTCGCGGCCCGGAGTGCTGAATGCTGCAGTCGGTTTCAACCAGCAGACGCTCGCGCCGACGTACGAACTTCGCCTCGGCGTGCCAGGAGCGTCGGCCGGGTTGAACATCGCCGAGCGCCTGGGCATGCAGCCGGAGATTATCGCCGGCGCGCGGGCGCAGCTTTCCACCCAGCAAGTCGATATAGGCCAGTTTCTCGATTCGCTGCACGAGCAGTTATCTTCGGCGACGGCGGAGCGGGTCTCGCTGAAGCGGCGGCTCGAAGAGGTCGCGGTCGAGCGTACACGGCTCGAAACCGAAGGCCGGGCGGAGCAGAAGCAGCGCACGCGCGAGCTCGAAGCCAAGCTGAACCAGCTGCTCGAAGACTTCGAGGCGCAGCTGCGCGAGTCGGTGAAGGATATCGAGGACAAGACCGTTGCGCGCAAGATCGCACGCGATTCGGCGCTCCGGATGTCGCGCGTGCGGCGGGAGTTTTCGGAGCAGTTTTCGTCGACGGTCCTGGCCCACAATACCGGGGCGGACAAGACCGACCCGCAGAAGCGTCCCGACCCCAGGGCTCCGAAGCCGGTGAAGCCGGGCGACCTGGTCAGCCTGAAGTCGTTGGGCCGACAGGCGCGGGTGGAGCGCGTGATCGATGACAAGACGCTGGAGGTTTCGGTCGGCCAGATGAAGATGCGCGCGCTGCGCTCGGACGTGGTCGAGCTCGAGACGGTAAAGGTAGCGACACCGCTCGAAGCGGCCCGCAGGCGCGGCGGCGTGACGGTGCGCACGAACGACAACCTCGACTACACGCCCAGCGAAATCAACGTCATCGGCCGCAGCGCCGCGGAAGCCGAGGAGGAGGTAGAAAAGTACAT
>CAXTMK010000069.1:0-24172 GCA_964245315.1 uncultured Acidobacteriaceae bacterium | reverse complement strand
GCTATGCGGTCTCCGCCTGTTTGGGGCGTCAGAACCGGCTTCTGTGATGCATTTCTCGTCGCTGGGTACGCTGCGCTGCCTCTGCGGGCCTGAGCGACAGGGAGGTTCATTCGCGAATCGCCGTCGCTTCTGCCGTTGCTGTGGATTCGAATTGGTGAAACAGGACCGCGCAATGTTGGATAAGCATCTGACGACCGAAGAGATCAGGCAGATAACCCGGTCTCTGCACCGTGCGGCGGTTCGCGTCAGGCATCTGGAGTTGCCGCCATCCATTACAACCGTCGAGGAGTTGCACCGCTACCTGGACGCGGATTATCCAATCCCGAGCTGCAAGATGCCGCCATCACCGTCCCTTGAGCAAACGCAGGTGCAATAACCTGCTGCGATCTTTGCTCCACGTGGAGCAAATATCCCGGTTTGCTACTTGAGGCTGCGCGCTTTACTCTAATCTTCAGCCCCAATGCCCGAAACTGTTCCCGCCAGCCCCACTCCCGCCAAAGTTCTCGCCATCGTTAACCAGAAAGGCGGTGTCGGCAAGACGACCACCGCCATCAATCTGGCGGCCGGACTAGCCCTGCAAGGCCATGCCATCCTCCTCATCGACTGCGACCCCCAGGCCAACACCACCGGCGGCCTGGGCTTTCGCCGGCAGAAACCCGACGAGCCACAGCGGCTCTCCATCTACGACATCCTGCTCGGTCCTACCACGATCCCCGAGGCGATTCTACCGACCGAAGTTCCGAAGCTGATGATCGTGCCCGGCAGCAAGAACCTTACCGGTGCCAACATCGAACTGGTAGGCGCCGACCGCCGTGAATACCGCCTGCGTGACGCGATCGAGACGGTTCGCGATCAATTCGCCTTCATCCTTCTGGATTGTCCTCCTGCACTCGACCTGCTGACCCTCAATGCGCTTACGGCAGCGGACGGCCTGCTTGTCCCATTGCAGGCCGAATACTTTGCGCTGGAGGGGATTTCGGAGCTCATCAGCACGCTCGACCGCGTCGCCCAGGCCTTCAATCCGGCACTCGGGCTTGAGGGCGTGCTGCTGACCATGTACGACGATCGCACCAACCTCGCTCAGCAGGTGACGCAAAATCTGCGCGACTTCTTCGGCGACAAATTGCTGCGAACAACGATCCCGCGCAATATCCGCCTCGCCGAAGCTCCCAGCCATGGCCTGCCGGTCGCCCTGTACGACCCACGGTCCCGGGGCGCTGAAGCCTACTGCGAACTCGCCCGCGAAATCCTCGAACGCAACCACATTGCTCCAGCGAAATAACCAAGGTCTCCCACCATGTCGACTCCCAATCTCAAGCGCCCCGCTCTCGGCCGCGGTCTCGAGGCTCTGCTCCCGTCAAGACCTGCAACGCCGCCACCTCCCACTGAACCGAATGGTAATGCGCTCGAAGTCCCGCTCGATAAGATCGACCGCAATCCCTTCCAGACGCGAACCTCCTTCGATCCGGTTAAGCTGTCAGAGCTTGCCCAAAGCATCACCGCGACCGGCGTCGTTCAGCCGATCATCGTTCGTCCGCTGGCTGGTGGACGTTACCAGTTGATTAATGGCGAGCGCCGGCTGCTGGCGTCGAAGGAAGCTGGTAAGCCGACAATTCCGGCGATCCTCCGCACCGTCTCCGATGAACAGGCGATGGAGATGACCATCGTCGAGAACCTTCAGCGTGCCGACCTGAACCCGATGGAGCAGGCCCGCGCCTACCAGCGCCTCTCCAACGACTTCAGGATGACTCAGGAGCAGATGGCGCTCCGCACGGGCAAGGAGCGAGCCTCGGTCTCTAACTTCCTTCGCTTGTTGAAGTTGCCGGAGTCGATCCAGCACAAGGTGGAGTCAGGCGAGCTATCCTTCGGCCACGCCCGCACGCTGCTGTCGCTGCCCACACCGGAGCAGATCGCGGCTGCCGCGCAGAAGGTAATGGTGCTTTCGATGTCCGTCCGCCAGACCGAGAGCTACGTCCAGGGCCTCATCAATCCGGAGGGCAAGGCCGCCAAAGAAACCAGGCCCGAGCCGTCGCAGGATCCCAATGTCCACGAGGCGCAGGATCGCCTGCAGCGCGCACTCGGCCTGCGGGTGCGGATCGAGGATAAGAAGGGCAAGGGCCGGGTCATCATCGAGTACGCGGGCCTGGAAGACTTTGACGCCCTGCTGACGGCGCTAAACGCCCAGCCCAACGACTAGACTGAATTCACGCATGTTCAAAGCCTCAGCCTTCGAGTACCGCCACCGCTACCTCGTCCACACCGTCATTTACGTTCTCGGCTTACTGGCTCCGTGGAATTACGGGCTGCACCTCGACCCTCCCGGCCCAAACGCGCATGTGTGGGGACTTCTCTCGGCGAGTCTTGCGCGGCTGGATATCGGAAGCATCGCAACTGCGTTCAATCTGCTGCTCAGTATCGGGATCGTTTGCGCTTTCGCCGGAGCGTTCCTGCGCACCTGGGGCGCGGCGTACCTGGGCGCGAACATCGTGCAGCATGCCGGCATGCACACCGCGCAGGCGCAGCCCGACACCGGCATTCTGCAGGACGGGCCGTTTCGCTACATGCGCAATCCGCTCTACCTCGGCACGTTCCTGCACACGCTGGCGTTATCGCTGCTGATGCCGCGTTCTGGCGCCATCTTTTGTATCGTCGCGATCGGCCTTCTGCAGGTACGGCTCATTCTCGCGGAAGAGGCCTTCCTCAGCGCGAAGCTCGGCAGTCCCTACACGGCTTATTGTGCCCTCGTTCCACGGATCATCCCCACCCTCCGCCCGCGCGTGCGTGCGAGTGGCCTGCATCCGCGCTGGCCTCAGGCGTTCCTGGGAGAGATCTACATGTGGGGCGTTGCGCTGTCGTTCGCGTTTACCGGATGGCGTTACAACGCGTCGCTGGTGATGCAGTGCGTCGTCGTATCCCTGGGCCTGTCACTGGTCGCGCGGGCGTTTCAGCCAAAGGCTGCTGCAGGATAGGCGAAAAACGGCCGGAGCGTCTCACCGCATCCGGCCTACCCTCTTGGCTGTTGCAGGAGCCTGCCTACTTCTTTACCGGAGCGATCGTGTCCTTGGCGGTCTTGGCGACGCGGAACTTCACGACAGTCTTCGCCTTGATCTTGATCGTCTCACCCGTCTGCGGATTGCGGCCCAGGCGAGCCTTGCGCTCGGCCTTCACCAGCTTGCCGATACCCGGAATCGTGAACTCACCATTCTTCTTGGTCTCCTTGACCGCCGTCTCGGCGAGCATCTCAAGAAACGCAGAGGTCTGCTTGTTGGTCAGTTCCATCTTCTCGGCCATCGCCTTTACGAGTGCCGTCTTGGTCATGCCTTTTGCCATCGTGATGCTCCTTGATTGTTGCGGAATATGATTTCTGCCAGCTGGTTTCAAACACCCGATACCGATGGCGCCTGTTGCGAAATGGCCTTTATCCATGCGGGTTTGAGAAACGTACCGCAATCAACCTTCGACTTTGTGGCGACGTTTGTCAACGGGTTTTACCGGGTTTCCACAGGTTTTTGCTGGTTTTCTTTGAATTTGTCTCAAAAACAGCACATTTGCCGCCAAAACCTGCATTCAAGCCCTAAAACATAGGCTTTCTGGACCGTATTGTCAGAGGTTGATTCAGCAGCGCAACCAGCGGAGCCGCCACTCGAAACCGCTCCACGATCGCCTTCACCAGGCCCGCGCCCACAGCGGTTTCTACAGGCAGACTCGACGATACACCCCATTGCCGCTGCATGACGAGGTCGAGCGCGGGATGCTCTGTGGGAAAGCCCTTCGGCCCGCGCGTCATCGCCATCGCGTCGATCGGCTGCATCAGCGTCTTCAGCTTGCGTACCGCCATCAGCGCGCGAAACTCCTCATGCCGTTCGAGCAGCATGCGCCGAATAGCGAGCAGCTGCTCCTTCTCCGGCATGTAGCAGCCCGCGGCAATCGTCACCTCGGTCCCGCTGACGTGAAAGTAGAACCCGCCACCGGATGTCTTCTCCAGCCCCTGCCGCGCCCACCAGGCGGCGACCCGCGTCTTGTACGGCTTCTTGTCTTTGCTGAAGCGAATGTCGCGATAGATGCGCATCATGCACTTTTGCGGCGGGCGCACATGCTCCGGCGCGAACTCGGCCAGCGCATGGTTAACCTCATCGACGATGGCCAGCATCGGCGCCTTCAGTTCCTGCTCGTAGATGGCCTTGCGCGGCTCGAACCACTCGCGATCGTTGTGCTTTGCGAGGCCCCGCAGAAACTTCAGTCCTGCTTCGGAAAAGTGTGCGCCCATCTCTCCATCGTATTCCCGCACAAACCAGCGGCTGTGCGAGGGGCAGATCCCAGGATCGTCGCAGGTTCCCAAAGCCGGAGACCGTTCATCCCATCAAAAATTCAAGGCGATTACGACATCGTCATCGTCGGTTTAGTTGTTCATCTTCTATACTCACTCTATTCACATGCTTTTCGTACAGCGGTTCCGGCACGCCCGCTTATTCCCAACTACCTTTTCCCCATCGGCTTAAGCGGCCGCCATACTCCGGAGGAATTTCAGTGAAACTGCGTTTATTTCTAATCTTTGTGCTGTCGTTTGTCATCGCCACGGCGGCAGCATGGGGGCAGTCTACTGCCACTCTCACCGGCGTCGTCACCGACCCCTCCGGCGCGGTCCTTCCCAACGCCCAGGTTGTCATCCATTCCATCGCGACCGGCACCGACCGCACGCTCACCACGGACTCAGCCGGCATTTACGTCGCGCCTTCGCTGCAGCCGGGCGACTATAAGGTGGTGGCGACGGCTACCGGCTTCAGCGCCTACACAGTTTCGAAGGTGACGCTGAACGTGGATCAAAACGTCACGGTAAACATGCACCTTGCGCTCAGCTCCGCTGGTGAGACGGTTGAAGTTGAGAGCACCGCCTCCCAGATCGAAGCGCAAACCATCACCGTCGGCCAGGTTATCGACCGCGCCACCGTGCAGGAGCTTCCGCTGAATGGGCGCCACTTCCTCGACCTGACCGTGCTGACGCCCGGCGGAGTCGTCGCCGATACTGCCGGCTCGCTGACCAGCGCCAGCCGCGGCCTGGGAGCCAACTCGTTCCTCAGCGCCGGCAACCGCGAAGACGCAGTCAACTTCCAGATCAACGGCGTCAACCTGAACGACATGAGCCAGAACCAGATCACGTTCCAGCCCTCGATCAGCACCACCTCCGAGTTCAAGATCGACAACTCCACCTTTTCGGCGGAGTATGGCCGCAGCTCCGGCTCCATCGTCAATGTCAGTACCAAATCCGGCGGGAACAAATTCCACGGCGAGGTCTTCGACTACTTCCGTAACGAGGCGCTCGACGCCCGCAACTACTTCAATCGCAGCTACAATCCCGCTACCGGCGTGTCGCTTGGCGAAGCAGGCGCCAAGGCCCCGCTCAAGCGCAACAACTTCGGCGCATCCGTCGGCGGACCCATCTGGCGCGATCACACCTTCTTCTACGCCAGCTACGAGGCGCTCCGGCAGCACCAGGGCATTCTGCAGAACAGCACAGTCTTCTCCCAGGCGCAGCGCAACTACATCACCAGCGTCGGCAATCCTTCGGCGATCGCCATCCTCGGCCTTATCCCGCTGCCAAACAGCGGCAACAACTTCGTCGGCTTCACTCCCGGTCCGGTGCAGATCGACCAGGGCACACTCGACCTGCTGCACATCATCAACCAGAAAGATCAGCTGCACGCCTTCTACGCCTTCCAGGCTGACGTGCGCACCGAACCGGCGTTGCAGGGCGATACCATTCCCGGCTTCGGCGACCACCGCAACGCGCATCGCCAGGTGCTTACGTTCAACGAGATCCATACCTTCAGCCCGGCGCTCGTGAACGAGGCGCGTCTGGGCTTCAATCGCATCGCCATCGCCTTCAATCCCAATGTCACTCTCAATCCAACAAGCGTCGGCATCTCGAGCGGCGAGCAATCGAACGCCGGCATCCCGCAGACCAGCTTCAGCGATATCGGCCTCACCATCGGCGGCCCGGCGGGCTTCCCGCAGGGACGCAACGACACTCTCGGCATCTTCTCCGACACCGCGACCCTGCTGAAGGGCAAGAACAGCATCAAGTTCGGCGGCGAGTTCCGCCGCTTCGTCGAAGCCAGCTTTACCGGCGATACCGGCTCGCTGGTCTTCGCCACCAGTACCGGCACGACGACCGTTGCCAGCAACATCTTTGCCAACGGCCAGGCCAGTTCGTTCAGCATCACGCCTAACACCATCGATTCGCGCGTCTACGTCAACGCGGTCGGCGCCTTCCTCCAGGACAACTACAAGCTGACACCCAGCCTGACGATCGAAGCCGGGCTGCGTTTCGAGTGGAACGGCACGCCGGTCGAAGGCGAGAACCGCTTCATCCTCTTCAATCCTGCCGGGCCGTCGCTGCAGCAGGTCGGAACGCCCGGCGCACCGAGCATGCCTTACAAGCAGAACTACAATATCGAGCCGCGCGTGGGATTTGCCGACGATGTCTTCGGCAATGGAAAGACCGTCATTCGCGGAGGCTATGCGCTGATGGCGGATCAGCCGGTCGAGACCGCGGTCGGCGGCCTGACCTCGAATCCTCCGCTCAGCAAGAAGGTCTCCTTCACGGGTTCCACCACAAGCACTATCCCGGTCGCGAACCTCTACGGCTCGGCCCTCGCGGCCGGTCTCTCCGTATCGAGCATCAATCCTAACTTCCGCAACGCCTATACCGAGACCTTCAACTTCAACGTCCAGCAGGCGATTCCGAAGGGCTTCGTGGCCTCGCTGGGCTACTTCGGCTCGGTCGGCAGGCATCTGCGCATCGCGACAAACCAGAACCAGCCGGTCGGTGTCGTCACGGCGACCACCCCGCAGGTCAGACCCTACCTTACGCTCTCAACCTCCAGCCCCATCAATCCTGGCGCATCCATCAACTCCAACATCACCGAGGCCAACAGCATCTCCAGCTCCAACTACAACGCGGTGTGGGCGACGCTGGGCCGGAACGTGGGCCGCTCTCTCCAGTTCAACGTCAACTACTCGTGGTCGAAGTCGATGGACGAGAACTCGCTCGGCGGCCAGGGCGGCCTCAACCTGCAGGACAGCAACAATCCCGCGGGCAACTACGGCCTCTCCGACTTCGATACGCGCAATCACTTCGCGGGGAATGCGATCTATTCGTTCCCCTTCAAGCGCAATATCTTCGTCTCCGGTTACCGGCTTACGACCATCGTCCAATACCAGACCGGCAATCCCGTAAACATCGTCGCCAGCAGCGACAGCTTCAACGGCGTTGCCGGCGTGGTTCGCCCCAATCTGGTTGGCAGGTATAGCCGCTCCAGGCAGATCATCCCGGGCGTCGCGAACGTACAGCTCATTGCGAATGGCGGCGGACTTGCCTATGGCGGAACGGTCTGCGACCTCAGCAATTACACGCAAGGCTGCGTCTTCCAGGTTGTCGGAACACAGGCATCGGCCACGGGCAACACCGCACCGACGCTCTACACCGGCGTCGGCAACATCCAGCGCAATGCGATCGAAGGCCCTGGGTTCGCGGACGTTGACATCTCCGGCGAAAAGGAGACGAAGCTGTTCGAAGGTGTGTCGTTCACGCTGCGCGCCGACGCGTTCGACATCCTGAACCATCCCAACTTCGCCAACCCGTCGGGCAACGTGCAGTCGTCCACCTTCGGCCAGATCTCCGCGACCCGCTTCGCCACCTCGGACGGCGGCTCGTCGCGGCAGCTCCAGATCAGCGGCAAGTTCACCTTCTAAACGGATCGTCCTCCACTCTCGTACCATCGGGAGTGGAGGACGCATGCAGCTTGAACAGGACACTATCGTTGCCATTGCAACGCCAGCCGGACGAGGCGGCATCGGCATTGTGCGGCTCTCGGGTGCGGCTGCGCGGACGATCGCGGCTGCGCTTTATCGCCTGCGAGGCGAGCTTGCAGCTGGCCGTGTGCGCTTTGCGGAGATCGTGGATGAAGCGGGCGAGGTGCTCGACGAGGCGGTCGTCACGTACTTCGCGGCGCCGCACTCCTACACGTCGGAGGATGTGGTCGAGATTGCGGCGCATGGCTCGCCTGTGCTGCTGGACTGGCTGGTGCGAGCGGCGATTCGCGGCGGCGCGAGGCTTGCGGAGCCTGGCGAGTTCACGCAGCGTGCGTTTCTCTCGGGCCGCCTCGACCTGACGCAGGCCGAGGCGGTGAACGTCGTGATTGCGGCGCAGACGATGGGGCAGGCGCGGCTTGCGGCGGCGCAGCTGGGCGGTTCCGTTGCGCGGGGGATCGCGCCAACCAAGCAGCGGCTCATTCACCTGATCGCGGAGCTGGAAGCCGGCGTCGACTTCGCCGAGGACGATCTCGACCTGTTGCCGCAGGCCGAAATCGCCGCGCAGGCACAAGAGATTAGCGCGTCGCTGGCTGCGCTGGCCGCGACCTACAGCTATGGCCGCATCGTGCGCGAGGGCTTTACCCTGGCCATCGTCGGGCGGCCGAACGCGGGCAAGTCGTCGCTCTTCAACCGTCTGCTCGAACGCGAACGCGCGATCGTGACCGCGCAGCCCGGAACCACGCGCGATGTCATCTCGGAGCGGCTCTCGCAGGGCGGAGTTCCGGTCGAGCTGATCGACACCGCGGGTCTGCGCGACGCGCCTGAAGGCGAGGCCGAAATTCTCGGCATCGAGCGCTCGCGCATGACCATGGCGGAGGCGAACTTCGTGCTCCACGTGGTCGATGCCACGGCTGATGTGGAAGATCCGGAGACCGCGGCTGCGCTCGCCGGACGCCTGCATAGGACGGTGCTGAACAAGTGCGATCTGATCGCGGCGCGAACCTCCGGCGAGGCGATCTACACCTCGGCGACGACGGGCGAAGGGATTGAGGGGCTGAAACAGGCGATCCTGGCTGACCTGACGCGCACGGCACTGTCGTCGGACTCGGCGATGGTAACGAACCTGCGCCAGCATGAGGCTGTCGAGGAGGCTCTTGCAGGAGTGACTGCGGCGCTACATGCGGTGCGGCGCGATCTGCCGCATGAGATGGTTCTACTCGATCTGCATGCTGGCCTGGAAGGGCTGGACCGGCTCACCGGGGCCACCTCGACGGACGATATTCTGGGCCTGATCTTCTCGCGGTTTTGTATCGGAAAATGAAGGTACCACCCCTCCCTATTTCTTGCGCAAAATATTCATAAATAAGACGTTAGGCTCTATTAGCAGATGAGTTAACCGTGCACTGTTTTTAGTGCGGCCACTTTTCCGGACGCAATGTCACTCACGGGGCTGCGGCGTTGCGGAGCCACTGCTCCATCTGCTCGTGGCCCACCAGCCCGGCCTGCTGGAAGACTGTCTTGCCCCCGCTGAGCACCACGAAGTTGGGGATGCCCCGGACCTGGAACCGGGCCGAGAGCTCCGGGTGAGCCTCGGTGTCGACCTTCAGGACGACGGCCTTGCCGGCCATATCCGAGGCGGTGCGCGCGACCTCCGGCGCGGCGGAGCGGCACGGTCCGCACCACTCCGCCCAGAAGTCGACCAGCACCGGCACCCTGGCGTCGCGAACGATCTCGTCGAAGAGCGCCGGATCGGCCGCGAGCGGCGCGGACAACGCAGGGAGCGGGTTCTTGCAAGCGCCGCAGAGACCCGTATCAGCCAGACGCGAAGCGGCGACACGATTCTTCTGCTGGCAGTGAGTGCAGGTGCGGATGATGGGCACGGTTGGAAGTCCTCGTACATTGGATGCATCGTCTATCGTTAGATGGTGCAACTCATCCTTGCCTCCATCTCGCCGCGCGCCAGGGCCAAGTCCGCCGCGGCTGAATCGCTGACGCAGGACTACATCGGGCGTTCTACCCGCCTCCACTCCACGGCCACCGCCATCTTCGACTCCGAAGCCTTGCTGCTCGCCGCATCCGAGCGTCAGCCCGGCCGTCCCGCCGCGCAACTCATCCTCTTCGACTCGCGCGGCGACTCGCTCACCTCCGAAGAGTTTGCGCGGTACCTCGGGCGTCTGCGCGACGACGGCGCCCAGCGCATTATGCTCGCCATCGGCCCCGCGGACGGCTGGTCTTCCGCCGCGCTTGCACGTGCCGCGCGCACGATCTCGCTGGGCCGTATGACTCTGCCGCATGAACTCGCCCGCGCCGTTGCGGCCGAGCAGATCTATCGCGCTCTGACGATCCTGGCCGGGCATCCCTACCACTCCGGGCATTAGCTTATATTGGTTCGACAAACACTCAACTTTGAACTCTCGACTCGAAACTCTAAGACCAAAGCCTTTCCGGAGCCTCTGATGCCCTCATCCCGCCGCACGTTCCTCCGCAACACCGCCGTCGCCTCCTCCGCGCTCGCCTTGGCGCCGAGCATCGTCTCGCAATCGGCGCAGGTGGACGCCCATATCGACATCTTTCCCTCGCAGCCCATCGCCACCATCGCGCCCGAAATCTACGGCCACTTCATCGAGCATCTCGGCGGAGTCATCTACGACGGCGTCTGGGTCGGCGAGAAGTCGAAGGTGAAGAACACCAACGGCATCCGCACGGCGTTTCTCGACAGCATGCGCGAGATCAAGGCGCCCGTCCTGCGCTGGCCCGGCGGCTGCTTCGCCGATAGCTACGACTGGCACGACGGCATCGGCCCCGCCGACAAACGCCCGCAGCGCGCCGCCTTCTGGGACCAGCAGGACACCAACCAGTACGGCCTGCACGAGTTCATGACCACCTGCCGCGCCATCGGCTGCCAGCCCTATCTCGCGGCCGATCTGCGCACCCTGCCCGCGCGCGACTTCTACCAGTGGGTCGAGTACTGCAATGCGCCAAGCACGCCCGACCCCGACACCGGCGGCGTCAACTCGCTCGCCGCCATGCGCGCGAAGAACGGGTCGCCCGAGCCCTTCAACGTCCGCTACTGGGGTGTCGGCAACGAGACCTGGGGATGCGGCGGATCGCAGACACCGGAAGAGTACGGCGCGCTCTACCGCCGCTTCACCGAGTGGATCCCGAAGTTCGGCCAAGGCGCCCAGCGCAACCTGCGCCTGATCGCCTGCGGAGCCAACGGCGACGACGCCCGCTGGACTGCCAACGTGATGCGCTCCATCGGCGAGCCGCACGCGCCCTTCGGCTTATCCACCCACTACTACACCTCGGGCAGCGCGAAGAAGTTCGCCGATGGCGATGCGCTTGTCTTCGACGAGCCGAGCTATTACGACCTGCTCGCCCGCGCCGCGGTGATGGAGCGCATCATCACCGACAGCTGGGCGGCTCTGGGTGAGACCGACCACAACCATCGCGTGAAGATCGTGATGGACGAGTGGGGCGCCTGGTATTCGAAGTCGACGCAGCTCTCGCCGCACTACAACCTCTCGCAGCAGAACACCATGCGCGACGCCCTGCTGGCGGGCATGACGCTCGACATCTTCCAGCGCCACGCCGACAAGATGGCCATGGCCAACATAGCCCAGACCATCAATTGCATCCACTCGCTGATGCTGGCGCGGGGCGACAGGTTCACCGTTACGCCCACCTTCCACGTCTTCAAGATGTACATGCCGCACATGGGCGCGCAGTCGCTGCAGGTCGCCTTCGCCGCGCCGTCGATCGTCAACAGGCTCGCGCAGGTGACGGCGGTCGGAGGCAACAGCGCCTATGGCTCCATCGATCCCGCCATGCATCTCGCCGGCCTTACCGGGTCGGCGTCGATGGTGGGAAAGACCGTCACGCTCAGCGTGGTGAACCCTCACCTGCACGACGCGCTGACCACCGAAATCGCGATCGGCGGAGCGACGATCACCGGCGTTCGCGGCACTGTGCTGGCCGAGCAGGATGTCCACGCGCACAACGACTTCGACCATCCCGACGCGGTCAGGCCGTCCGAGGCAAAGGTGCAGACTCCGAATGGCGGACGCCTCATCCACACCTTTCCGGCGGCGAGTGTGACGGCGTTGACGCTGACGCTCGCGTGAGAGAGGACTGTCGTTTGCTTCCGCAAACGATACCCCACCCTGCGCGACGAAACTGCGCGAGGATGGGGCACCCACGCTCTTGAAGGCCGCTAACGAAAGCGCTCGGCTAACAAATGCGTCGCGACGCGTATCGAGTTGGCAATAATCGTCAGCGACGGGTTCACCGCCGAGGCCGACGCGAAGCAACTGGCATCGACGACGTAAAGGTTGTCCAGTGCATGCGCCTTGCAGTTGGCGTCGAGTACGCTGGTGGCGGGGTCGTTGCCCATGCGGCAGGTGCCGTTCTGGTGGCCTACTCCTTCGAGCGGAATGCGCTTCTTGAAGTAGGCGTGCAGCGGGACCGATGTGTCAGCGTGGCCGGCGCGCTTCAGCACATACAGCCAGCGGTCTTTCAGCCGCTCGAAGGACTTCACGTTGTTGGGCGTGTAGCTCAGGCGGATGCGGCCCGGCGGAGCGATCGATGTGGTCGCGGACTGATTGCCCGCGCCGGACGGGTCGGTGTCGTCAGCCGGATGCGGCCCGGCTGGTCCCGGCGACGGCGCCGCGACGGATGACGGCGTCGCATTCTCCAGCGTGACGCGGTTCTCCGGGTCGGGCAGGTCTTCGGTCGTGAGCCACCACGGCACTGCGTGCTGCTTCATCTTTTCGAGCACGAAGCCGGGCGTCAGCGGGGGCGCGTCGCCCTTCATCATCTCGTGGTGGAAGCTGCCGATGGGCTGGACCTGTCCGAGCGGGAAGGGGTACGCGGGGTCGGAGTCGCGGAAGTAGAAGTCGTTCGTGCCCCAGGTCTTGGTGTAGGCGTCCGCGTTGCTCTGCATGGATAAGGCGAGAATCGCGTCGGCCTGGTGATACATGAAGTTGCGGCCGACCTGGTCGGAGGCGTTGGCGAGGCCGCGCGGGTGCGTGTCGCTGGCTGACGCAAGCAGGACAACAGCGGAGTTGATGGCTCCGGCGCACAGGCAGAAGAGATGCGCCTCGTAGGTGGCGATTCCCTTGCCGGGAGTCTGTGACCCGGCCTCATGGAGCTGCGCACCGGAGTGTTCCACTTCCACCGACGTGACCGCGGTGCCGTTGGGGTTGGTCAGCAGCCGCAGGACGCGGGTGTTGGTCATCAGCGTGACGTTGGGCAGATGCAGTATCTGCCGGATGCAGTTGATGTCGGCGTCGGACTTTGCGTGCACCAGGCAGGGATAGCCGTCGCAGGTGTCGCAGCGGACGCACTTTGATTCCGCCGGAATTTTCGTGTCGAGTTTTAGGCCGAGCGGAATGGGGAAGGTATTGACACCGAGCTTGCGCACGCCGTCTTCGATGGCCTGCATGCGCGGCTCGTTGGCGAAGGCGTCGTAGGCATAAGGTTTGGAGTGATACGGCTCGGTGGGGTCGTAGCTTGAACCGAAGCCGCCGGAAACCGCCGGCGCGGAGCCTAACGAACCGTGTACGTGGAAGAGTTCCTCAGCCTGCGTGTAGAAGGGTTCGAGGTCGGGGTAGGTAATCGGCCAGGCGGGCGAGATGCCGCCCTCATGCTGGATGACGCCGAAGTCCTCCGCGCGCATGCGGAACATGGCCGCGCCGTAGACCTTAGTCTGTCCGCCGACGTAATACGCCTGCTGCGGGTGCAGGTCCTTGCCGTCTTTGTCGTGCCAGGTCTCACGGGTATGGTAGCGATTAGAAAGGAAGACGGCGGAAGTGTCCCAGTTGAGTTTTTCCTGCGGCAGGAATGGCCCGCGCTCGAGGATGAGGATGCGCTTGCCGGCCTGGGCGAGGTGCAGCGCGAGCGGACCGCCGCCGGCACCGGTTCCGATGATGATCGCGTCGTAGGGATTGGACATGAAGTTAGGATGCGCTTTCGCTCGCGCTATTTGGTAAAAATTGGCTAAAGTGCACGAAGTTTCACGCAGGCCGCGAAGGGCATCCTAGCGGGCGGAGAGCCTTATGAAGTGGATGATTCTTGCGGTGATGGGTGTTGCGACTTTTGCGATGGGGCAGGCGGCGCCTACGCCGAGTCCCGCGCTGCTGGTGCTGGCGAAGAAAGATACGGCGCTGGCGATCGTCGATCCGAAGACGCTGCAGGTGGTGGCGAAGGTGCAGGTCGGCACGAATCCGCATGAGGTGATTGCGTCCGAAGATGGGCGGACGGCCTGGGTGACGAACTACGACAACGGCTCCGCGCACACCATAACCGTGGTGGACCTGATCGCTCAGCGCGTGGTGAAGACCATCGATATGGGCGCGCTGTGGGGACCGCACGGGTTGTTTGTGAGCGGCGGCAAAACCTACTTCACAGCGGAGCGCGCCAAGGTCATCGGGCGCATCGATCCGGCGAGTGAGTCGGTCGACTGGGTGCAGGGCACGGGGCAGCTCGGGACGCACATGCTCTGGGTCTCACGCGATGGAAAGAAGATTGTGACGGTGAACGTGGGTTCAGGCACGTTGAGCCTGCTTACCGAGCGCGCGGGCGGGCCGGATGAGATGCAGCCGAAGATGCTTTCCAAGCAGGGCGGGTTCACAACGCGAGGAAAAGATGGTCCGCCGGCGCCCGATTGGGATGAGGCGTTTGTCAGGGTAGGATCGTATCCCGAAGGCTTCGATGTGATGGCGGACGCGAACGGCGATCCGCAGACGATATGGGTTGCGAATGCTGTGGAGGGTACGGTGTCGATCGTCGACTTCGCAAGAAAGTCGGTGACCGCAACGATTCCGGCGGAGTTGATGACCGCCAACCGGCTGCGGTTTACGCCGGATCGCAAGCTGGCGCTGGTCTCTCGCGACAAGAGCGGCGATGTGGGTGTGATCGACGTGGCAACGCAACGCGTGGTGAAGCAGATCGCGGTCGGCACGGGCGCGGCGGGAGTCTTGATTGCGCCGGACGGCGGCCGGGCGTATGTCTCGTGTTCGCCCGATAACTGGGTCGCGGTGATCGATCTCAAAACGATGGCCGTAGTGGGAAAGATCGCACCGGGCACGGAGCCGGATGGCTTGGCGTGGGCGGTCCTGCAATAAATGCGGGATCGCTGGCGGCACTTTTCCGCGCCCTGCATCTTAGTTCTCCGGAGGACACAAAATGGGATTACTGGATTCATTGGAGTCGATGGCTTCAAATCAGACGGAGCAGGGCGGAAATCCGCAGGCCAAGGTTGCAGGCGGACTGATGCAGGCTCTGGAAGAGCATCCGGGCGGGCTGGCGGGTGTGATGCAGCACATGCAGCAGAACGGCGTGGACGCGCAGTCGGTCGCCACGAACGGCACGGCGGCGCCCGGGCAGGTTCAGCAGGGTCTGGCCGGGTCGGGGCTGATCGAGAAGGTAGCTGAAAAGGCCGGCGTGTCGCCGCAGATGGCGGAGATGGCGCTCGCAACCGTGCTTCCCATGGCGATGTCTCACTTCACGCAGGGCGGGACCACGGCAGCGCCCCAAAGCGGCTTCGGCGGCATGGCCGGCGGCCTCTTGAGCAAGTTCCTCTAACCGAAACGGGAGACACGATGGCGGACTTTCAGGCATTGCAGGCGAAGTATGCTCCGGTGGTCGACACAGTCAAGCAGTTTGAGCCGTATGGGGCAAAGTTCGTAGGGTCGGAGTTGGTCGGCGAGCAGTATCACCTTGTCGCGCAGGTGCCGTCGCAGGTGGTGGAGAACCGGGTGTGGGACGCAATCAAGGCGGTCGATCCGCAGTTTGCCGACCTGAAGCATGAGATCACCAACACCGGCGGCGAGAGCCAGGAGTACACGGCGGTGGCGGGCGACAACCTGAGCAAGGTCAGCAAGCTGTTCTACGGGAATCCGAACCATTACATGCAGATCGCCAAGGCGAGCGGACGGCCCGATCCGAACATCCTGCATGTGGGGGACAAGCTTACGATACCGGTGTTGAGCTAGTTTGCCGGCAGATCAAGGCAAGCTGACAAACGAAATGCAGGGCGGGAAGTAAAATCGGAGTATGTCTGAATCGAAGCTGCTCCCGCCTGTCGACCTGTCTACCCCGCCCGCCGAGGGCATCGTCCGCGTTACGTTTCTGCCGGAGAATAAATCCGTCGAGTTTCCCTTCGGAAGCATGCCGTATGAAGGCCACGGCGAGCCGATGAGCTTTCTGGATGTGGCCGAGAACTACGATATCTTCCTCGACCATGCCTGCGGCGGGGTGTGCGCCTGCACGACTTGCCACCTCTGGATTCGTGAAGGGGATAAAGGCATCTCGGAGCCGGAAGATAAAGAGCTCGATCGCATGGAGACGGCGGCGGATATCCAGCTGAACTCGCGGCTGGGCTGCCAGGCGATCATCGAGAAGCCTGGCGCGTATACGGTCGAGATTCCGAAGTGGAATCGCAATTACGTGCAGGAGGGCAAGCCCGTTGAAGGCGCGCCGGCGCGGGATTATGGGAAGATCGCGGAGTAGAAAGACGAGTGGCTACTTCCGCTTACATCTCGCGCCGCGTCGTTCTTCTAGATGGGATTCGCCCGGCTGCTGTCGTAGTCGACACCGATTCCGGGCTTATCGTTCGCATTGCGGAAGCGGATGCGCATGGGCGTGTGGATGAGGTGTACGACTGTGGCGACGACGCACTGCTGCCGGGGTTGATCGACCCGCATGTACACATCAACGAGCCGGGACGCACGGAGTGGGAAGGCTTTCGAACGGCGACCCGTGCGGCGGCTGCCGGTGGAATTACGACGGTCGTAGACATGCCGTTGAACTGCCTGCCGCCGACTACGACCGTCGCGGGCCTGCAAGCCAAACGTGCCGCTGCCGCCGGGCAATGCAGCGTGGATTGGCTGGCCTGGGGCGGCGCGGAGAACGGCAACCAGGTGCATCTGGCGGAGCTTGCGGCGGCGGGCGTGCCGGGGTACAAGTGCTTCCTGGTTTATCCGGGATGCGATGGGCTGGGGCTGCTGGACGAGGCCAATCTGCGGGCGGCGATGCCAATTCTGGCGGCGACCGGGTTGCCGCTGCTGGTGCATGCGGAGCTGCCGGGGCCGCTCGAAGCGGCGGCGCAGGGCCTAGCGGGCGCGGACTTCCGCAGATATGAGGCTTACCTCAGGTCGCGTCCGGATGAGGCGGAGTTGGCGGCGATTCGGCTGCTGATCGCGCTGTGCCGCGAGTTCGGGACGCGGGTGCACATCGTTCATCTGGCGACCGCGCTGGGCCTGCCGCTGATTCGCGCGGCGAAGGCGGAGGGTTTGCCGATTACGGTCGAGACTTGTCCGCACTATCTCTACTTCGCGGCGGAGGAGATCGGCGACGGCGAGACGCTGAAGAAGTGCGCGCCGGCGATTCGCGGGCGGGCCAATCGCGAGCTACTGCGAGCGGCTGCGATGGATGGAACGCTCGACCTGATTGCGAGCGACCACAGCCCGTGCCCGCCGGAGATGAAGGGCGTCGAAGCCGGCGAGTTCGATAAGGCGTGGGGCGGAATTGCGTCGCTCTCGCTTGGAGCTTCCGTGACCAACACCATCCTGGGTGCCCCATCTCTCGATTCTGATACATGGGATCGGACCCCGTCGCTCTCTCACCTGGCGCGTCTGATGTCCTCGGGACCGGCTGTACTCGCGGGAGTCGAGAAGCGCAAAGGGCGCATCGCGGAAGGATTCGAAGCCGACCTGGTGGTCTTCGCGCCGGAGGAGACGTTTACGGTTGCGGCGGAGGACCTGCATTTCAGGCATGCGATCTCGCCGTATGTGGGCGAGCGGCTGACCGGACGCGTGAAGCGGACGATTCTGCGCGGCAACGTTGTCTTCGACCGCGGTACGTTCGTGGGCGAGCCCATGGGACGCGAGGTTCGCGCGTGACCGCTGCGGAGCAGGTGCTCGATCTGTGTGCGCGGATTGCGGCCTGCACCGATGTTCCGGGGACGATCACGCGGACGTTTCTTTCGCCGGCCACGCGCGAAGTACATGCGCTGTTGCGGGCTGAAATGGAGGCGCTCGGCATGACTGTGCGCGTGGATTCGGCGGGCAATCTGCGCGGGATGTATGCGGGCGCCAGTGAGCGCGTTCTGTTGATGGGGTCGCACATCGATACGGTGCCGGATGCGGGCCGGTATGACGGAGTGCTGGGTGTGGCGCTGCCGATCGTTTTGCTGCAGATGCTGGGCGGGCGCAGGCTCGCCTACGCGGTGGAAGTGATCGCGTTCTCAGAGGAGGAAGGCGTTCGGTTTAAGCTGCCGTTTATCGGGAGCCGCGCGCTGGTGCGCACGCTCGACGCGGAGATGCTGGCGCGGACGGATGCGGATGGGATATCCGTCGCGCAGGCGCTGCGGGCGTTTGGGCTTGATCCCGATGGGCTGGCGGATGCGGTGCTTACGCCGGGGACGTTTGCGTTCCTGGAGGTGCATATCGAGCAGGGTCCGGTGCTGGAGTCGCTGGGCCTGTCGCTTGGTGTCGTGACCAGCATCATCGGGCAGTCGCGGCTAGGCTGCACGTTTCGCGGCGAGGCGAATCATGCGGGGACCACGCCGATGCGCTTTCGCAGGGATGCGTTGGTGGCGGCGGCGGAGTGGATTGCGGAGGTCGCGCATGCGCCCGATAGGGATGCGGACCTGCTGGCGACGGTGGGATCGATCCAGGCGCTGCCGGGCGCGGCCAACGTGATTCCCGGCGCGGTGACCTGCTCGCTCGATGTGCGGCATCCTTCGGATGAGAAGCGGCGGGTTGCGGTTGAGGGGCTGAAGGAACGGGCCGAAGCTTGTGCCGCGGCGCGTGGAGTAAGCGTCACGTTCGTCGATCGCGGCGGGCAGGCTTCGGTGCCGATGGATGCGCGGCTCCTGGAGACGCTTGCCGGTTGCGCCGAGGGCGCGCATGCCCTGGCTTCAGGCGCGGGACACGATGCCATGATCCTGGCGCCGCAGGTGCCCACGGCGATGCTGTTTTTGCGCACGCCGCGGGGGTTGAGTCATCATCCGGAGGAGGCGGTGAAGGTACAGGATGTGGCGGCGGGGCTGGAGGTTTGTTTGCGGTTGCTCGATAAGCTGGAAGTACAAAACCGCATCGAGAGCTGAAAGTTGAAGGCAGCTTTAAGCTATAAGCGTGCTGCGCCGATCCCACTCATCGTGAAAGACAGATGGGGCACAGGTTACTCTCGATAGAAGAAAGGAACGCAATGCAGAGCCTGCAACATCTGGGCGCGACACGCTCCACGCGCAAGCCCACGCACCTGCTGCATACGCCCGACGCCTTCGTGCGCATCCCGCTGCCGGGGCTGGAGGGCGGAGATGCGGTGGTGCATGCGGCGCCTGCGCTGGGCGCGGGATTCCTACAGTACGGGATCGAACTGACGCCGAAGGGCAAGCTGATGCCGGGGCCAAATCAGCGCTTCCTGTATGTGCTCGAAGGCGACGCTTCGGTGAACGGGCCGCAGCTGGATCAGCCGTTGCATGCGGGTGAGTTTGTGTACATGCCGCCGACGCAGCCTACGACTTTTGTCGCCAACAGCCACTGCCGTTGCGCGGTGATCGAGAAGAAGTATGAGCCGCTGGCCGGTGTCCCGGTACCGTCGGCGTTTGCAGGCACAGAAGCTGCGGTGCTCGCCCAGCCGCTGGACGGCGATCCGGATGTGCTGGTGCGTGCGCTGTTGCCCGCGCACTTCGGCTTCGACTTCGCGGTGAACACGATGACGTATGCGCCGGGCGCGGCGCTATCGCAGGTGGAGGTGCATGTGATGGAGCATGGCCTGCTGATGCTCGAAGGCGGCGGCATCTACAAGCTGGCGGAGGATTGGTATCCGGTCATGGCGGGAGATTTTATCTGGATGGCGCCGTTCTGTCCGCAGTGGTTTGCTGCGGTCGGCAAGGGGCCGGCGAAGTATCTTATCTATAAGGATTTCAATCGGGTGCCGCTGCTGTGACGATAAAGATCAATTCGGAGCGGCTCAATCGCGAACTGCAGTATCTTGCGACGCTGACGGACTGCCCTCCTGCGGAGGCATCGCTGCCTGCGCCTGCAAGAGCAGTCACACGGGTGGTGTTTACGGAGCGCGATCTGCAGGCTCGCGAATGGCTGAAGAACCTGGCCTGGGATGCGGGCTTCTTCGTGCGCGAGGATGCGGTGGGCAACACGTTTATCCGCTGGCCGGGCACCGAACCTGACATGCCGGCGGTGGGAACGGGCTCGCATACGGATGCGATTCCGCATGCGGGCATGTATGACGGCACGGTCGGCGTGCTGGGCGGGCTGGAGGCGATGCGCTCGCTGGCGGAGTCGGGGTTTGTGCCGCAGCGTCCGATCGAGACGCTGATGTTTACCAGCGAAGAGCCGACGCGCTTCGGCATCGGATGTCTGGGCTCGCGGTTGCTGGGCGGCGTCTTGTCCGCGGAGAACGCGGACCAGTTACCAGACCGTCTGTACAAGAGCGATCCGACGGCGGCGCCGGGCATGACGCTGCGGCAGGTTCGCAATGCGGCGGGGTTCGAAGGCTCGCTCGCCGATGTGCGCCTGGCGGACGACTACTACCATGCCTGGGTGGAGTTGCATATCGAGCAGGGACCGTTGCTGGAGCGCGAGGGCATCGATGTCGGCATCGTGACGAACATCGCCGCGCCGGCAAGCTATCGCTACACGGTCGAGGGCTTCGGCGGGCATGCGGGGGCGCTGCTGATGCCGGACCGGCGCGACGCTCTGTGCGCCGCCGCTGAGGTACTTCTCGCCGTCGAAAGGCTGGCGCTGGAGGCGAATGAACGGTCGCGGGGCGTCGATACGGTGGCCACCGTGGGCTCGGTCTTCGTCCACCCGGGCAACGTGAATGCGGTGCCTTCGCGGGTGCAGTTCATGCTGGATATTCGCGATACGGACGTGTCTCGGCGCGATGGGATCATGGCTTCGCTGCATGCGGAGATTGCGGAGATTGAGCGGAAGCGCGGGGTGAAGATTACCGAAGAGGCGATCAATGCCGACGCACCCGCGGTGTGTGCGCCGGAGATCGTCGCCACGCTTGAGGAGGTTTGCCGCGCGGAGGGTGCGACGTACCGCAGGATGGTGTCGCGGGCGTACCATGACTCGACGTTTATGGCGCAGGTTTGCCCGATTGCGATGTTGTTTATTCCCTGCCGCGCGGGGGTGAGCCATCGGCCGGATGAATACGCGAGTCCGGAGGCGATTGCGCTGGGGACGCGGGTGTTGGCAGGGGCGTTGGCCAAACTGAGTGCGGAGTGAGTGTTCGAGCGAAGACAAAAGCAGATCCCAACGGGATGACAACAAAGGAAAAGGGCATGGATCATCGCATCGTAGGCACGAACGTTCCGCGCAAGGAAGGCCCTTCGAAGCTGCTGGGGCAGGCGCTCTATGTCGATGACATTGTGCGGCCGGACATGTGGCATGGCGCGACCGTGCGATCGACGATTGCTCGTGGACGCATTGTTAGCATCGAGTTTCCGGAGACGATTCCGTGGCATGAGTTCTGCATCGCGACGGCGGATGACATCCCCGGACGCAACATGGTGCCGATGTTTCTCGAGGATCAGCCGCTGCTGGCGAAGGATCGGGTGAACCACCACGAGGAGGCAATTCTGCTGCTCGCGCATCCGGAGCGCGAGCGTCTGGCGGCGGCCGTGGCGGCGGTGAAGATAACCTATGAGGCCGAGTCGGCGGTGTTTACGATCGCCGAATCTCTGGAGCGCGAGACCATTATCTGGGGCGAGGACAATACCTTCAAGACGTTTCACCTGGAGCGTGGCGACGTCGATCGGGCGTTTCTCGAGGCCGACTTTGTCGTTGAGGAAGAGTACACGACCGGCGCGCAGGAGCAGCTCTACATCGAGACCAACGGCATGATCGCCGAGGCTACGCGCGAGCAGGTCACGGTGTGGGGATCGCTGCAGTGCCCGTTCTATGTGCATCGCGCGCTGAAGGTGGGCTTCGGTCTGGACGACGAGCATGTGCGCGTGATCCAGACCGAGACCGGCGGGGCGTTCGGCGGCAAGGAGGATTATCCCAGCGTACTGGCCGGGCATGCGGCCGTGCTGAGCCTGAAATGCGGGCATGCGGTGAAGATGATCTACGACCGCGCGGAGGATATGGCCGCGACCACGAAGCGGCATCCGTCGCGCACACGGCACCGCACGGCGGTCGCGAAAGACGGCAAGCTGCTGGCCTGCGATATCGATATCGTGATCGATGGCGGGGCGTATGCGACGCTGTCCGCGACGGTCTGTTCGCGGGCGACGATCCACGCGGCGGGGCCGTACCAGTGGCCCGCGGTGCGCGTGCATTCGCGGGCGGTGGCGACGAATACGCCGCCGTCAGGGGCGTTTCGCGGCTTCGGCGCGCCGCAGTCGCTGTTCGCGATGGAACGGCACATGGATAAGATCGCGCGGGTGGTCGGACTTACGCCGGTCGAGCTGCGCAAGCGCAACTTCGTGCGCCATGGCGGCACGACGGCTACAGGCCAGACGATTCAGCAGCCGCTCTATCTGGACGCGCTGCTCGACCGCGCTCTCGACGAATCGGGATATCACGAGAAGACGGCGCGATTTGCGCGGGAGAACAAAGGCAGCGCCATCAAGCGCGGTATCGGCTTTGCGACGTTCATGCATGGCTCGGGATTTACAGGCTCCGGCGAGCGATATCTGAATTCGCTGGTGGGCGTCGAGGGCACGGCCGAGGGCAAGGCGCGGGTGCTGGTCTCGTCGACCGAGTTTGGGCAGGGGACGAATACGATCCTCGCGCAGGTTACGGCGGAGGCTCTGAACGCGCACTACAGCGACGTAGTGATAGCCCAGCCGGATACGACGCTGGTGCCGAACTCGGGACCGACGGTGGCGTCGCGCACAGTGATGGTAGTCGGCAAGCTGGTGGAGCGCGCCGCCAAGGGGATGATCGAGACACTGCGGCTGGCGGGTTTTCTGCGCGAAGGCCATATGCCGGATGAGTTGCCGCCCGCGATCGCCGCTTACGTTGCGCAGGTGGGCGAGCTGAAGAGCTTCCAGCGCTATGAGGCGCCGGGCAACATCTTCTGGGACGACCAGAAGTATATGGGCGATGCCTATCCGGCCTATGCGTGGGCTGTTTACGTAGCCGAAGTTGCAGTCGACATGACCACCTATACGCCGGTGGTGACGGAGTTCCACGCGCTGCAGGAGGTAGGCAAGGTGCTGCATCCGATCCTGGCCGCCGGGCAGATCGAGGGCGGCGTGGCGCAGGGTATCGGCTATGCGCTGTACGAAAAATGCGTGTGGGCGAACGGACGCATGATGAACAACCAGATGACCAACTACATCATGCCGACCAGCGCCGACCTGCCGCCGATCCTGGTGCACTTCGAGGAGATACCGTTCGAGCATGGGGCGTTCGGCGCCAAGGGCATCGGCGAGCTGCCGATGGATGGGCCGGCTCCGGCGATTTTGAACGCGATCGAAAATGCCACCGGCATGGCGTTCACCCATGTGCCGCTGATGCCGGAGGATGTGTTTGAGCGGGCGACAGGCGCGGCGGATGGAGGCACCGAGGATCTGGACGCGCTGCGGCCTACGGAGTTCGCGGGGATGGTGTAGTCGGCGGCCTTGCTCCCCCACCTCAAACGATAAAGCCGTTTGAGATGGGGCACCCGAGATGCTGTGCCGGGTCAGGCGAAGGGCTTTAGTTTTAAGAGTTCAGAGTGGTGAGTCGAGAGTTTACAGTGAATGGCTATCGTAGGGACGAGGGATTTGCATGACGCTGCGCCGCCACCAGATCGCTACGCTGTCGCTGCTCTTCCTCGCGGGCTTGGTGAACATCCTGGATCGCTCGTCGCTCTCGGTGGCGAACTCCAGCGTGCGGGCGGAGATGCACCTGGATGCGACGCAGATGGGCTGGCTGCTCTCGGCGTTCGCGCTGGCGTATGGGCTGGCGCAGATGCCGCTGGTGGGTTTGATGGAGCGCGGCACGACGCGTTCGGTTCTGGGCACGGGGCTGTTTATCTGGTCGGCGGCGCAGATGCTGACGGGCCTGGTGCAGAGCCTGCCGAGTTTTCTGGCGATGCGGGTGCTGCTGGGCACGGGCGAGGCTCCGTTTTATCCGTGCGTGGTGATGAGCATTCGCGAGTGGTTCGGCGAGCGGGCTCGAGGACGCGCGACGGCGCTGGTGAACTCGGCACAGACGATCGGGCTGGCGCTGGCTCCGCCGATCCTGACGGAGCTGATTCTGACCATCGGCTGGCGCAGGATGTTCGTGCTGCTGGGCGTGGGCGGGCTGGCGGTGGCGGCGTTGTGGGTAGCGCTGCATCGCTCGCGTGGGGCTACGGAGTTTGCCGTGCCGCAAACCGTTGGTCAGAGTACGAC
>CAXTMK010000068.1:0-24263 GCA_964245315.1 uncultured Acidobacteriaceae bacterium | reverse complement strand
GAGGGGACACTTCTATCGAGGACAACAGGGGACACTTCTAATGTGCTTCAACAGTCTCGGATTCGCGCGCGGAGCCGACGGTATTGCCGCCGCCGGTGAAGGCTCCGGCGACCGAGACCTGCGGCGCGGTGGAATTGGGCGTGTGCGTATAGCCGTCGAGCTCCAGGCCGATGCGGGCTTCGTGCATGATCTTCGGCGAGATGATGGTGACGTCGGTGAGATGGAGGTTGGTGTCATAGTAGCGGTTGTCGTAGCCGTTCTCGGTCAGCGACGAACCGCCGACGCCCTGGTTGGGAAGATCGTTGTTGTAGGTGTCGACGCTGGCGATGAAGGTGTTCTTCGGGCCGAGCTGCCAGTCGACTTTGGCGTTGCCGATCCAGAGCTGCTGCTGAACGGGAACGGTCTGGAGCAACGGGGATTGTTGTCCCGCTGCGTTGACCATGACGGCATTGACCACGTCTTCACTGTTGATGGTGCGATGCTCCAGCGCGGTGAAGAAGTCGGAGCCCTGCCTGCGGATGGGGCCGGTAAGCTCGAAGCCGTAACGCTGCTTGCCGAGCGCGGCTGGTGCGCTCGCAAAAGGGTCGCGGGCGTTCATCCAGGAGCTGGAGTTGGTGCCGAAGAGCGCGCCATGAAACGTGGACTGGCCGGGCCTGGTGTACACCTCGATGCGTCCGCCACTGAACGGCGGGTTGCGGTACTCGGCGGAAAAGAGGTCGGGATTGACCTTGATGTAGGCGATGGAGGACTTGGGCGGCAGGTGCGTGCCGCCTTCGCCGTTGTCGAAACCGTCGACCGCGACGGTGGCGCCGGAGGCCGACCCTCCGGCGGCTGCTGCGAGTTGCTGCAACTGCTTCAGGAGGTCGTCAGGATCGTCTGCGAGCGACTGCAGATGGCTGCCGGAGATGGTCTGGCTGGGACCGCTGGCGGTGACGGCGGGAGCGATGGCAGGATCGTCGCTCGCCGTAACATCCACATCGGTGACCACGGCTTCGGGCCGCAGGACGACAGTGGCCGGGGTTGCCAGCGGCGTGTTCAAAGAGCTGGTCTCCTCGGAGAAGCCGTTCGCCTTGATGGAGAGCTTGTGCCTGCCGGCAGTGACGCAGGCGAATCTGAACTCTCCGCCCGAGGTGCTGATGGCGCTCTGCCTGGAATCGAGCGTGACGGTGGCGCCGGGGACCAGCGCCTGCGTGCTGTCGCGGACGACGCCGGTGAGCGGAGAGCAGGCTTTCTGGGCGAACGCGTGGGGCAGGAGCAGCGTGGCGATTGCGGCGATAAGGGCGATCTTCATACATTCCTTATGGGATACGTCCCATGGTTTGAGTTACCCGTGCATTTCGTCATGACGTCTCAGCGCCTGGACATCGGTACGCGGGGAATGGTTTTGGAGTTCCCTCGGTCTGAGTTCGTGCTCGAATTATGTCGGGCCTTTAGCCCTCGGTTTCGTGGTCGACCGCGGACCTGGGGCTTCGCCCAGGCTGGGATAGGACGGGCCTTCGGCCCTGAAGCAAGACCGACCCATTACACTCCGTGCTAACGGCTGGAAGTCGTGACAAGCTTCGTCAGGTATTCGAGCGCCTTTGGATCTTTGGACTGGCCGAGCCAGAAGACCGCCTGCTTGCGGACCTCCGGATACCTGCTGCTTTCCGCCAATTGCACAAGCTGCGGGGCGGCCTGGCCGTCGGGCAAGCGGGAGATAGCGAAGACCGCCTGCTTGCGGGTCTGCGCGTCTGGATCGTTCTCGGCCGCATCGTGGAGTGAAGCCGCGACGACCTTGCCGCCGCGGTTCGCCATCCAGAACTGCGCCTGGCTGCGAACCTTCGGCGAGGAGTCTTCGTGCGCCATGCGGACGAGTTCGTCGAGCGCGCCGGGATCCTTCGATACGTTGAAGTCGAAGGCCAGCTTCTCGCGGAAGGCGTCGTCCTTGTCGGTGCGCGCGATGTTCCTGAGCGCGAGGAAGCCCTCGTGTCCGCGCTGGTTCGAGAGCCAGAAGGCAGCCTGCTCGCGCAGATGCAGGTTCGTGCCGGGGCCTGCGAGCGCGACCAGCGCCGGCATCGCAGCGGTGGACTGATGTAGCGAGATGAGGAAGATCGCGCTGTCGATGAGGTGGCCGGACTCCGGTGCGAGGCAAACGGCCTTCAGGGTCGCTACGCTGTCTTCGGGCGTGACGCCGCTAAGCCACACGAAGCGCAGGCCGCCGCCGTCGAGCTCCTGATCCACGCCGCTGATACGCACCTGATCGACCTTGCCTGCGGCCAGGCGATAGAGCACCACGGCATGACCTTCTCCGGTTGAAGCGTTCTCCTCGGAGTTGCTCTCCGAGTGGCTGTTCTTCTCAAGGTAGGAGACGTGGCTCGAGTTCCAGTTGCTGTTGAACGGTTTGGCTGTGGGAATGACATAGCCGGCCCACAACGGCGTGGTGGACTGCTTCAGCTTTTCGAGAGTCGCCTGAAGGTTGCGGTCGACGGGTTGGGTGGAAACCTGCGCGTTGGCAACTTTGGGCTGCTGTGCGGGGAGAATGGCTGATCCGCTAAGCAGCAAGGTGGCGAGAATGAAGGCGTGAGAGATCGAACGCATGGAGTGGCTCCTTGTGTGAGTGGTGCAGGTTCTTGTTGAAAGGGCGGGATTCGATCCTGCCGTAAGCTCGTGTTTTGGTCTGTTGGGATTATTCGTGGACCTTCAGCCCCACGAATAACGCCAATGAATCAGTGCGGCTTTAGCCGCGGGCCTTCTGCTGGGGCGCGTGAAACATCATTCTTCCGCAGCCTGTTTAGTCCTAAGGCAAGGTCAGGGGCGTTACTTCAGCAGTTCCATCATGTAGTCGCTGGCGGCTTTGCCCTTCATCAGGGATAGCTGCGAGACGATGCGGCGCTTCATCTCCATATCCTTCTCCTGCCGAGCGAGTTCGACCAGATGCGTGTCGTCGTTGGCGACGAAACAGGCCGAGATAACTGCGCGTTTGACCCTGGGATCGGTGCTGTTGCGATAGGCCTCGGCGAGCGAGTCGTTGTTCGAGCGGCCGCGATAGATTCCGCTGGACTGAATGGATTGCAGTTGCAGCTCGGGTCCCATCTTGCCAACGATGAGGTCGTGCAGCAGCGCGTCGGCTTCGGGCGACTTGTTCTGCGCGAGGACGAAGAGGGCTTGCTGCTTTACCGCCATGGGCTGGTCGCCGGTCAGCACGTTGCGCAGCAGGGGCATGGCCTGGGCGGGGTCGCGATGCATGAGAGAGTTGAGCGCGAGGATCTTGATCTCGGCGTCGGGATCCTTCGAAGAGTGAACGGAGGTATGCACGTCGCGGTCGATGTCTATCCTGAGCTGGTCCAGATCGGGCCCGGTAAACGAAGGAACCTGCACGTTGACGAACGACACGGTGAGGGCGCGGCAGTCCTGATTCCAGGCGCTGTCCTTGAACGAAGTGCGAAGCTGAACGCAGGTATCGTGCGCGAGCTGCTGCTTGTCGAGTTTGTTCAGCGCGTAGGCCTTCCAGTAGAGCGCCGCGTCCGCTTTCTTGCCCCTGGCGTTTACGACCTGCTCGAAGGAGGTAACGGCGTCGGCCCAGCGGCGTTCGTTCAGAGCCTTGGTCCCGGCGGCGTAAGCTGCATCGTCATCTGCGCTCACGACAGGTAAAGGGAGGGGCAACGCAATAGCGGGCTTGGCTGCGATCAACGCAAAGACCAGGACGGGCGAGAGGAAGAGTTTGCGATTCATTTGGAGTCCTTCATGGAGTTGTCGTTTTGTTGCAGGATGCGGATATCGAAGAGCAGGCCGGAGGTATTCATTTCGACCCGCAAATGCCAGCCGCTGCCGGATGGCTCGTGCTGGAGCGTGGTCAGAGTGCGGTCCAGCCTGTCGAGTACGGCCGCCTCCGCCAGGTCGCCTTCGGAGTTGGCCCTGCGGATGTAAACAGCGTTGGTGAGACGCAGGTTCTGCGCTTCAGCACGTGTGTTTTCGTCGAGTGGACCGGTCGAGTGGCTTACCTCGGTCAGCAGACGCTCGGCGTTCTCAAGATGGGCGGCGAGATCCGGATCGCGGGGCTGCTCGGACAGCGGACCGGACTGAAGATGAGCCGACGCGTCACGGCTTGGCGCGACAAAACGATGATGGGTCGCAAGGAACGCCAGCAGCAGCGCTGCGGCAGGCAACGGAGCCGCAAGCCATCGCCAGACAGGAGTACGGCGAGGCGCAGCGGCGATCGGCGGCAGGTTGCCGCGCAGACGCTGCCAGGCGTGGTCGAGGTTGGCCCGCGGAACCGGCTCGGCGGAGAAGACGCGCAGGGTTTCGGCGATGCTTTCGGCGGTGCGGGCGCACTCCGGGCAGACCTCCAGATGTTCGCGGATGGCGGCTGCGTCGATGTTCTCCTGAAGCTGGTACGCGATCAAATCTTCTTCAGCGATGTGCTTCAACGGACACCTCCCAGGGCCGGCACAAGCGTCCGGCGAAGTTTGCTGACGGCGCGAAAGACCGCTTGTTTGGCTGAGTTGGCGGGGACGCGCAGGGATTCGGCGATCTCGGCGATGGGCATCTCCTCCATGTGGCGCAGGGTGAAGGCGGTACGCTCCATCGGGGTGAGGGCGGCCATCGCGGCTTCGCGCATGGAGGTGAATTCGCGATCGAGCAGCAGGCGCTCGGGGCCGGCTTTGCCGTCTGCGAGTTGTACGGCGCCTTCACTGTTGGGCGAATCGGCGATCTGCTCGCTGCCTTTGAGCAGATCGCGCTTACGCCGTTCGACGAGGTTGAGTGCCTGATTCATGGCGATCCTGTTGACCCAGGTGGAGAAACTGCTGTCCTTGCGGAAGGTCGAGAGTTGCGTATAGGCGCGGAGAAAGGCTTCCTGCGCGACCTCCTCCGCGTCGTCGGGGTCGCCGGTGATGCGACAGGCGAGGCGAAAGGCAAACTGATAATGGCTGTCGACGAGCTCGCGATAAGCGTCTCGATTGCCGGCCAGCACCAATCCGATGATTTCGTTCTCCGCCCTGTCCATTCGCCCGATTAGACAACAGAAGCTGGATCCGGTTAGGTGGCACGACTAATTCTTTTTCACCGCGGCGCCGAATGCCTGCATGAGGAACGAAACGGGCAGGTCTCAGAGATAAGACACGTCGACCGGATTGGTTTCCGGGATAACAAATCGCTGGTGCGCTCGTCGAGCCCTTCGCTTCAGGCCCCAGGAGGGAAAGGCGCAAAGAGCATGCGTGACTGGAGCCGGAGCAGTTCGCTTTCCGTTTGCAATCAGGCAAGTGTGCACCAGGCCAACTTGCCGGACGTCTGCTCGAAGACGATTTCGTCCGTCGCAACCGCTGGACTACAGCGGGCCGCAGGACGCAGATCAGACGGAGTAGGGCTTTCCGTTGACGATCACGTTTTCGAGCCTGAGGTCGGTGACGCCCGAGGTGTTCAGCTTGTCGTTCTTGATGGTGACGTCGAAGTTCTGCAGGAGGACGTTGCTGATATCGGTCTGGCCGGGGTTGGGCTTCATGATGCCGAAGGAGTTGTATGTCCCCCTGATGCCGATGAAGTTCAGGTTCTTCACGATGGATTTGGGTGGTTCCATGCCCTGGAGATCGAAATACTGCGACCACGGCGCCATGTTGATGATGCCGCTCGATGGACCTTCCGAGGTGATGTTGCGAAAGGCGATGTTTTCATAATGCTGGGGAGTATCCGGGCGCAGCTTCAGGGTTGCGATGCGGACGGCGCCGGTGATCCTGCAGTCTTCCGCGACGACGTCGCGAACGGTCGTGGCCTCGCTGCCGCAGGTCAGAACGCCGCCGCCGCGCTTGAAGGTGCAGTTGCGGACGCGGATGTGCTCGACGGCCGGGCTGTCCTTATCCTCCATGGCGTGCGGTCCTTTGGAGCCTTTGCAGGCGATGCAGTCGTCGGTGACGGAGAAGACACAGCCATCGACGGTGACGTTGCGGGAGCTGTCGATGTCGATGCCGTCCGTGCTGGGGGCCTGCTTGTAGTCGTCGGGTACCTGGAAATGGACGTTATGGACGAGAACGCCGTCGTTGTTATAGAGGTGGCAGTTCCAGAACTGGGAATCCCTGAACGTGATGCCTTCGATCCTGACGTCCTTTGAGGATTCGATGAGCGCCAGCCGAGCGCGGGGCAGGGCGGTGTTCGCGAAACTTTTGTCCTCGGCTCGACCCTTCCAGAAGAGCTCCCATACCTGCATGCCATCCCCGTCGAGGATGCCGTCGCCGGTGAGCTGGAAGCCGTCGCAGTTCTTCGCGTTGATGAAGGCCGGGGTGAAATGTTCCATGAAGTGGCCTTCGATGCGGGTGCGTTGCGCTGGAAAGTTCGACATGTCGGTCGAGCATTTGAGGACTGAGCCTTCGGTGAGGCGGAGGTTGACCTTCGGCTTGAAGAAGAGAGCGCCGGAGACGAAGACGCCTTTGGGGACCACAACCGTTCCTCCACCCTGGGCGGCCAGCTGATCGATCGCAGCCTGGATGGCCTTGGTGTTGATGGTTGCGTTGTCGGCCACGGCGCCGGTTTTGGTAATGAGCAGCTCGCGCGTGGGTGCGGCGAAGGCTCTCGCAGCCATCGGCCAGAGAGGAGCCGAGGCGATGAGAGAGTTGAAGCGGCGGCGGGAGTAGCGCTCGATAGGCATCAGCAGATCCTTAGGACAGGGGTCAAGGCCGGGTTATGTCAGGTCCGTCTTCCGATGATCCGCTCGCGGGAGGTTTCTTGTCCAATACCAACACGAATTGGTTTGATTCGAGCTTGAGCGCACAGTCGACGGCAACGTGCCAATGCACATCCCATGCGGAACCCAGCGCGACTGTGTTCGTCCGTTGCACACCGCTCTTTTCGGTCGCAAGTCCCTCGGAGCAACAGCTATGTCCGATCCACAGAGACTACATAGCGGCCTATGCTCAATGGTACAAGCCAACGCTTCAAACGAAGGACTCACCTAAATGGAGCCGATCATGCACTTCTTCAATGTCGCAACCATCTTTACCGTACTTTGTCTGATAGGCGTCGAGTTTTCCGTGGCGGCCTTCGTAGACCCCGCCGCCTGGCGGCTCGATCCTGAACCGCAGCTGACGATGCTCCGCCGTTTCGCTTTCGTGCCTGGGAAGGTGATGCCGGTCTGGTATCCCCTCTGTGCACTGTTGCTCGCTATCCAGACCTGGCTGCACTGCAAGACGTTTGCACGCGGCGTTCTGCTTACATCTGATGCGATCTGGCTCCTTGGTTCCGTGGGATCGATCGTCTTTCTGGTTCCCCTGAATACTCGAATAGCAGAAGGCGATGCACATTGGCAACAGATACATCGGATCTGGGACAAGAGACATCGTGTGCGCACTGCCGCTCTCGCCGTTGCGGCCATCCTGCTTACCTATGCCCTCGTGCGTTAGCGGCCCTCGACGCAGATGAGCCAGAGCTGAGTGACCAGCGCAGTTACTAAGTCCTATAAACTGTTGTGCAGCCAGACCACTATGTTTGGAAGCAGACATAGTTGCCGGAAATACGGCGGTAAACTGGAAAGGCAACCAAAACGTTCTTTGTACCTTCACAGAAGCATACCGTCAGCACGCCCCGGCGGAAGTTTGTCATTCCCCTTAATACAGGAACGAGACTTCAATGGTCGAAGCGGTCGTGCTCTGGAACGAGCCGAATAATTTATCCCACTGGAACTTCAAACTGGATCCTGACTGGACCCGTTTTGGCGAGATGGTGCGCCTTGGGTCGCAGGCCATTCGCGCCGTCAATCCGCAGCTTCCCATCGTGCTTGGAGGCGTATCGGCATGCGATTGCGACTTCCTGCGTCTGTTGGCGCGGCAGGGAGTCATCGAGCATGTGGATGTGGTCGGCGTGCATGGATTCCCGTTGGACTGGAATCACTGGCAGATCGATGAGTGGCCCGCGAAGATCGACGAGGCTGGCGCGGTTTCAGGCAAGCCGGTGTGGGTGCTCGAGGTGGGCGCTTCCTCGTTCGGCGCCGAGGAGGTTGCTGCATTCGGGCTGGAGCGTACGCTCGAGTTGCTGAAAGGCAAGACCGACCGCGTGCATTGGTACAGCCTGTTCGACCTGCCCGCGGCCTGGTCAGCCGAGACGCGGCATAAAGAGGCGGAAGGGTCGGCATATTATCGCCACTACTATCTGGGCGTGGTTCACGAAGATGGAACGCCCAAGCTGTCGTGGGACAAGTTTCCGCGCGACGGCTCGGTGGGATTCTGCCAGTGGTTTCACTTCGAAGATCCTCGCCTGGAAGAAGCGGTCGCGCTGATGCAGGAGCTTGGCGTGCGTTACGTTCGCACGGGGCTAAGCTGGGCTGACTCATACCGGCCCAATGCCGAGGCCTGGTTCGATCGCATGATGAAGGCGCTGGAGCCGTTCGAAGTCGCGCTGACCCTGTGCTTTACGCCGGCGCATCTGGGTATTGAAGAGCACCATACCAGTCCTCCGAAGGACAACCGGACCTTTGCGGAGTTCGCAACCTGGGCTGTCCAGCGTTATGCTCCGCCGACTTCTACCGCCAGTGAACCCGAAAAGGAAATGAGCCTCTATGAGTAAGAACATTCTGATCACCGGCGGCGCCGGCTTCGTTGGCTCGCACCTCGCTGATGGGTTTCTGGCTGCCGGGCACAGCGTGCGTGCGCTGGATGACCTTACGCCCCAGGTGCATCCGGATGGTGCGCCGGATTATCTTTCGCCTGACGTGGAGCTGATCCAGGGCGATATACGCGATCCCAATCTGCTGCGGGATGTGCTCAAGGACATCGATGTCATCTACCACTTCGCGGCGACGGTCGGCGTAGGCCAGTCGATGTACGAGATCAGCCGCTACATGAGCGTGAATACGCAGGGCACGGCGGAGTTGCTGCAGGCAATCCTGGACAATAAGTCTCAGGTGCAGAAGCTGGTGGTGGCCTCGTCCATGTCGATTTACGGCGAGGGGCGTTATGTCTGCTCGGAGTGCGGCCAGGCTGCCGCGCCTCCGGTGCGCTCGCTTGCGCAGCTAAAGCGGAGTGAGTGGGATCTGCTTTGCGAGCACTGTGGCGGCGTGTTGCAGCCGCAGCCGACGGCCGAGAATAAGCCATCGGAGATCAACTCGATGTATGCGCTCTCGAAGCGCGACCAGGAAGAGCTCTGCCTTATCTACGGCAGAACGTATGGCCTACCGGTGACTGCGCTGCGCTTCTTCAATATCTACGGCGCACGTCAGGCGCTCTCGAATCCCTATACCGGTGTGGCGGCTGTGTTCGGGTCGCGCATGCTGAACGGGAACGCTCCGCTGGTCTTCGAAGACGGAGAGCAGATGCGCGATTTCGTCAGCATTCACGATATCGTTCGCGCCAACATGCTGGCCATGGAACGTCCGCAGTCGGACGGGGAAGTGATCAATGTCGGTTGCGGCAAGCCGATTACGATTCGTCGCGTCGCCGAACTCCTGGCGGGCGAACTCGGTGTGGACTTACAGCCGGTGATTACGAATAAGTTCCGGGCCGGCGATATCCGGCATTGCTATGCGGATATTTCGAAAGCGCGCAGGCTGCTGGGATATGAGCCGCAGGTCACGCATGAAGACGGCTTCCGCGAACTGGCGCAGTGGCTGGGCGGGCAGGAGGCCGAAGACAAGGCGGAAGCGATGATGAAGGAACTGAGCGCGCATGGGCTCACCGCTTGAGTGGCAGGTTGAAGCAGCTCGCGAACAACAGCATGGGAGCGGAAGGGAGATCGATGGCTGCAGGAAGAGTGGAAACAGTTCTGATCACGGGCGGGGCCGGCTTCGTGGGATCGAATCTCGCGGAGCGATTGCTGGCGACGCCCGGTCTGCGCGTTCGCATTTTCGACAACCTCTCGCGCCGCGGCGTGATGCACAACGTCGACTGGCTGCTCGGGCTTGCGGATCGAACTCGTCTTGAGATCGTTGAAGGCGATGTGCGCGACGCCGACGCCGTGCGCCGTGCCGCTCGGGATGTATCGGAGATATATCATCTTGCCGCACAGGTGGCAGTAACGACATCCGTGGAAGATCCTGCGACAGACTTCGCTACGAACGCCATTGGAACCTTCCATGTGCTCGAAGCGGCACGCGCTTCCGGTCGGAATCCGCTGGTTCTCTTCACGTCGACGAACAAGGTGTATGGCTCGCTCGAAGGTGTGCCTGTCGCGGTGAAGGGGCAGCGTTACGAGGCGCAGCGCCCGGGCTTTCGCGGCGTCACCGAGCACGAGCCGCTCGACTTCCACTCGCCGTATGGCTGCTCCAAAGGAGCGGCTGACCAGTACGTTCGCGACTATGCGCGCATCTACGGGATGGACACGGTCGTCTTCCGGATGTCGTGCATCGCGGGGCCGAGGCAGTTCGGAAACGAAGATCAGGGATGGGTGGCGCACTTCCTTTACTCGGTGCTGCACGGGCGGACGATAACAGTTTGCGGCGATGGATTTCAGGTTCGCGATGTGCTGCATGTCTATGACCTCGTGGACGCCATGATGGCCGCTCGCGCCCACCGCAAACGCACGCGCGGCGAGGTATTCAACCTGGGTGGCGGCATGGAGCGCACGGTTTCCGTGATTGAAATGCTGCGCGAGTGTGAGCGGCGCACCGGACTTCCGCTGCACCTGAGCTATACCGAGACACGTCCCGGCGATCAACCGCTGTATGTCTCGGATACATCGAAGTTGGAGAGGCTGACCGGATGGAAGCCGCGCCGCTCGCTGGCGGATATTCTCGACGCCATAGAGTCCTTCTGGCATGAGAATCGCGATCGTATTGCTGCCGAGCCGAACGTTGGGCAAACGGCTCCGGAACTGCTCGCCCAGGAGGTTGCGTGAAGTACGCCCTGGTGAATCCAAACTGGAGCTTCGACGGCTCGACCTACTTCGGTTGCCGCGAGCCGCACTTTCCGTTGGAACTGCTGTCTGCACGCGAGTTTTTGCGCGCCGCCGGACATGATGTTCTGTTAGTGGATGCGTTGATGGAAGACCTGGAGCCGTCCGGGGTACGTCGCCGTCTCGACGCGTTTGGCGAGGACTTTCTTGTCATCCCAACCGCACCCTCCTATCTCTTCTGGCGTTGCCCGCAGCCCGAGTTACGGGTGCCGCGGCAGTGGATCGCAGGACTTGACCGGAGGAGCAAAGTAGTTGTCATCGGGCCGCACGGATCGGTGACCCCGCAGGCAACGCTGGCCAAGACCGGGGCCGATATCGTCCTGCGCGGCGAGCCCGACCAGACCCTGGCGCAACTCGCGTCGCTGCCGTGGGAGATGATTGCGGGCTGCTGCTGGCGCGACGCTCGCAGCGGCGCTTACCGCAGTGCTCCGGGCCTTGGCGCCGTGGATATGCAGGCCGTGCCGATGCTCGATTACAGCGACTACCCGGTGGAGCGGCACAGTCATCTGCACCACATCTTTGGCGGCAATGGTGCGGACCATCTGCGGCGCGGAGCGGAGGTGGAGTTTGCGCGCGGATGTCCTTACTCCTGCACCTTCTGCAACAAGACTCTATTCCGCAATAAGTATCGCGAGCGCAAGCTTAGCTCAGTCGTCGCGGAGATCGACCAGCTGATCGCTCGCGGAGTCGATTACATCTATTTTATCGATGAGATCTTCGGCGTCGGCAAGCAGGTGAGGGAACTGCTGGAAGAGATCGCCAGGCGTCCTGTTTCCATTGGCTTTCAGACGCGTATCGATCTGTGGAATGAAGAGTCGATCGACCTGCTGGCGCGGGCACACTGCGTCTCATTCGAGTGCGGCATCGAATCCATCTCGGATGCGGGCCGCGACGCGATGAACAAGAACTGCCGCCTCTCGACCGACCGCATCACCGAGCTTCTGATCTATGCGCGGCCGCGCATTCCCTGGGTACAGGCCAACCTCATCAAGGTGCCCGAGGACGATCCCGCGGAAGTAGCCGCGTGGCAGGCGAACCTGAAGGCGCACGGCGTCTGGGTATCGGATCCTGTGCCGATGTTCCCCTTTCCGGGCAGCCCCGAATACGTGACGACCTTCGGAGCGCAGCCGGATGAAGAAGCCTGGGAGCGAGCTCACACGCATTACCTGGAGATGTTCGCAGACCGGGGCTGGAGCGACATTCAGGAGCAGGCGCCACTGACGCTGGCGCAGTTGGAGCAGGAGCTGACATGCGCGTGCTCCTGACGACGGACGCGGTCGGCGGCGTCTGGACGTTCACCCGGGAATTGACAGAGCAGCTACTGGCCGAAGGCCATAGTGTTGCGCTTGTCAGCTTCGGCCGCGCTCCATCGCCAATGCAGCGTGCGTGGGTGGATGGGGTGATGGCGGCTAACCGAGATTTTTTGTTTCGCGATTGTGGCGCACCACTTGAATGGATGCAGGAGAACTCGTTTGCCTGGGCCGAAGGGGCCGGATTGCTGACGGATCTCGCAGCGGAATTCCAGGCCGACATTCTGCATAGCAATCAGTTCTGCTGGGGCGCTCTGCCGCTCGACGTGCCGAAGCTGATTACCGCGCACAGCGATGTACTGAGTTGGGCTGCGGCATGTCGCAAGAACCTGACACCTTCGCCCTGGCTGGATCGGTACCGGTCTCTTGTGCAGTATGGGCTCGATGGTACGGATGCGATGGTCGCTCCGACTGACTGGATGCGGGAGGCCTTGCGAATGCACTTCAAAGTCGGTGCGCCATTTTTCGTAGTACCGAACGGGCGCACGGTTCCAGGCCCCGGCTCTGGACGCGAGCGCAAACTTCAGGCTGTCGCTGTAGGTCGTCTTTGGGATGAGGGTAAAGGCCTTGCGATCCTGAGTGAGATCGTGTCGCCTGTGCCTGTCCTTCTCGCCGGCGAGAGCTCCTTCGCGGGCGCCGCCGGGCGCGATCTTCCAGGGAACGTTATGCAGCTGGGTACGCTCGATGAGACCAGTCTCTTCGATTTCTTCTCCGCGAGTTCCATTTACCTCGCGACCTCGTTGTACGAGCCCTTCGGTCTCGCGCCGCTTGAAGCCGCGCTCTGTGGCTGCGCGATCGTGGCTCGCGATATGCCGTCGTTTCGCGAGGTCTGGGAAGACGCGGCTCTTTACTTCAAGGATGCGGTCGGTCTGCAAAGCATACTCAATGAACTTGCCCGCGATCCCGGCAAGCTGCACAGGATGCGTGCCGCCGCTGCAGACCGGGCGCGCTTCTTCACCGCTAAGCGCATGGGGCAGGGCTATGTCTCGCTATACAGCGAGTTGATGACTGGTGCATCGATCCTCGAAGAGGAACTGCATGCCGCGTAACCTCCGTCTGGCCTACTTTGCCCACACGCTGCGCTCCGACTGGAACAATGGCAACGCGCATTTCCTGCGTGGGCTGATGCGGGCGCTGCGGCAGGCCGGCCATGACGTTACCGCCTACGAGCCGGAGCAGGAATGGTCGATCGACAACCTGCGAACGGAGCCGACCGGCGCCCAATCGCTCGATCTCTTCCTTGACACATACGCCGACCTCGACGTGCAGACCTACGCGGATGGAGAGTCGGATGAGCTTTGGCGGGAACGCCTGCGCGGCACGGAAATCGTCATCCTGCACGAGTGGAATCCGCCCGTGCTGGCTCAGCGTTTGCTTACCTGGCGCGAAGACCTCGGCTACAAGCTGCTGTTTCACGACACCCATCATCGCGCCTCGTCGTCGCCGGAGCAGATGGAGCGATTCGGCCTCGCGCATTTCGACGGCATCATCGCATTTGGTGAGTCGCTGAGTAACATCTATCGCGAGCGGTTCGGGATCAAGCGCGTCTGGCCGCTGCACGAGGCGGCGGATACAACGGTCTTTCACCCCAGCCCCGATGTTGAGAGAGAAGACGCGGTCGTCTGGATCGGCAACTGGGGCGACGGCGAACGAGCACGGGAGATCGACGAGTTCCTGCTCAAGCCCGCGTCTGCGTTGCGCGATATCGCGCGCACCACCATCTACGGAGTGCGCTATCCCGACGAGGCGCTTGCGGCGCTTGCTGCGGCGGGCGTAAGCTACGGCGGCTACCTCGCGAATCTCGATGCACCTGCGATCTTCGCGCACGCTGGTGCCACCGTGCATGTGCCGCGCCAGCAGTACACCGGCGCGATGAAGGGCATTCCGACGATACGAGTCTTTGAAGCGCTGGCCTGCGGTATCCCGCTGGTGTCGGCGCCGTGGGAGGATAGCGAAGGATTGTTTCGGAAGGGCGACTTCCGCTGCGCGCGCAATGCGGCGGAGATGACGGATCAGCTACGCGTTCTGGTGACCGACAAAGCCGCCGCGGAGGATCAGGCGGCGCGCGGCCTGGAGACGGTGCTGGCGCGCCATACGTGTGCCTATCGCGCGCAGGAGTTGACCGCAATCTGTGAGGAGGTGCTGGGGTGAAGATCTTTGCGTTCGGGTCGAGCATCGTCTCGTCGTACTGGAATGGCGCGGCCACCTACTACCGTGGCTGCTACAAATACCTCGCTCGCCTGGGATACGACATCACCTTCGCGGAGCCCGATGCCTATGGGCGACAGCAGCATCGTGACGACGACGACTTCAGCTATGTGCGTTCCATCGTCTACCAGCCGAGCGTGGATCTCGATCGCGTGCTGGCGATGGCGGCTGAAGCGGATATCGTCGTGAAGCACTCGGGCATCGGCGTGGACGACGCCGTTCTCGAGCGGCGTGTGCCGGCCGAGTGCAGCGCGTTGGCGATGACTTTCATCTGGGATGTCGATGCGCCAGCGACCATCCAGCGCATGCGTGCCGATGCTCAGGATGCCCTGCGCGCGGCCACGCCGGGCTACGATGCGATTCTCACCTATGGCGGCGGACCGCAGGCGCGGCAGGGATTTCTGGAGTTCGGCGCGCCGGCGTACTACAGCATGTACAACGGGCTCGATCCCGAGACGCACTTTCCTATCGCGGCCGATCCCGCGTTTGCCTGCGACGTGGCGTTTCTCGGCAATCGTCTGCCGGATCGCGAGGCGCGTGTGGAAGAGCTGTTTTTGCGTGCGGCGGAGCTGGCGCCGGACCAGCGTTTTCTGCTCGGCGGCGAGGGATGGGGAGACAAGCGGATGCCGGCGAACGTGCGCTATATCGGGCATGTGCCCACGGCCGATCACAATCGCGTGAACTGCTCGGCCGGCATGGTGATGAACATCAACCGCGCGTCGATGGCGGACTTCGGCTTCTCGCCGCCGACGCGAATCTTCGAGGTGGCCGGGGCTGGAGCGTGCCTGCTGTGCGACGACTGGCCGGGCATCGCCGACTGCTTCAAGCCGGAGACCGAAATCCTTGTCGTCCGCAACGCGGAGGATGTCGCGGCGGCTCTGCATCGCCACGACCATGCCGCGCGCCGGCGTATCGGCGAGGCATTCCGCGGGCGAGCCTTGCGCGATCACACCTATGCTTTGCGCGCGGCACAGGCTGACTTCGCGTTCCGTGAGTGCCGGGCGCGGCGGCGCGGCGAAGTGGGCCCGCAGACGTACTCGGCCGCTACGATGGAGGACTGGAAGAGTGTGCCGGGATTCGTCACGCAGGAAGTCTTCGCATGAAGATCGTCATTTACGGGCTTACCATTACGTCGGCGTGGGGCAATGGGCATGCGACAACATATCGCTCGCTGGCGAAGGCGCTCGCACGCCGCGGACATCGCATCCACTTCATCGAAAAAGATGTGGAATGGTATCGCGCGAATCGCGATCTTCCCGCGCCGGAATACTGCAGTCTGCATCTGTATGACGATTGGGCGGCGGAAGAACGGGCGCTGGTTCGGCACGCGCAGGATGCGGATGTAATCGTCGTAGGCTCGTACTTTCCGGATGCGATTGCCGCGACACGCGCGATGCTCGATGCCGGCTGTGGACCCGTGTTGTTCTACGACATCGATACGCCGATCACGCTGACGCAGTTGCGTACCCACGGGCGCTGCGATTACCTGGACGCTGCACTGATCCCGCGGTATGCTGCATACCTCAGCTTTACCGGCGGCCCTGCGCTCCGGGAACTTGAAGACGTCTTTGCGTCGCCGTGGGCGGTGCCGTTCTATTGTTCCGTCGATCCCGATCTCTATCAACCCGTGCCGGTGCGCGAGGAGTTTCGTTGCGACCTGAGCTATCTGGGAACCTATGCCCAGGACCGGCAACCCAGCTTGATGCGTCTGCTCAACGGCGGGGCCACAGTTCTGCCGCATCACCGCTTTCTTGTCGCGGGTGCGATGTATCCGGCCGATACGGCCTGGGCCGCAAACGTGCGCCGCAAGACCCATGTCGCGCCACCCGATCATCCTGCATTTTACTCGTCGTCACGCTTTACCCTGAACCTGACTCGCGACGACATGAAGGCCGCAGGCTACTCTCCGTCGGTGCGGCTGTTCGAAGCATCGGCGTGCGGAACCCCGATTCTGTCGGATAGCTGGCCGGGGCTCGAGCACTTCCTTACGCCGGGCGAAGAGATCCTTCTTCCGTCGGATGCAGCGGAGACGGCTGAAATCCTGCGCCATCTTTCAGACGAAGAGCGCGAGCGGATTGGCCGGCGCGCACGGGAGCGGATCCTTGCCGAACATACCGCGGAACACCGGGCCTGCGAGTTCGAGCACATCGTTGAGCGGTGCGGCGTCAGGGATTCGCCGCCGCAAACTGAAGCTCCGCGAGCGACGCCACACACCACTCCGGCTTCTCCGGCCTGAGCTGATCGATGCTGTAGATGCCGGTCGCGACGGCGATCACCGGAAGCCCGTTGTCATGCGCCGCCTTCACATCGACAGGCGTATCGCCGACCACGCACACGGTCGCTTCAGCGCCCGCCAGCGCGCGGGCTTTCGCTACGGCTGCGCGGAATACATCGGTGCGGAATTCATGGCCGTCGCTCCATCCGCCGAAGTCGAAGTAGCGCATCAGGTCGGCATTCTCGAGCTTTAGCCGGCCGATGCGTTCGAAGTTGCCGGTAGCTACGCCGAGCGTCGCTCCACGTCTGCGCAGATGCTCCAGCACCTCGCGAACCTCGGGAAGTACCGTGGTGCGAAGCTCCGTCTTGCGGGTTTCCACGAAGTCGCCCATCGCGGCGGAGATTGCCGGCAGGCGCGGCCGCCACTCGTTCTCGGCCACCCCTCCGAGTGCCAATGCGTCGCGCAGAATGCCGGTATCGACATTGCCGTGCGCAATCACTCCTTCGAGCGTTAGATCGCGGCCGGAAAGAGTCTTCAGGGCGTCGCAAAATGCAAAATAGTGTGTCGCATCGGTGCAGTTGATGAGGGTGCCGTCGATATCGAACAGGTAGGCGTCGAACTCATCCCATGCTCGTTCCTGTATTTGGTTCATACGTTCACGCTACCATCCCTGCGCTGTAATGCTTCGGTGATACCCGCGATGACGCCGGCCCAGTCGCCATCACGGCTCTGGCGAAACAGCCGCAGCGAGGGATACCACGGCGAATCGTCTCGCCCATGCTGCCAGCGCCAGTCGGCGGCGCGTTCGAGCATCACCCATGCGGGAACTCCCAAGGCTCCGGCGAGGTGCGCCGCAAGCGTATCGGAGGTAATGACGAGATCGAGCTGGGCTATGGTCGCGGCCAGTCCGAGGATGCTGTGCTCGCAGGCTTCCGCGTTGTGCAGATGAGGACGCGGCGGCAGCTCCGACCACTGCCCCCGCATGCTGCCGCCCTGTAGATTCCAGAACTCGCATCCGCCGCAGTCCAGCACGGGCCGCAGCAGCTCGAAGGGTACTGAGCGCGACGGATTCCAGTGACCGCTCGCCCAGACAACTCCTGCGCGCAAGCTCGAGACCTCCTCCAACGATGCATTAGGCAGATGGAGATACTTGAGCGCGAGCGGCAGTTCCTCCGCGGTCGTGCGAAAGAGGTACGGCAGCTCGTTGATTTCGACCTGCACGTCCCACTCCGGAGCAACGAGCGGCGCATCGGCGCCCCATGTGATGACTTGTTCGACGCCCGTAAAACAGGGTGCAAGTTCAACCAGCGCCGGGGGAACTTCAACGACCAGGCTCGCGGCTGCGGAGCGGAGCGCCGGAATGTAACGAAGGAACTGTACGGCGTCGCCGAAGCCGTGCAGGCAGCGCAGGATCACCCGCTTGCCGCGCAGGTCTTCTCCCTGCCAGAGGCGGTTTGGATCGGGTGTGCCGCGTTCGCGGATCGCGTCGCTCTCGGCCCAGGCGGAAGCGAAGTCGCCGCGCAGCATGTATGCCAGCCAGCGTCCGCCACAGCATTGGTCGGGGTCCGCGCCCAGGGTCTCGGCGCGGGCGAAGACTTCAGGCGCGGCGTCGAGTTGACGTTGGTGCAGCAGATCCTGCGCATGACCGAGCGTTTCGGCACCCGTCACGATTTTGCAGGTCCTCTCGCGGGATAGACGCAGTGAGGGCCATCCGCCGGCACAGCCACCGGCTGCCATCGGCAGAGATACACCTCATCCTCCTCCGGCTGGGCTTCGATGGAGAAGCCGGATGAGCGCAGCATGGCCTCCGTGCCGGCGCGATTCGGCACCCACCAGTTGGTCGGATCGTGGCAGTAACGATGCTCGATGAAGTGCATCTTAGGGTAGCCTGGTTCGTTGAAGGGCGCGGTTGATTTGAAGTCATGGTCCTCAGCGACTTCACTTCTCTCGCGGCTGCCGCGCTGCATGCTCTGGAAGAGCAGGAGATCTCTTGAGACGTGCTCATGGATAAGGTCAAGTGCGAGCAGCGGATGGCGCAGATGGTAGAGCACGCCCATGAAGATGACGAGGTCGAAGCGCTCGCCCAACCGGGCGACATCCCACACCGCGAGCTGGCGAAAGTCCACATCGATGCCGCTCAGCTCGGCGGCGAAGCGGGCTTGCTTGAGATAGCGCTCGTCGGTGTCGATGCCGATGACGCGATCCGCGCCGCGGCGCTTCATCTCCATGGAGTAGAAGCCGGCGTTGCAGCCGATATCGAGCACGGTCATGCCGGTAAGATCCTGTGGGATAACGCTGTGGAAGCTTGCGAACTTGACCGCCGGATAGTCGCCCAGAAAGTGTTTCGGCGCGGTCTCGATCCCATTAAGGCGCAGATTGTGGAACCATGGTCCAAGCTCATCAATGCGTGCCTGCAGGGATTCGGCGCGTACGACGGTTGCATCAGGCTGCTGCGGGGATGTAACCATGGAGCGACCTTTCCGCTGCTGTGAATTCGAGAGTTTTGCAGCTTTCTGCATCGCTGAGTGGAAGAGGCGTCCTGACCGGACGCCTCTTGTTATCGCAACCACGAGAACGCTAGACGATGCCCATGCCACCAGTGACGCCGTAGATTTCTCCGGTGATGTAGCTGCCTTCCTGCGACGCTAGCAGCACGTACACAGGCGCTAATTCCACTGGCTGCCCCGGACGTTTGTAAGGAGTCTTGCTCCCCAGCTTCTTCAGCTTCTCCACATCGCCGTCGGCTTCCTGCAGCGGCGTCCAGATCGGTCCGGGCGCAACCGCGTTGATGCGGACGCCATGCTTTTCCATCAGCGGCTCGCTCAGGCCCTTGCTGAAGTTGGCGATAGCGGCTTTAGTCATGGCGTAGTCGAAGATGTTGGCCGACGGCTCGAAGCCCTGGATGCTGGTTGTGTTGATGATCGATGCGCCCGGCTTCAGGTGCGGAAGCGCCGCCTTCGTGATCCAGAAGATGGAGTAGATGTTCGTCTTCATCAGGGAGTCGAAGCGTTCGGTCGAAGTTTCGAGCAAACCTTCGGTTTTGCCCATCCTGCCGGCGTTGTTCACCAGAATGTCGAGCCCGCCGAGCTGCTCGATCGCGCTGGCGACCAGGCGCTGACAAAAGCCCTCATGCGAGACATCGCCGGGCAGAAGCACGGCCCTGCGTCCGGTCTCGCGGATGTACTTTGCTACCTCCTCGGCATCTTCCTGCTCCTCGGGCAGGTAGCAGATGGCGACATCGGCGCCTTCGCGCGCGAATGCGATGGCCGCGGCGCGCCCGATGCCGGAGTCGGCACCGGTCAGCAGCGCCTTGCGTCCCGCCAGGCGGCCGGAGCCTTTGTACGAGAGCTCGCCGCAGTCCGGCTTTTCGCTCATTGCGGCCTGCGTGCCTGGCGCGGGCTGGGTTTCAACGTGCGAAGGCGGACCCGGATACTGCGAACGCGGATCCTGCGGGGTAATCAGATCGATTGGCATTGCACTCCCTCAAATTGGCCTGACATGGCATACCTGTAACGCATGAGTGAGATGCGCCATGTTCTGTGGGGTTTGCGCGATGCAGCTCTGTTCTTCTCCTACGGCTTCGGAGCCCTTCCCAGCGAACGCAGCCAGATGGTCGCCATTTCGGTCCAGTGCTCTTCCGGCTTGCCTTGAGGCGTTACGCCGAAGCCGTGGCCGCCGGTCGCGTACATGTGCAGTTCGGCTGGAATCTTCGCCTCAGCGAGCGCCTGGTAGTAAATCGGCGCGTTCCTGCCGAAGCCCTTGTCGTCTTCGGCCTGGATCAGAAACGTCCGCGGAGTGAACGCGTTCGGCGTGTAGATGGGATCCAGCTTGGCGCCGTCTGATGGCAGCACCAGGTACGCCGGATAGACCAGAATGGCGAAGTTCAGCCGAGCGTCGATAGTTGCATCGACATCCGCCGCGGCGGGGCTCGACTCGACATGACGATCGTCCGGATGCGTGCTGAGCAGCGCCGCCAGATTTCCACCGGCCGAGAAGCCGACCGCTCCGATGCGCTTCGGGTCGAGCTTCCACTCCTTCGCATGGATACGAGCGAGCCGGATCGCCTGCTGCGCGTCCTCGAGCGGTCCGACGGCATCCGGATAGTGGCCCTTGACCGGCGCACGGTACTTCACCAGCAGACACGTAACGCCGGCGGAGGTGAGCCACGAGCAGGTGTCGACGCCTTCGCCATCCCAGGTCAGGTACGCGTAACCGCCGCCGGGAAAGACCAGCGCCGCTGGGCTTGCCTCTCCCACATTGGCGGAAGGGCGATAGATCGTGATGGTGGGAACCGAGATGTCGGTAAGGCGCCGCGTGCGATGGCCGTTGATCAAGCCGTCGGTGGGCTTGGTTCTGTCGTTTTCGGCGGCGGAGCTGGGCGACCGCTCCGGAGCGCCGTGCGGCCATAGCGGGACGACCTGCTCCTGGCAGAACGCGTGGGACGAAACGGACGTGAAGCCGGCGAGCAGGAGCAGGGCAAGGCAAATTTTCTTCACAGCGGACACCGCGGCGTATTCGAGCGAACTTCCCAATGCGATATAGCCCATCACCAACTGCCCGTCGTTCTGTTGCTCTGCGCGGGCGCTAAACCTCGGGAAATTCGCTCTACGAGAGTAGCAAAAGTGACACAGTGAATGTGCGCAGCGGGCGTCGCGCGGCGAAGGTTTGAACTGGCGGAACTTGCGCCGGGCGTGGCTGAGGACCAGGTGAGAGCGGCGACTGAGGCGGAGATTCAGGTTGGTGGCACCGCATGACAAGAGAAGATCGTGATTGCCTGACATTATGAGTCCACGCAAAGCCCGTCCGGGCTTGGCCGCCGTTGGGATGCCGATTGATAACGCAAGGCCACAAAAGTCGACGGGTGGCCGTGCGCAAATTCTCCTCTTGGTACAAATGCAAGTCTGATAGATAATCAGACCGTTCCCGACAAACTTGTAGGGCGGTATGTATGGGTTGGCGTTTCCGGCAGTCATTTACGGTAATCCCCGGCCTTCGGCTGAATCTTTCAAGACGCGGCCTTAGCGCCAGCATCGGCGGTGCTCCATTCACCATGAACATTGGGCCGAATGGCGTTACCGAAACTCTCTCTCTCCCTGGGTCGGGCATCTCATATCGCCATCACGTCCCTTCTACTCCCCAATGCATTCCAAATGAACAAACGCCAAATTTCTCTCTGCCGCAGCCCGGCTTTATCCTTCCTATGGTCGGCAACAGCGCTCCCGTGGAACAGATTCATAGCGCAAGCACGGAACTGTTGACTAGCGAAACTCTAAAAGACCTGAAGAAATTGATACAGACGGCCTTCCAGCAGCGTCAAGAGATCATGAACGAGCTTGACACTTCCAGGACGGTGAAAATTGAAGCAATTTCACGTTACGACAAGTGGGAGAATGGATTTCTGTTAAAGCGTCTTTTCAAGGGAGCATTTGCCAAACGGAAGGCAGATGCCGAAACCGCCACTGACAAAGTAAAGGAATTGGAAGAACAGCTACGCCTTAGCACAATCGCAACCTACATCGAGGTCGACAAAGAGCAAGCCGGCCACTATTATCGCCTCAGGGACGAGTTCGCGGCTCTTAGTGAGTGCGCCTCCATTTGGGATGTGAAGACTCGTCAGGCAACGGATCCGTTTCACGAACGGACCACGGCGTTAACAAGAGTGGCAAGAGAGAAAGTCCGATTTGGCCTTACGACCTGTGAACTAATCGAATGGGATGAAAAGGTTCCGCACCTCAAGAACGCCAAAGGCGGAGATTTCTACTTATATCCAGGCTTCATCTTGTATCGAGCCGCACGGGAGGCGTTCTCAGTAATTGAGTATCACGACGTAAAGGGCTCCGCCTGTCTGCTCTCTTTTCATGAGGAAGACGGTGTTCCGGCGGATGCGACAGTGATAGGCCAAACTTGGGCAAAATGCAATAAAGACGGGAGCAGGGACAAACGATTCGCCAGTAACTACCAAATCCCGATTGCTCAATATGGGCTTGTCACTCTAAAGAGTCAAAATGGACTTTGGGAGGAGTTCCACTTCTCAAACCCTCAGAAGATGATGAACTTTCTGCAAGCCTTGAATGCTTTCACTTCATCCTTTGAGGCAGTTGCACATGGGTAGACGGAGAAATAAAGCAGACTCAGCACTTCTCGCGAGCGCAATTGTGGTCGGAGGCATCGGATGGTTGATATCGAAAGCCGTAGATTCGGTAGGCGGCGTTGCTCTTGCCGTTGGCATTATCGCCGTAGTATCTCTGATCGTGGCATGGCGAGTAAGTCGGTATAAAGCACGAGTAGCGTATCTCCGGGCCACCTACGGAGATGAGACTATTGTGCAGCGAATTTTGCGGAAGCAATTTTGGCAAGGGCAGACTGTTGCGCAGTTGACGGAATCGTTGGGGCATCCGTTGGAAATCGACAGCAAGCTCATGGCTACTCGGCACAGGCAGGTTTGGAAGTACAACCGGCGTGGAGTGAATCGCTATGGGCTGCGGATTACGGTGGATGATGGAATCGTGAATGGGTGGGACCAGAAGTAAAGGTGTAGACGTGTAGACTTCGGATTCTGGCGGTGGGCTTCAATCCCACCGCCAGAACCGTTTTTACAAGCGCATTTTTACTGCTTGCTTCCCGCAGGCCAGGAGACCGGCGCTGCCTGGGCCGGAGGCGCTGCCGTGCAGGGGTTCGGACGCTCGGGTGCGGTTACTCCGGCAGGCAGCATGAACTCCGCCACCGGCGTCACCGGCCCGCTGCTGGCCAGCCGCGCCGTGCCGCCGCCGCGCGGAGAGGGAGGCGGAGGCATGGTGGCGGCCGAGCAGCGCGGCACCATCTGGTCGGTGTTGGCGAGCGCGTAGAGCGTCAGCGCCTCTTCGACCGCCGCCTCGCGCATGTCCGGCTCGTAGATGCGCTCGTAGGTGTCGAAGCTGGTGTGGTGGGTGTAGGTGTTGTAGTCGAACGGATCCTGGCTGTAGCCCACGCCCGGCAGTCCGGCGTTGTTGAACGAGGTGCTGTCGGTGCCTCCGGTCGCGCGCCCGACGGTGGGGCTGGTGTTGTAGAAGCCCCAGTCCCTGAAGTTGCCCATCGCGGTCTGCACCATGGCCGCGGCCTCGGGTGGACCGAAGACGCTGGCGCCACGCGGCTTACCGGTGCCGTCGTCGAGGTTCAGGTAGGCGTCGAGCTTGAACCACTCAGGCTTCGGGTTTTCGGCGCTGCCGAAGTGCTGCGCGACATAGGCGATGGAGCCGTACAGGCCTTCCTCTTCGCCGCTCCACAGCGCGACGCGGAGGGTGCGCCGGTGCGGCAGGTTGAGGGTCTTGATCAGGCGGAGGGCTTCGACTGCGACCGAGCCGCCGGCCGCGTTATCGGTCGCGCCGGTCGCCGGGTTCCAGGAGTCGAAGTGGCCGCCGGCCATCACGATCTCATCGGCCTTGTCGGTGCCCGGCAGCTCGCCGACGACGTTATAGACTGTCTTTCCTTCGGGGTAGAACTCGTTCTTGATGTTGAGCCGCAGAACAACCGGGATGTGGTCGATGGTCGAGGTGCGGTAGATGCGCCCGTAGTCTTCGTTGCCCATCACCAGCGTAGGCAGGTTAGGGAGGTTGGCGTTCTCGTTGTAGCCCGCGGTGGATTGTTGTAAGAGAATGCCGTAGGCGCGGCCGGAATCGGTCACCTAGGCGACGGAGCCGATAGAG
>CAXTMK010000067.1:0-24353 GCA_964245315.1 uncultured Acidobacteriaceae bacterium | reverse complement strand
TGTGGGATGCCAGGAGCGCGGAGGGTTCCGGGAAGGGTAATGTCGATTTCCTGCGCGGCACGTGCCGGAGGTGCTGGCGCGTCGAGGGCGGCTTCGATCTGCTGCTTGAGCTGGTTGAAGCGTATGCCGAGCGGCTTGCGAGCTTCTGCCGGAGCGGACTTGAGCCACGCTTCGGAGATAAGCTTCAAACGGCCTTGTTTGCGGCCCAGCCAACGCAGACGAAAGGCCTCCGGGTCGTTGGAGGACGCGGAGGTGCTAACCTCTTTGGCGAGCGTGGCGAAAGAGGCGTCCAAGGTGGAGTCGTCGTAGGCGGGCAGGTGAGGGATTGGATCGGTCATGGAAGCTCTGACTAGTTTAGCTGGCACTACCCTTCTCGCGAGGCTCCATCCGGGAACAAGCGCGAGTCGAGAACCAGAGGCTCGTCGGAGCCCAACTTCACATGGGATTCGAAGCCGTGCCTTCGAGGATAGAGAACGACATTCCAGACGGGCACGATCACCGAGGGTACTGCGATCGCAAATGGCATCGACAGCAGTGGGTCGGACTGTTGTGCGAAGCGGTTTGCATCCCTGGGACTGCTGAAGATGCCGACTACTCCTCCGGTTGAATCGTCCTGGCGGTAGAAGCTGCCGTGCTTTTGCCAGTTGCCGGAGATTGTGATTGACATCAGCGAGAGATTGTTGGGAATCAATTCTTTTCGGGTGTGGACGAGGCGCTCCAACACAGTCGTGCCAATTTCAAGAGTAGTTTAAATGGCTTCCTCTCCAAACTGGTTCCAGCGACCGGCACGCGCAGCGGATCCTGCGCCAGAGAGCGAGACGTACACGGTACGCGCAAGCCTATAGACGGTGAGCGGTCGACTCGCAAATAAGATCGCCTCGTCAAGAATGCGACTATCAGGAGTCAAGTGTAAATACCGTGTTCGATGACAGTGAAGACGGGTTCAAAAATTGCGGCAATGCGCTCGGGGTCATAGTCGACTTCCATCGCCGCCTGGATCGGAGGCCGGCCCGCGAAGTCCGGACTGGGTTCGGAAAGCCAGCGCGCGGCCGTGATCTCGTCGCCGAAGACATCTGCCGTGCGCTCGGCGAGAGCCTTGTAGCCTTGCAACTCAGCCAGAGCTTTCAACTTTATCTCCACATCCGAGAGCGCCGACTTCTCAGGAGGGAGAGGCGCGGCCGCAAACTCAACTTCGGGTTCCTGAACCGTCTTCATATAACAATCATCCGCCTGTCTACAAAAAAAGCCAAGTGCGACTTACAGCGCCGCCAGCACCACCGCCGCCACCACAACCCCCAGCAGCAGCGACCGTTTATCCGTAATCGCATACACCACCGGATCTTCGTTCAGCTCGCCGCGGCTGGCCAGCAGCCATAACTGCGAGGTCCATAACAGCAGCACCGGCAGCAGGAACCACAGCCGTCCTGGATGGTGGTACAGATGCGTATCCAGGTTCGAGATATAGACCAGCAGAACCACCACTGACGCATAGGCGGCCGATGTTCCAAAGGCGCGAAGTTGTTCGATATCGTCCAGCAGGTAGCCGCGTCCGTTGGTCGGAGCCTTGCCGCGCTTCTTCAGGCTTTCGAGTTCGGCGAAGCGCTTGATGAACGCCAGCGACAGGAAGAAAAAGACCGAAAAGCCGCCCAGCCACTCCGAAACCGGCACGCCGCCAGCCGCGCCGCCCGCGAAGATGCGGACCGTATACAAGCCGGCGAGCACGATTACATCGACCATAACCACGCGCTTCAACGCCAGCGAATAAGCGGTCGTCGTGCAGGCGTATAGAACCAGCCAGACGGCGAACCTGGAGGGCGAGAGCAGCGGCGCCCCGAACCGCGCCGTGAGATACGGCAGAGCCATGGCCAGCCCAACCGATACCGCCAGAAACAGCACAATGACAGCGATCCCCGAGAACGCCGAGAGATTGCCCGCCGCGAACGGCCGCTGGCGCTTGGAGTGGTGGCGGCGATCGGCCTCGATATCCAGCAGATCGTTGACGATATAGGTAGCGGACGCGCACAGGCCGAACGCAAGGAACGCCGTCACCACACCGGCCACGATACCGAGCGTCCCCGGTCCGGCCCACGCATGCGCCAGCAGGAATGGAAGGAAGATGAGGACGTTTTTCGCCCACTGGTGCAGCCGGATGGCTTTCAGCCACGCCTTCAGCGGCGGCTGCCGGTCGCGGAAGATGCGCGCCGGCACTATCTTCGCCGCGTGCAGCCCGGACATCAGCGAAGCGGTTGGATTCGCGACCATCGGCTCCATGCAGACGGTCAGGATTGGCACATCCGGCCGGGCGTTGCCGATGTAGGAAAAGCGATCGCCGAAGCGCTGGCGGAAGGCGGCGAGTTTGTTGTCTCCGGCCAGGTTGTGCGAGCCGTCCGAGGCTAGTACGTCCTCGAAGATCGGGTGGTGCAGCGCGATGCGCTCGGCCAGGCGGCGGTCGGCGGCGGTCGCCAGAAAGATTTTGCGGCCCGCGGCGTGCTGGTGCGAGAGGTATTCGAGCAGCGGCGCGTTGTAGGGCAGGCCGGCGACATCAAGCGTCACTGCCCGCGTGACCTGCTGCTTGAACGCGGCCTTACCCTGAGCGACCCAGCCCGGAATCCGCAGGATAGCGCGCGGGTTTTGCCGCGCCAGCGCCAGCACGGAGTCCACCAGTGTGTCGGTCTTCACCAGCGTGCCATCCAGGTCGACGCACAGCGGAACGGCGACTTCGGAGGCGGTCTCCGGAACTGCAGCGAGGTCGAACGGCAAGGGTTGTGCTCCCGTGAAACATCTCTCCGGATGTATATGCCGGCTTGTCCGTCGCAGCCGGACGGATTGCCGGCCCTGGTGTCCGTTTACCTCTTCAGCTTACACCGGGAATGTGCCGGCGCTGCCGCAGGTGGCTGTGCGGGCGATTGCAACAAAAAAGATAGGACGACCCTAACGCCAGGAAAGGCATCAGAGGTACCTGCGCCCAGGCTCGCCGGGCAAAAGTCCATTCTCTCCGCAGGAGTCACCATGCCCGCGAACGCAACGGAACAGCCTCAGGATCAGACCGTCGAAACAGACATTCCCGCCCGCATGGACCGCCTTCCCTGGTCGGGTTGGCACTGGATGATCGTCACCGCGCTTGGCACGTCATGGCTCCTGGACGGACTGCAGGTAACTCTCGCCGGCTCTCTTGCCGGCATTCTGGAGGATAAGGCCGGGCTTGGCCTAACCGATCCGCAGGTAACCGCAAGCGCAACCATCTACCTTGCCGGCGCGGTTATGGGAGCGATTTTTTTCGGCTATCTGACGGATCGTCTCGGACGACGGCGGCTCTTTCTTATTACGCTGGCGACCTACTGTCTCGCCACGCTGGCCTCGGCTCTGGCCTGGAACTTCTGGTCGTTCGGTCTGTTCCGGCTTATCACAGGCTTCGGCATCGGTGGAGAGTACGCCGCCATCAACTCAGCCGTAGACGAACTTATTCCGGGCAAGGTCAGAGGCACGGTCGATCTGATCGTCAACGGCACCTTCTGGGTCGGTGCCGCGTTCGGCTCCGTTGCGTCTCTTTACCTTTTGAGCGGGCATGGCATCTCCCCCAATCTGGGATGGCGCGTTGCCTTTGCCATCGGCGCCGTGCTGGGTGGCGGAGTGCTTCTGCTGCGCCTGCGAGTTCCGGAAAGCCCCCGCTGGCTGATGCTGCGCGGACACGAGGAAGAGGCGAACAAGGTCGTCTGCGACATCGAGGAACGGATTAAGAAACAGAAGGGGGATCTGCCCGCGCCGGAAGGCGAAAAGCTCAAGATCGGCGTTCGCGACCACACGCCCTGGAAGGACATCTTTGGCAACATGCTCGGCGAGAACCGCAAACGATCCATCCTCGGGCTGGTGTTGATGATCGCGCAGGCGTTCTTCTTCAATGCGGTCTTTTTCACCTACGGGCTCGTGGTCAAGAAGTTCTTCCATGTGAGCGACAAGGCGCTTCCGCTGCACCTTCTTCCCTTCGCCATTGCCAGCTTCCTCGGGCCGCTCACCCTGGGGCAGCTCTTCGATAAGGTCGGCCGCAAGCCGATGATTACAGCGACGTACGGAGGAGCGGGCATCCTCCTGCTCGCCGCGACGATCCCCTTTGCGACGGGCGCGGTCGGAACCCGCGGCTTTGAGATCCTGCTGAGTTTCGTGTTCTTTATCGCCAGCTCCGCCGCCTCGGCCGCCTACCTTACCGTAAGCGAGATTTTCCCGCTGGAGATCAGGGCTTTTGCCATTGCGCTCTTCTACGCCATAGGCACTCTGCTCGGAGGAGTAGGCGCCCCGTATCTTTTCGGCCTGCTTATCGCGAGCGGTCAGAAGAGCAACGTGGCCATCGGCTATGGCGTCGGTGCGACGCTTATGATCGTAGCGGCAGTTTGCGAGTTCTTTATCGGGGTCGAGGCAGCAGGGCAATCGCTGGAGTCGGTGTCGAAGCCCTTGCAGAGCAAGTAAGTCGTGGGCACCGATACTATGGGTGCATGCGAACGATGTTACTTCGATGTTTCCTGTTTCTCCTCCCGTTGTCGGCCTCCGTTTTCGCTCAGGCGCCGCTACCGGCCGGCTCGCCCTGGCTCTTCGCCGGGTTCAAGGGCAACAGCGAAGACGGCGTCTACTACGCGCTCTCGCTCGACGGATTTCACTGGACACTCGCCAACAATGGTAAGCCTGTCGTCAGGCAGACCGAGGCTGGCGAGCTCATGCGCGATCCCTTCGTGCAGCGCGCGCCCGACGGCAGCTTCGTGATGGTGTGGACCTGGAGCTGGCATAACGGAACCATCGGCTACGCCAGCTCGAACGATCTCCTTAGCTGGACGCCGCACCGGCAGCTGCCTGTCATGGAGAACGAGTCCAGGGCGGTCAATACCTGGGCTCCCGCCATCTACTGGAAGGCGGCGGAGAAGCGCTGGCTCATCTTCTGGTCGTCTACCATTCCGGGCCGCTTTCCGGGAGACGATCAGGGCGATGGCGGTCTCAACCATCGCATCTGGTCCTCCACCACGCCGGACTTCAAGACCCTCACCGCGGCGAAAGTCTTCTTCGATCCCGGATACAGCGTCATCGACGCGACGCTGCTGGCGACGCCCTAGATCCCGGCGCGCCGTTCCACCTCATCTTCAAGGACGAGCGCAGGAACCCGCTCAAAAAGCATCTGCTCACCGCATCCGGGCCGACGCTCGAAGGCCCGTGGACGCATATCAGTGAGCCGTTCTCGGAGACGTGGTCCGAGGGCGCGGCGGTCATCCGCGTGCTCGGCGGCTACATGGCATACTACGACCACTACACCAAACCGCAGCACTATGGCGCATGGTTTACAAGCGATTGGAAGAGCTGGACCGACGCAACGGGCAAGATCGGCTTTCCCGCCGGGCTGCGGCACGGTTCATTCCTGCAGATCTCCCGTGCGGAGTACGACCGCCTGGCTGCGCTGAAATAAGTCGGCGCAGCATGGTCTGAACCTGGTCCGGAAAGGCAGACGGGACGCAAGGCAATCGCCTCTGCGTCCCGCTGCTCAACACATCTCGAAGCACGCCGTCATTCTGGCGAGGCCAGAATCTCCGTAGCGGCTTCTCTTACGCGCGCTTCTGGGTCGCGACCATCTTGATCGCCTCGGCCATGTCTTCCTGCCGGGCCAGCGTCGACGTACCTTGCTCGCGGACGCGGAACATGCTTGCGCCCGGCTCGTTCAGGCCCAGCGTGTGCTTGCCGTTGGTGATCCTGATCTGGTAGCTGGGCACCTTGCCCACCAGGTCGGAGGGCTCTTCCACCGTGCGCGGCCCAAGGGTCGCCACCGCCGGCTCAGCCGACACATACGCGACAGCCTGCACGCGCGTCTGCTCCGCCTCGGCGGTCAGCGAAAGGACGTCGCTCGCGGCAGCGGTTCCTACCAGGACGACCTTGCCGTACTCCGGCGCCTCGTTCAGCAGCTTGACGACCTGGTCGCGGCCCGCGGTCGCAGTCTCCTCCGGCTTCAGCGCGATGGAGACAACGCGAAAACCCTCGCTCGCAAGTCCGAGCGCCAGATTGCGCCAGTTGGCTTCGTCGGTCTGGTTCTGGATGTTGCGGTGCATCACCACGATGGTCGGCTTGGTGGCGGCGTGTGCGGCGATCGGGACCAGCATCGCACCGGCGGTCATCATCAGGGTCAGGTTTGTCAGCTTCATGTTCGTCTCCTTATGGTGCATAGTTCCTGCACGCGTTTGGATCGGTAGATACTGCTACATCGTGGGAATAGTTAGACCTTGCCAAAAACAATAGTAGGAACAAACTAATACGATTGTCAACTTTATTTTTCGCGATCAGCAATGGCGCGGTGATTCTTGATCGCGATGGTCGGAATTTATGGACAACCTCTTGAAAGAGAAAAGCTCGCAGCCCACATCAAGCCGCTCCGAAGGGAATACAAAAGCAGATCCCTACGGGATGACAAGCAAGGGGGATGACAATATGGGGCGCGATGACAATGAGGGCGGAGGAACAATCGGGGGATGGCAAATAAAGCGGGATGACAACAAAGCAAATTGTTTGTCATCCCGAAGGGATCTGCTTTTCGCTCCGGAGCCGCACACCTCCGCAGACCCGGCGCACCTAAAGCGTAGCCGGCTAGTTCGGCGGCAACTGCGTCGCGTTCCAACCGCCGCCCAGCGCGATCTGCAACTGCGCGCTATCCACGATGCGCTGCGTCACCAGCGAAGCCGCCGTGCGCTCATTCGCGAGCTCGATGCTCTGGTTCGTCAGCACTTCCAGGTACGTCGCAAGGCCGCGTTTATAGCGCATGGTGGAAAGCTCCGTGCTGCGCTTCGCCGCCGTCACCGCGCGTCCCGTTACCACCGCTTCCTGCTCCAGCACGCGCAGCGAGGTTAGCTGATCCTCGACATCGCGGAACGCACTGAGCACCTGCTGGCGATAGTTCGCCGCCGCCTGTTCGCGTTGCGCGACGGCATAGTCAACCTGCGCCTTGCGCCGTCCGCCGTCGTAGATCGTCTCATTCAACGACGGTCCCGCGTACCACTCGGCGCTGGGCGCGGCGAAGACCTGGCTGACCAGATCGCTCTCCAGACCACCGCCCGCGCCCAGCGTGATGTTCGGATAGTAGGCCGACTTCGCCACGCCGATCAGCGCGTTGGTCGCGGCCACGCGCCGTTCCGAGCTGGCGATATCCGGTCGCCGCTGCAAGAGCTGCGAAGGAATGCCAGTAGGCACTGTAGGCGGATCGCCCGCCAGGGGCTTCTCATCGATATGGAAGCCCGTCGCCGGCGCGCCTGCCAGCACCGCGATGGCATGCTCGAACTGCGCGCGCTGCACGCCCAGATCGATCAACTGCGCGTCTGTCTGTTCCAGCTGCGTCCGCGCCTGTTCGACGTCGCTGTCCGACGCGACGCCGCCGCGCTGCCGCACCTGCGTCAACTCCAACGCCTGCCGGTACGAGTTCAGCGTGGAGCGCAGCAGCTGCGCCTGTAGGTCGATGCCGCGTATCTGCAGGAACGTTACGGCCAACATTCCCTGCAGGCTTACGCGCGTGTTGGCGAGGTCCGCAGCGGAGGCCTGTGCGGCCGCCGCGCTCGACTCCACCTGCCTGCGAATGCCGCCCCAGAAGTCCGGCTCCCACGAGATCTGCAGCGGAATGAGGAAGTCCCAGTAGTTGGTCGGAAAGCCGGGCGTATGCAGCGGCTTGGTCTCGGAGATGCGATTGCGATTCGCCGATCCACCGATGGAAACCGAAGGATAGAGCGATGCCTTGTTCTCGCGCACCAGATCATGCGCCTGCTCGTAGACGTGCAAAGCCGCGGCGATGTTCTGGTTCGCCGAAGCGCAGCGCATCTCCAGGTCGTTCAGGTCGACGTCGCGGTAGATCGTCCACCAGTCCTCGCGAACGGCCGCATCGGCCGGCGTCGCGGCGCTCCAGTTACCGTTGTGTCCGTCGTCGCTGTAGGCGGGCGGAGCGGGCAGCGGCGGCGCCTGCGTGTAATTCGGACCGACCTTGCAGCCCGTCAGCGCAGCCAGCAGAAGCAGCGTGAATGCAGTTTTTAGCCTCATCACTTCGCTCCCGTTTTGTCCGGCGCAACCACGCGAACCTTCTCGCCATCGGTCAACGAATCCGGCGGATTGGCGATGACGCCCTGGTTCGGCTTCAGGCCGGAAAGTATCTCCACCGTAGTGCCGAAATCGCGGCCCGAGGTGACATGCACCATGTGCGCGATGTTGTTCGAATCGACGACGCCGACGCGCAATCCATCCGGCTCCAGAATGAGCGCGCTCACTGGAACGATCAACGCCGCCGCGAGATTTGCGGTGTGCAGATGCACCTCGGTATAGCTGCCCGGCAGCAGTTCGCCCGACGCATTGTTCACATCGACCTCCGCCAGCAGCGTTCGGGTCGCGGGATCGACGGCGTCCGAGGTCCGCGTCAGTTTGCCCTGGAACTTGCGCCCCGGATACTGCGGCAGCGTCAGGGACGCGATCACGCCGCTCTTCGCGTCCGGCGCATAGATCTGCGGCACGTTGACGTAGACGCGCAACGTCTCGATCTGCGAGATGTCGAAGATCTCCTTGCTGCCGATAACCGTTCCCGCGCCCGCCGTCGTCGTGCTTCCGCTCGGCGAGATCAGTTGGCCCACCTCGATGTTGCGCGCCGTGATGACGCCGTCGAACGGCGCCGTCACCTGCTCGAAGGATTGCAGCTCCTGCAGCCGCTGCACGTTGGCCTGCGCCGAGTTCACCTGCGCGGTGGTCGAGGAAAGCTGTCCCGCGGCGTTGTCCGTCTCCTGCTGCGAGACCGCGTTGTCCTTCATCAGATCCTGATAGCGGCTGGCTGTCGTCTTCGCCAGCGCCGCGTTGGCCTGCGCGCTGGCGAGATCGGCCTTCGCGGCGGCAAGCTGCTGGTCGAGCTCCGGCGTCTCGATCACCGCGAGCAGATCGCCCTTCTTCACGTGCGAGCCGATGTCGTGCGTCCACGACTTCACATAGCCCGTGGTGCGCGCGTAGATAGGCGCCAGCGCGAACGCCTGCACATTGCCCGGCAGCACGATCTCCTGCGCGCTCTGCTGCATCACCGGCACCGCCACCGAAACCGGCGGCGCGGATACCGTGTCCGTGTACTTCGCCAGCACCACGTAATCGTGCTGACGCCGCAGGATACCCACGATAGCCAGCACCACCGTGACCACCAGCACGATCAGCACCGGCACCAGCACCGAGCCGCGCGAGACCTTCGGCGGCGGCTGGTGCCTGATGAGTTCCGGAGTGTGAGGTTGTTGAGAATGCTCTGTAGGATTCATCGTGCCGTCTCCATCCCCTGCGTCGCATGGGGCAAATCTTTCCTGTGCATGAAGGCGAAGAAGACCGGCACAAAGGTCAGCGTGCCGAAGGTGGCCAACAGCAGTCCACCGATCACGGCGCGTCCCAGCGGCGCGTTCTGCTCGCCGCCATCGCCCAGGCCCAGCGCCATCGGCACCATGCCGATCATCATCGCCAGCGCCGTCATAATGACGGGCCGGAAGCGCGTGAAGCCCGCGGAGAGCGCCGCATCCCTAGCGTTCATGCCGGCCTCCATCTGCTCCTTCGAGAAGCTCACTACCAGAATCGAGTTCGCGGTGGCGACGCCCACGCACATGATCGCGCCCGTCAGCGCGGGCACGCTGATGTGCGTGCCGGTAAGGAACAGCAGCCACACGATTCCCGCCAGCGCGCCGGGCAGAGCCGCGATGATGATGAACGGATCGAGCCAGCTCTGGAAGTTCACCACGATCAGCGCATACACCAGCACGATCGAGAACAGCAGACCCGAGACCAGGCCGATGAACGATGTCCGCATCGTCAGAATCTGCCCGCGCACGAAGATCTCCGTGCCTCGCGGCAGCTTGCTCTTGTACTCATCCCGGATGCGGTCGATCCTGACGGCCACGCTGGCCAGGTCGGTCCCTTCGACCGAGCCGTAGATGTCGATGACAGGCCGCGCGTTGTAGTGGCTCACCGTGCCTTGCTCCGTGCCGCGATCGATCGTCGCAATATTGCCGAGGATCTGCGGAGCGTGGGTCGATCCGGCGGTGGCGATCGGGAAGTTCTTCAGCTGCTGCAGGCTTTGCACGTCGTACTGCGGAGTCTGCACAGCGATGTTGTAGCTGACGTGATTCTGCGGATTGAGGAAGAAGGTCGGGTTGGTCTGGAAGCTGCCGCTCAGGCTGGTCAGCACATCGCTGGCCACGTCATGCTGGCTGTATCCGACCTGCTGGGCGCGGGTGCGGTCGACGTTCACCGTCCAGCTGGGCAGGTTGAACGGCTGCTGGATGCGCAGGTCCGTGGTACCCGGAATCTGGCCGATCTCCTGCATCATGTGCTCGGCCAGCGTGTGGTCCTGGTCGATGGCGTTGCCGACTACCTGCACGTCGATCTGCGCGGGCAGTCCGAAGTTCAGAATCTGGCTCACCATATCCGTTGGCAGGTAGTAAAACTCCGTGCCGGGGAACTGCTGCGTCAGCTTGTCGCGCAGGGCGTGAGTGTATTCGCCGGTCGGGCGATGCTTCTCCCCCAGCGTCACCAGGATGTCGGCATCGGCGGTGCCCACGGTCGCCGAGTTCGAGTACGAGAGATTCAGGCCGGAGTACGGAATGCCGATATTGTCGATGACCGTGCCCATCTCGGCATTCGGAATCTCCTGCCGGATCGCATCTTCGACCGCATCGCACAGCCGGGCCGTATCTTCCACGCGCGTTCCGGTATGCGCCCGCACATGCAGCTTGAACTGCCCGCCATCCACGCCGGGAAAGAAGTCCTGGCCGAGGTGCGGATAGAGCAGCCCAATTGATCCGAGCCAGAACGCCACGATGGCGATCAGGAAGACCGCGCGGAACTCCATGTCTCTTAAGTGCGAGACGGACGATCCACATCGGAACTCCTCAAGGCCGCTATGCTAAACCGGCAGTTTAGTATAACGGTAGGTATTTAGACGCAGAGCCAATTCTGAAGACTCACAAAATGCCGCCGAATTACTTCTTCTTCGATTTCAGCCGGTATCCCGGCTGGCGAATTCCGTTGAAGATCGCCTCAATCATCGCCTGCGACTCGCCATCGTTCATCGAGCCGTGCCCGGCCAGCAGGCGAAAAATCATGGGGCCGTAGATGAGGTCGAGCACGATCTCACCATCGAGTTCCCTGCGAATCTCTCCGCGGTCCACGCCGCGCCGCCACATCACACGGGCGGAGTCGCGCCGCGCGAACAAGAAGCGATCGCGAAACAGAGCCAGAAACGCAGGATCGCTCTGTCCTTCGGCGATGAACTGGCAGAAGAGGCGACCCAAAGGCGATTTGTAGAAGGTCATCACAGACTGCAACTGCTCGGTAAAGTCGCGCTCCGCGCAGCCCGTATCCGGGATCGTTACGCGCGCCGTCATTCCGCCCAGGTAGGCATCGAGCGCGACCATGCTCTTGTTGGGCCACCACTTGTAGATCGTGGCCTTGCTCACGCCGGCCCGCTGCGCGATCGCATCCGCCGTCACCGAACGCAGCGGCTTACGCTCCACCAGGTGCAGCGCAGCCTTAAGAATTGCCGCTTCGGCTTCCACGCTGCGCTGCCGTCCGCGAGTCTTCGGTTCTTCCATCCCATAATACTAAACTATACGTCCATTATTTAAAGCAGCGGTGGACTTGAGGTAAACCCGATTTAGTGGCTTGTTGAGTGAGCCGCATTGCCGCTCCAACAGAAGCCCGGAGCTGAAGCCCCACGATAATCCCGAACGGCGAATGCGGCTTCTTCGACAAGCTCTAACCCCGGCAGCACTTCGCAGCCTCAGCCAGCCCGGCATCGAGCCCCGTCCACACCAGCCCCAACTCCCCTGACGCCCGCCTCGAAACCAGCCGGATATCCTGCCTCCAAAGCCGCGCCAGCGAACGCGGAATCGGCGGCGGCAACGCCACTCCCGCCTTCTCGAAGATCTTCAGCGGAGCAGCCATGGCTTTCGTCTCCAGCTTCAGCCGCCACTCAGGAATGCGCGCCACCGGAACAGCCCCGATCGCCTGCGCAAAGCGAATGAAGTATTCGTTCCAATCCGGCGCGCCGGCCATCGCCAGATTGAACGCTCCCAGCCGCTGTTGTCGCACAGCCGCAAGCACCGCCGCCGCCACATCGGCTACATGCACCACATTGCTGCATCCATCGCCCGCCGCGCCCAGGTCTCCGATGCGCCTCCGCTGCAACAGCCGCGCAACCCGCAGCGTCCACTGCGGGCTGTCTGATCCATAAATGCATCCCGGCCGGAAGATCGTCACACGTCCACTCGCCAGCGCCTCCGCACGCACCTTCGCGGCCGAATAGTCGCCCACATTCCCGAGCAGCGGCGCGTCTTCATCAACCGCGCCAGTAGCGTCGCCATACGCCGCCATCGAGCTCAGATAGACAACATGCACCCCCGCCTTCGCGCCCGCCGCAAACAGCGCCGCGGCATTCCGCACCATGCTCTCCGCGTCACCCGCAACGCAGTTCACCACGGCATCCGCTCCGTGCAACGCACTCGAAATCGCGGCCTCGTCGCGGGCGTCCACTTCGCGCCGCCCGGCCGCGACCGGCGTAGCCCACCCGCTCTCCGCCAGCGCGCGAACCACATGTCTCCCGACGAATCCATTCGCCCCCAGCACCAGAACGCGCATCATGAAGCCATCCTGAGTTCCAGATGATCCGCCAGCCGCAGCGCCAGGGCAACCGCGGTCAGCGTCGGATTCGCCTGACTCGACGTCGGAAACACGGCCGAGCCCGCCACGTAGAGGTTGTCCATTCCATGCACGCGGCACTCCGAGTCGACCACGCTCCGCTTCGGATCGTCGCCCATTCTCGCCGTGCCAATGTGATGTCCGGCATAAGCTCCATAGCGCGTCATTTCGCTCTCGACCTCATCGGGAGGGTAGGTAAATGTGCCGCAGCCAGATGCGCGTACATCGTCCGCAAACAGCTTCAGCGAAGTCGCTACCGTCTCCAGATCCTTGCCGGTATAGCGCCAGTCTACCTCCAGCCGAGGCATCCCCAGCGGGTCGAGCTCCGAACCCAGCCGCACCTGACTCAGCGCATTGGGCTCCTGTTCCGCGTGGAAATCCAGGCTGTAGCGATTGCTTTTGGCACGGATCACGACCGAGGGATATTTCCGTGCCGCCAGCCGCCGCCGCACCAGCATATGCGACGCGAACCGAGCGATGCCGGGCGCGTCGCGAACGACGTTTGCCGCATGCCGCGCGAACTCTCCAAGCCCCATCGTCGACTCCTCCAGCCTCAACCGGTACTGCGGCGATATAAGACCGCGCCCCAGGTGCAGCGCCGAAAGTACGCCGCTGCCATGCGCCGGGTCGGCGATGCGCGGATGGTGCAGCCGCGCGATGAAGTTGCCGATCCGGTGCTCGCGCTGCGCCTCCGGAAGCAGCGCCAGCCGCCGCCGGCAGTACGTTCCGTCGTCGGCGATCTCGTAGCCATTCCATACCGCGCCGCGCCCCGCCGAGGCATGAAAGCTGCCGATCGTCCCCGCCAGATGGCACATGTAATACCGGCCCAGCACATCATGTTCATTGCCGATTCCGTTGCGATGCACGCTCCGGCTCGCAAGCAGCAGCCGCGTCGATTCGAGGCCGCCCGCGGCCAGCACAAATTGCTTCGCGTGCACCGAAAAACGCTCGCCGGCGCGTGTTCGCGCATCCAGCCTCGCCACCGTCCTTCCGCCCTCATCGAGCCTGATGTCCGCCACGCTGGCATGGACGATCACTTTTACATTCGCGGCGTTGGCCAGCCGTTCGCGATAGCGTCGGCCGAAGTCCGTCGGCAGGCTGAAGCGCTCGAGCAGCTCCGTCGTAAACGCGTCCCCCTCGTAGCCTCGTATCATCGGCCTTATTGGCTTGCTGAAGGCGGTTTCCGCGGTATACGCAAACGCGCCCGCCTCGCACAACCTGTTCGCCTGCGGAAAATAACGCGCAACGGCCTCGTAGGCGATCGGCCATCCGCTCTCCTGCACCCATTCGCGCCGTTCGAAATCGATCGGATCGAACGGCATGCAGCGTCCGCTCCACACCGTGGTCGTACCGCCCAGCCTTCGCTCGCGATATTGATCGAGCGGCTTATGCAGTTGCGGGCCGACGACGCTGCCGCGGTAGAACGGAACGCAGGCGCGGCCGTCTCGCCTCCAGCCTCCGCCTCAGGCTGCTCGCCGCCTGCTTCGAGCAGAATCACATCGTGCCCCGCATCCTTCAGCGTCAGCGCCAGCGCAATCCCCACGGCGCCCGCGCCCACGATGCAAACGTCCGCCGTCAGCGGCGCTTTGGATACGAACTCCTGACTATCCTGCATCATGCGCGGTACGGCTCCCTTACTGTCTGCGTTTCAGTGCTTAGTGTCTGGCGTCCAGTGCTGTGGCGTCCACGGCGTAGCGTTGACCTCGCACGATCAGCAAGGCCATTGGCTGTTCGATGCAGCGGTAAACCAACATGCCGACGAGAACCGTCAGCAGCAGAAACAAAAGCTCCACCCCCAGCATGGCAGAAATGCCGGCAGCCCTCAAACCCAACAGCACCGCAAGCTGGTCCAGCGCCGAAAGCGATAACGTGTGAGAAAGATAAAGCGAGTACGACGCGTCTCCTACAACCCCCAGCAGAGGAATCGCAGGCAGGCGCCCGGCAAGCTCCAGCGCCAGCAATCCCGCGACCACCGCGAGCGCCGGCACTCCAGTCACCAGGACATGCGGGCCGCCGCCCCCGGCGAAAGCCAGCAACCCAACTCCGGCCACCAGCATGGCGACCGCGGCAGCTGCCGGCAGGCGCAATCCGGAAGATAGCGCGCCGCCCAAACCAAGCCCAAGCGCAAAATCCAGCACGATGCCATTGCCGAAAAATCGGAGCGCGAGATCGGGATGCGCCACAACATGACACAGCACAACAGGTATCGACAGCAGCAGGCAAGTCGCCGGAATACGCGCCCTCGCCGGCAGCAGCAGGCAGACGCCGAACAGAGCGTAAAAGTACATCTCTTCGTTCAGCGTCCAGCCCGGAATCAGCAGCGGTTGAATCAGCCCCGTCACTGGATGGACCGCCGGCAGAAAGAGGAACGAGGCGATCACGTGGCTCGGCACCAGGCGTCCCGATTGCACTGCCGCAGGAACCCAAAGCAGTATCGCCAGCACGATCGCGGTCATGACCCAGTACAGAGGCACGATGCGAACGATCCGCTTCCCATAAAACTCCAGCGGAGACAGCTTGCGGCCATACGTAGTAATCCACATGACAAAGCCGCTGATGATGAAGAAGATGTCGACTCCGGAGAGCACTCCGGCATCGGGCCATCGCCCCTCATAGGCAAGGTGTCGCAGTGGCCCGCGCGAGTGGTACAGCACGATCATGATCGCCGCGATCCCGCGCAGATACTGGATGGACGCGAAACGTCCCGAAGGCGCCGTCTCTGGTTGATTCGAAATGGGTTGCGGCATGATCTCCGGCGCGAGCTTGCCGCAATTATAATCCCGCTCCATCGCAATCTCGGTCAGGAGAGCCGTCCTTCTAAGTCTTGAACTGTTTCGAGTTGTTCCTGACCGTCCACAATTGTCCTGAACTGCTCCACAGCCCGTTCCAATTCTCGGCTACGACGATGCTGTCGGCTGGATTGTCCCGGCTGTAGCGCACCTGCACGGGGTAGTCCAGGCGCAGGTCGCGGACCAGCGAAGGCAGCCTCGATACATCCTGCGAGCACTCATAGGTGACGCCCGCGATGCGGTAGGTGTAGATGATCTTCAGCGGTGTGGACTCGAGCGGGGCGGCGTCGATCAGGCTGCCGTCGACGATGCGCCCAGACTCGGCGAGGCGCGCCCGGCGCCGTTCTTCCAGCACCTCGGCCGACGGACGGCGATGCAGCACGATCGCCCAGGCGAGGCCGCCGACCGCGCACAACGCTCCCGCAGTCGCCGCGGCGACTATCAGCCAGTGCCGTTCGATAGATGGCAGGACCAGCATTGTCACCTATCGTATAGGATTCGCATGCACCTTAGAAGTTGCAACCAGGGTTCGGCGCGAAAGCACCTGCGCGCGATCCTCTTCTACTTGCTCAGCTCAATGGCCACGATCTGCCCGGCGACGCGCTTATCGTTCACCTCGCCATACACCAGGCGCGCCTTCAGCCCTTCGATCCCGGTGCACGGCATGATGTCGCCCTTCGGGTTGTAGCCCGCGGCGGTGGTAAAGGTGATCTTGAAGTAGTCGTTGGCATAGAGCGGCAGCGGATTATTGGGCCGGTCAAGCGTTAGCGTCAGCACAGACGGGTAGGCGCACTTCACCTCGCGCAGCACGCCGGTGACGGTATGGTTCGGACCTTTGGTTGGTTCCGTGGGATAGTCGGGCGCCCTGGCGTAAGGGATTGCGATTACCTTCCTGCCGTGGATCTCAGCGTCGTGAATCTCCGCGTCAATCGGCCTTGCATCCTCTACGGCGATTTCGGTGCCGGACACTGGCGCCTGCGCGCGGGCGCTGCGCCTTGCCTCCGCCTCTGCCGTGTGTCTCTGGAAGAGAGTCATCTCGGTGATGCGAGTCTTTACCATGATGCGTTCTTCGTCCGTCTTCGCTATAGGCAGCGCCGCCTCGAGCACGTTCAGCGCGGCTTCAGGCTTCTGGTCCTCCATCAGTACGTTGGCCGCATTCAGCCGATAAGCGAGGGTTTCCGGCTCCAACTGCACGGCGTGGAGCGTCATCATGTGAGCCTCGGCCAGCTTCTCGTGATGCATGCCGTAGAAGCGCGCCAGGGCGTCGTACGCGGGAGCGAAGCGCGGGTTCAGCCTGATGGAGGTCTGCAGGCTCTGCTCGATCGCGTCTTTCTGGGCACCGTCAGGCGCACCGCTCTCCTGCATTGACATCGCGGCGAAGTAGTAATTGGCGAGATAGCTCTTCGAATCGAGCTGCACGGCTTCGCCAAACCACTTCTGCGCGGCTGGAATATCATTCTCCTGCAGCTTCAACTCTCCCATGGTTTCGTGGGCCAGGGCGCTTTTGGGCTCGGCTGCAAGTACGGTCTGGAGCAGCGCTTCAGCTTCTTTGCTGCGCCGCACGCTCAGCAGCACGCCGGCTTCGACCGCCTCCGCGTCGCTTTCGGGCAGCGGGCGCACATCGAAGGATGCGTCGGTAAAATCGACCGGGTTGATCAGCTTCCACTGCGAAAACGTCATGCCGGAGACGTACTGGTCGAGCGCCTTTTCCAGCGCGCCGAGATCGCCGAAGGCATGCTGCGCCGCGGTTAGCGAATCTTCGTGCTTCGTCTGCATGTTGTCCGCGTAGTCCTGCAGGCGATGCGTCTTCTGCTGCGCGTCCACTGTCTTCAGGTAGTGCGTCAGGGCCCACGACTCCGAGTAGAAGATGGAGCCTTTCTGCTCGTCGTGGTAGTACGGCGAATCGTGATCGACAGTCAGAAGCGTCTTCAGCGGCAGCAGCTTCTGCTGGCGCAGGTACAGGATATCGTCCGCGCTCGGCTCGCCCAGCTTGACGAATTTATCGTCCAGGTCGGTGTTCTGGTAGAACTCCGCCAGCCCTTCGCCGAGCCACAGCGGCATCCACGGATCGGCCTTGCGGAAGAGGTAGTGCGTGTACTCGTGGTAGATGGTCGCGTAGGGGTGCGGACCTTCGGCGTCCAGCCGCAGCAGCACGTAGTTCTTGTCCTGCGTGCGCACGAAGAGCCCGGCCAGCTCCAGCGAATTCTTCGCGAGATAGGCCTCGGGTTCGAGCGTGCGGAAGCTCTTGCGGTCTTTCAGCGCCAGCACCTGGATCGGCGCGGCGGGGTCGTCCGTAGCCGAGGGCATGATGATGTGAAAGACGGTGCGCATCCGCTCGAACTGCGATGCCACATGGCGCGCGTCGCGCTCGCCGGAGTTCGAAAGCACCGTGAAGTGCGGCGTGCGGATCTCGAGCCATTTCTGGCCGGGCTGGGCCAGGGCGGACGAGCAGGCGAGCACAAAGACGGAGCCGAGGACGCGGATTTTCATGGTGAATCTGAAGATAAGCCTCAACCGCCGGCATCGCCAGCAAAATTCTCGCAAAGCCGGCGGCGTTATACTGGGTAGTGCGAAAAATTCAACATTCTCGAACAAATTCCAACAATCCACTTGATCTTGCAGACGACCGGCGTATCCGTTCGACAACTGTCATCTGCGTGCGCCGGGGCGACCGCGTGGTGATGGCGGCCGACGGCCAGGTGTCGCTCGGCTCCACCATTATGAAGGGCTCGGCGAAGAAGATTCGCCGGCTGTATAACGACAAGGTTCTCGCGGGATTCGCGGGCTCGACGGCGGATGCGTTTTCCCTGTTCGGTAGATTCGAAGCGAAGTTGGAGCAATATGCGGGCAATCTCGGCCGCTCCGCCGTGGAGCTCGCCAAGGACTGGCGGACGGACAAGATGCTGCGCCAGCTCGAGGCGCTGCTGATCGTCGCCGACGCCTCGCAGACGCTGATGCTGTCGGGCACGGGCGACGTGATCGACCCGGATGAGGGGATCATGACCATCGGCTCGGGCGGCAGCTACGCGCTGGCTGCGGCGCGGGCGCTGCTCGCGAATACCGATATGAGCGCGCGGGAGATCGCCGAGAAGAGCATGAAGATCGCGAGCGAGATTTGTATCTATACGAACGACAATTTCACGATTGAAGAATTGGCCACAGAACCGCCGAAATAGTGTCGTCCCGGATCACGGTCCTTACTAACCAGATAGGTTATTATTAGATGGAAGCGAGTACCGCATTCTCAGCTTGTGATCGTTCGTAGACTGAAAGGCGAAGGCAAAGTCCGAGCCACATATGCGGCTACAGAGAGCGCACGAAAACTTGGCATCAAACCTTCTGACATGGTCGCCGTGGTTCTGACCCTGACCCCGCATGACTTTCACAAGTCGATGACCACCTACATCGATAGCAGGGTTTGGCAAGATGTTTACCGTCCCACAACGAAGTTCGGTGACATTTACCTCAAGCTCACGGTCATCGACGATGTACTGATCGTCTCGTTCAAGGAGTTGTGACATGAAATGTCCCATCTGTGGCGGAGCCGAGTTGATTCACGACACTCGCGACGTGCCTTACAGCTATAAAGGCGAACAAACAACCATTCCCGGAGTTGAAGGCGACTTCTGCCCCGCTTGCGGAGAAATCATCCTTGATATGGCTAATTCGACGCGGGTCAGTTCGCTTATGGGAGAGTTCATGAAGCAGGTCAATGCCGCTTCGGTCGATCCTCAGTTCATCGTCAGCGTTCGCAAGAAGCTCGCGCTCGACCAGAAGGAGGCGGCTGAAATCTTCGGCGGCGGAGTTAACGCATTCTCCCGGTACGAGAATGGGAAGACCAGACCGCCGCTTGCCCTGGTCAAGCTACTCAAAGTGCTGGAGCGTCATCCTGACCTGCTCTCCGAAGTTCGATAGTCTCCACCAATGAAGAAGGTCTAGAACAAATGGCAATTTTTCTACCCGGAACCGCGGAAGACCAGGCACTCGCGCTGGACGAACTAACCCCACGAGAGATCGTGGCCGAATTGGACAAGTACGTCGTCGGCCAGCACGCCGCCAAGCGAGCCGTGGCCATTGCGCTGCGCAATCGCATGCGCCGGCAGAAGCTGCCGCCCGACCTCGCCGACGACATCATGCCGAAGAACATCATCATGATCGGGCCCACCGGCGTGGGCAAGACGGAGATCGCGCGGCGGCTGGCGAAGCTGACCAATTCGCCGTTCCTGAAGGTGGAGGCGTCGAAGTTTACGGAGGTCGGATACGTCGGCCGCGATGTGGAATCCATCGTCCGCGACCTGGTCGAGATATCGATCGACCTGGTGCGCGAGGAGAAGCTCGAAGACGTGGAGGACAAGGCCGAGCTGAACGCCGAGGACCGCCTGCTCGACCTGCTGCTGCCGCCGGCTACAACAGCTTCAAACGCAGCGGCGGCGACCGAGGTTCCGGGCACGAATGTCATTCAGCTTCCGGCTTCGATGGACACCACCTCGCCCGAGAACGATGCGCCCGGGCCGAAGAAAGTTGAGCAGTCCAGCCATGAGCGCACTCGCGAGAAGCTCCGGGCGCAGTTCCGCGAGGGCAAGCTCGACGACCGCATGGTGGAGCTCGACGTGCGCGACCGCAACCAGCCCAGCTTCGAGTTCATCGCCGCGCCGGGACAGGATGAGAGCGACATGTCGTTGAAGGACGTGCTTCCGGGGCTCTTCGGGCAGCGCACCAAGAAGCGCAAGATGAAGGTCGCCGAGGCCTTCGACTACCTGGTTCAGGAAGAAGAGGGACGGCTCATTGATATGGACCAGGTCACTCGGCTGGCGGTCGAACGCGTCGAAGATTCGGGCATTGTCTTCCTCGACGAGATCGACAAGATCGCCGGGCGCGAGGGCGGGCATGGCCCCGATGTCTCGCGCGAGGGCGTGCAGCGCGACATCCTGCCTATCGTCGAGGGCACCACGGTGAACACGAAGTACGGCATGGTTTCGACCGACCATATCCTGTTCATCGCGGCGGGTGCGTTCCACGTCTCGAAGCCGAGCGACCTGATTCCAGAGTTGCAGGGACGCTTCCCTATCCGCGTCGAGCTGCAGTCGCTTACGGTCGGCGATTTCGTGCGCATCCTTACCGAGCCGAAGTCTTCGCTGGTGAAGCAGAGCACGGCGCTGCTGGAAACCGAAGGCTTGAAGCTTGAATTCACACCCGAGGCGCTGGCCGAGATGGCGGAGTTCGCCTTCAAGGTGAACGAGACGACCGAGAACATCGGTGCGCGGCGGCTGCACACCATCATGGAGCGCGTGCTGGATGAGATCAGCTTCCAGGCGCCGGACCTGATGAAGACGCCGCGCTCGGAGGCGTCGCAGGAAGGCGTTATCGGCGAGGTTGCGGTCTCGGCTCCGCTCGGCGTGCCCAGCGATACGGCCTCGGCGCCGCTGCCTGTGATCGAGCGCCGCAAGGAAGATGGGACGATAGAGAAGGTGATCGTCGTCGACCCGGAGTACGTGCGCCAGCAGGTCGCGGGCATCGTGAAGAACCAGGATCTGAGCCGCTACATCCTGTAGAGAGGTGCGGCACCCGGAGCGAAAGCAGATTCCGTCGGAATGAGAACAAGATTGTTTAGTTTGTCATCCCGCAGGGATCTGCTTTTGTCCTGCTGCTACCGTCTGGCTTGGCTCTAACGAACGGAATTGCGCACCAGACCCGGCTCGCGTGCTTCAATCAGCTTGACGAGGCCCATCGTCTCCGCCTGTGAACCGGCCGGCGTAGTGTGGCGGTCACCGGGAGTGAAGTCTTCGATGGGCAGGTCTTCGAGCGGGCCGTCGGCATAGGGTGCCAGTTCCCGGCGGAACTTCGCCAATTGCGGATCGCAGCTCGGCACGGGCGCCAGCCGGATGAGCACCGGAATGCCCTTCGCCTCATACCTTTCGCGCCAGCGTTTACTCCACTGCGGATCAAGCGGCCCATACAGCGGCAGTCCCGAAGCGAGGCACTCGGTCTGCGCGGGGAATGGAAGATTGAGCTGCCCATTGCTCTCGGCCGCATGCTGGAGCGCGTGGTGGAAGTCCTGCGATCTCGCCTCGTTGTTGGCCATGGAGGGCGCAAACTCGTCCTTCAGCAGAAAAAGCACGAACTGCGAGGTTTCGGCGGGATGCCTCAGCATAATACGCAGCGCGCTGGGTCGCGGCACATCGCGGGACAGCATCAGCAGCGGAGAGAAGGGGGCCGCATGCTCCCACGGCGACTTCGCCGGATAGAAGTCTTCGGGTCCGAACTGCAGCACCAGCAGCTTCGGCCTGGGATTGTGCTCGAGGAAAGCGTCCAGCGGCAGGCCACCGAGGTCGTCGATGACCGGCCTTGTGACCGCGATGTTGCAGGCCGAAAGTCCCGTACCTGCCGTGATGACGCGTGGATCGATGCCAACATTGGCGGTCGAGTCGCCGTAGATCAGCACGTCGCACTGCTTGCCGCGCAGGCGAAACCCGCTGTCCTGAAGCAGGGTGGTCGGATCGGTGTTGTGCTCGGGGTAGCCCGGCTGCTGAACGAACCTCATGGCGTGGAACAGCGCGACGAAGAGCATCGCAGCGCTGCCGAGAAGCACCAGGAAGACGGTCGTAAGCCAGCGGCGAAAGGTCACGTTGTAGATCCTGTCAGAACTGGAAGTAAAGGAAGCTCTGCGATGTGTTGAAGGCGAGGAAGAGGCACGATCCGACGAAGACGGCGCCGGTGGCAAGGGCGTTGAAGAGGGTGGGCTTGAACTCGCGGCTCAGCTCGTCGGACGACTTGCCGAAGAACGCGAGCACGATGCCGAGCGGAATCATCGCGGCGCTGACGAGGCTCATCTCGGCTACCGCCGGCTTCAGCAGCGCGACGTCGAGCGCGTGGTGCGGGTTGCAGAGCGACGCGAGCATGTGCAGCGCGGCGGACAGGCTGACGGAGCGGAAGAAGAGCAGCGCGACATCGACTACCGCGAACGTGACCAGCCACGAGAGGAACGCTGGAAGCACCGGCATCTTCTTCTTGCGCCAGTATTGGTTGACGGCAAGCGCCAGCCCGAAGAGGATGCCGTAGGCGACGAAGGTCCACGCGGGGCCGTGCCACAGCCCGGCGATGGTCATGGCGACGAAGGTCGCCAGAGCGCTGGTGAACAGACTGATGCGCCACAGCGATTTGACGATGGGCGTGTAGAGGTAGGTGGTGATGAACTGCGAGAGCGAGATGTGCCAGCGCGTCCAGAACTCGATTACGGACTTCGAGCGCAAGGGCGCGTCGAAGTTGCGCGGAATTTCGATGCCGAGCATGAGCGCGGTTCCGATCGCCATGTCGGAGTAGCCGCTGAAGTCGAAGTAGATCTGCAGCACGTAGGCCACGCTGCAGCAAAGGACTTCGAGCGCGGAGAGATGCACTCCCGGGACGAAGCCGGGGTTGGCGATTTTGGCGAAGGCGTCGGCCAGCAGCACCTTTTTGAAGAGTCCCATGGTGAAGACGTAGAGGCCGCGCGAGATCAGCGCCAGGCGGGTATCGGGCAAGCCGCCGAAGTTGCCGAACTGGTGCTTCATGCGCTTCGATCGGGCCAGCGGACCGGAGATGACGTAGGGGAAGAACGAGACGAAGGTGGCGTAGTCGAACAGGTTCAGCGGAGGCAGCAGCTTCTCGTAGATATCGACGATGTACATGATCTGCAGCAGTGTGAAGAAGCTAATGCCGAGCGGAAACTCCAGATCGCGCAGATGAAAGCGCGCCCCCAGGCTGGCGAGGAAGAAGTTGACATACTTGAAGACGCAGAGATAGCCGATGTTCAACACCAGGGCCAGTTGCATCAGGCGCTTGCGGCCGGGCTGCGCGGCTTTTGCGATGGCCTGTGCGAGCGCGAAGTTTACCAGGATCGACCCTATGAGATAGGGCAGATTTGCGGGCTTCATCCAGGTGTAGAAGAAGAGCGAGGAGACCAGAATCAATGCCTGGGCTGCCCTGGGTCCGGCGAACGATCGGAGCAGGATGCAGAGCAGAAGGACGGCGGGAAAGAACAGCGCCATGTACTCCGATGAGTTGAACAGCATCGAATCGGGGCTCCCATGCGGTCCGGTATACCTTCAGGTTAGCATAGGGATGTTGTCAGATCCCCTTGGTCCGTAGGTGTTCCGGCAGGAGAAAAACTTTGAAGGTTATCGCCAGAAGAAGCGTGTCGGAGCAGTTGCAGGAGCAGTTCGCGGCGCTGTCGGGCGACCGCAATCCGATGCACATGGACGCTGTCGCGGCGCGGCGTACGCAGCCCGGGCAGCCAGTTGTGCATGGCATCCACACGACCTTGTGGGCGCTGGAAACGCTGGCGGCGGAGGGTCTTCTGAGCAAGCCGCTGCTGCGCATTCGCGTGCGCTTTTTAAAGTGGGTTTATGTGGGCGATGAAGCCGTGCTCACCGTCCCGGAAGGGGCCGCTCCCGCGAATTTTGAAGTGCTGGTGGCGGGGTTGCCGGTGCTGGCGGCGGACTTGTCCTATGGCGAACTCGGCGCGGGCACGAGCGAAGGCGCTGAATCGCCTGAAGCTCCGCTGAGCGTGGCGCTCGATCTCTCCATCGAACAGTTAGAGGGTGGGACCGGCGAGGCGTATGTCGCTACGAAAGAAGATGCCGAGGCTATGTTTCCGCATCTGGCAGAGCTGATCGGCGGGACGGCGATCGCTGAGGTCGCGTCGGCCTCGTACATCGTCGGGATGGAGGCGCCGGGGCTGCACTCGATGTTCTCGAAGGTCGACCTTACGTTTGCCGAGCCGGTTGGTGGCGGGCGGCGTGCATTGCACTTCGACGTCACCTATACCGATGCGCGCTTTCGCAAGGCAAGGATTGCAGTCCTGGGCGCGGCGGTCAAGGG
>CAXTMK010000066.1:0-24499 GCA_964245315.1 uncultured Acidobacteriaceae bacterium | reverse complement strand
GGTTGCAAGCCAGGGGCAGGACATCATTCCGCTGGTGGGGGCACGCACAGTCGAGCGCCTTGGTGACGCCCTTCGTTCGCCGCTACTGCTCTCTCCGGCGACGCTTGCCTCTATTCGCGATGCGATTCCAGAGAATGCCGTGCGCGGCCAATGAATGCTCCGTTAGCTGCGTTCGATCGATACCGCCGACGCGCCTGTCAATTGCAAAGACGAGCAAGGACAGACTGCATTCCATTATGCGGCACGCACTGGGCGAGCTGACACGATGGCACTACTCACCAGTATGGTGCCGACAGAAGTATAAAGAACCACTTAAGAAAAGACCCGTCTGGAATGGCCCGCACAACCATCTTGATAACGAAGTGCAAACGTCATTCATGACCACTCGTGCAGAGTTGAACACCAAGACTGCCCGACTCGACAATCCTTATTGACTCCCGGTAACGCGCTTGTGTTGATTTACCCCTCCCAGTTAGGCGAGGTACTCCTTGAGCCAGGGGTCCTGGGAGTGGGTTAGCTCGAGGGTGCTGCCGTGGAAGACGATTCCACCCTCGTTCAGCACCAGGAAGCGCGTGCTGTCGTCGATGCCGCCGTCGGGGATCGGCTCCATGTGGCCGGTGGCGGCGTTGAAGCGATGCGTGGCCAGCGTGAACGCATCCTGGATGCGGTGCGTAATCAGCAGCGACGTGGTGTGCGAGACGTCGCGCTGCTTTACCACCAGCTCGATGATGGTGGTCGAGGTGATGGGGTCGAGGCCGCCGGTGGGCGAGTCGTAGAGAATCAGGTCGGGATCGGTGATGATGGCGCGGGCGATCGAAACCCTCCGCCGCATGCCACCCGAAAGCTCCGACGGAAACTTGTCGATCGCCTGCTCCAGCTCGACGAACTTCAGCGCCTCGACTACCCTGGCGTGCGCCTGGTCGAGGGGCATGCGCTCCTCGTGCAGCCGGTAGGCGACGTTGTCCTCGACCGAGAGCGAATCGAACAGCGCCGACTCCTGGAAGACCATGCCGATGCGTTCGCGCAGCTTGTACATCTGGGTCTCGGACATGGAGGTGATGACCTCGCCGAAGACCGTGATGGTGCCGCTGTCGGGTGTCATCAGGCCGTTGGCGAGCTTCATCAGCACGGACTTGCCGCAGCCGGCCGGGCCCAAAATGATGAGCGTCTGGCCGCGGTCGACCTCAAAACAAAGGTCGTTGAGAACCTGCTTGCCGTCGAAGCCGATGGAGACATGGTCGAAGACAACGATTGGGATGGGGCTGGGATCTATCGCGGGTGCCGGCTCACTCATCGCATTCGCCCTTAGCTGCCGAAGATGCCGATCATCAGCCGGCTTACGAGGAAGTCGACGATGATGATGGAGACCGCGGAAAACACCACGGCCTGTGTGGTCGCCCTGCCTACGCCCTGCGTCCCGCCCGACGCGCGCAGGCCGAAGTAGCAGCCCACCGTGGCGATGATGAAGGCCGAGAAGAGCGGCTTGGTAAGGCCCTGCGCGATGTCACCGAAGACCAGACCCTGGTACGAGCTGGCCAGGTACGAGCTGGCGTGCAGCCCGATCAGCGTAACGCCCACCAGCGCGCCGCCGGCGATGCCGACTGCATCCGAAATGATCGTCAGCCAGAACAGCATGAAGATGGTACCGACGAGTCGCGGCGTTACCAGCTTGCGTGTGGGATCGGTGCCGAGCGCGCGCATGGCATCGATCTGCTCCGTCACCTTCATGGAGCCGAGTTCGGATGCCATACCCGAGGCGTTGCGTCCTGAAACCATCAGCGCCGTCAGCACCGGGCCAAGTTCCTTAACCATCGAGAGCGAGACCAGGCTGCCGGTCCGTGAGACCGCGCCAAACTCCTTGAGCGCGGTCGCCGATTGCAGCGCCAGCACGCAGCCGGTGAAGAAGCCGGTCAGCACGACAATGGGCAGGGAACCGACGCCGATCGAATCCATCTGGGTATATATGTCCGACCAATAGATCGGTTTCGAGAACAGATTCGCGATCGCCCGGCCGGCCAGCTGGGAGTAGTCCTGCAAGGCTGCGATGCGGTCTTTGGTGTAGCTCTCTGGGGATACGAGTGGCATGTGTCCGTTAGGCTCACTTTATCAGATGCGGCGCGGCGCGCTTTGGCGGCAGAAGCTGCGGAAGATGAGAAGATAGAAGAGATGATAGAGCGCAACATGGACGCCGCCGTACTCTACGGCAAGGAAGACCTGCGGCTGGAGCGCGTGGTCATCCCGATGGCGCAGAAGGGCGAGATCGTGGTCCGGGTGGGCGCGGCGCTTACCTGCGGAACCGACCTGAAGGTCTATCGCCGCGGCTACCACGCGCGCATGCTGAAGCCGCCCATGCCGTTCGGGCATGAGCTTGCCGGAGTTGTGGCAGAGGTGGGCGCGGGCGTGACACAGTTTAAGTTGGGGGATCGCGTGGTGCCGCTGAACTCCGCGCCCTGCGATGCATGCTACTTCTGCAGGCGCGGGCAACAAAATCTCTGCGACGATCTTTTGTTTAACAATGGAGCTTACGCGGAATACCTGCGGGTGCCGGCGAGGATCGTCGCGAAAAACACGTTGCCGGTGCCGGACGATGTTCCGCTCGAGTACGCAGCGCTGACTGAGCCGCTGGCTTGCGTGATGCGCGGCCTTGAAGAGAGCGGTGCCCAGGCGGGCGACTCCATGATCGTGATCGGCGCGGGCCCGATCGGGCTGATGTTCATGCATGCGGCGGCGCTGGCTGGCGTGGATGTTATCGCGGTGGTCAAGCGCGAGGACCAGATCGCCACGGCGAAGCTCTTCGGTGCGCGTCAGGTGCTGCGGATCGGCTCAGGAGATGCGGTGGAGGCTGCGCGCGCGCTTACTCCGGAAGGCCGCGGCGCGGATGTTGTCATCGAGGCTGTCGCGACACCCGCGACGTGGGAGCAGGCGGTCGCGATGGTGCGCAAGGGCGGCGTGGTGAACTTCTTCGGCGGCCCTCCCAGCGGCACCGTGGTTGCGCTCGACACCAACCGCCTGCACTACGGCGACATCACCCTGAAGGCCAGCTTCCACCACACGCCCGCGACCTGCCGCACGGCGTTCGAGCTCATCACCAGCGGACGCTTCGGGTCGGCGGAGTTCATCACCGGTCAGGCTACGCTCGCCGAGGTGCCGGAGGTCTTTCGCCGCATGATGACGCGCTCGGCCGAGGCCGTTCGCGACATCAAGACGGCCATCTTTCCCGCGGGGGTCTCGCGATGACCCACGCCTTGAGCCAGCCCGTCACGCTCGCCGGCGCTCCGCCCGAGTACCTGCTGCCAGCCACGCGGCCGACGCTGGCGGAGGCGCAGGCCTGGTGCCGCCATCTTGCGACCACGCACTACGAAAACTTCCATGTCGCGACATGGTTCCTGCCCAGGCGGGCGCGTCCGCACTTCGAAAGCATCTACGCCTTCAGCCGCGCCGCCGACGATCTCGGCGATGAGGTCGCCGACCGTGAGACGGCCACACGGCTGCTGGGCGAGTGGCGCGTCATGCTCGACGAGTGCTACGACAACCCCGCGGCGTCCATGCATCCGGTATTCGTCGCGCTGCACCAGACGATCGTCGAAACCGGCGTGCCGAAGCAGCTGTTTGACGACCTCATCAGCGCCTTCGAGATGGATCAGCGCGTGACCATGCATCAATCGCTCGACGACCTGATCGGCTACTCGAAGCTTTCGGCGAATCCCGTGGGAAGGCTGGTCCTGTGGGTCTCGGGCTATCGCGACGAGCCTCGCGCTCTGCTCTCAGATAAGGTCTGCACGGCGCTGCAACTGGCCAACTTCTGGCAGGATGTGGTCGAAGACCGGGAGCGCGGACGTCGCTACCTGCCTGCCGATCAGATGGCGCGCTTCGGCGTCACCGACGCGATGATCGCGGCCAGGCAGTTCACGCCGCAGTTCCGCGCGATGATGCAGTTCCTGGTCGAGTACGCCGGCACGATGCTGCGCGAGGGCGGTGTTATCGCCAACGAAGTCGATGCCGAGCTTGCGGTAACGCTGCGTCTGTTCGAGGCCGGCGGACGCGCCGCTCTCGACGGCATCATCGCGCAGGCTTACGACGTGTTGAAGCAGAGGCCGTCGGTTTCGAAGATCACGAAGGCAAAGCTGCTCGCCGGCGCTCTCCGGGGCAAGGCCGCCAGCCTGTTTGCCGCGAAGGGGCCACGCGCATGACCCTCGAAGCCGCCTACGCCGCATGCCGCATGATCGCTCGGCGCGAGGCCAAAAACTTCTACTACAGCTTTCGCGTGCTGCCGCAAGCCAAGATGGACGCAATGTGCGCGGTCTACGCCTTCATGCGGCAGGCTGACGACATCGCGGACGATGAGTCGAGGACTATCGCCCAACGCCGCGAACACATGCAGACGTGGCTCGGGGCGTGGCGCGCTTCAAGAGCCGGTGCCGCAACGGACGATGCAGTCTTCATCGCGCTCGGCGATACGCAGACGAAGTTCAAGGTCTCCGACAATCTGCTCGAAGATCTCGTCCGCGGCACCTCCATGGACCTCGAAACCGGCACCAGCATAGACCTCGGCGATGGTCTGCTGGGCTACGAGACCTTCGACGATCTCTACCGTTATTGCTATCTCGTGGCGTCGGTCGTGGGCCTGGTCTGCATCCGCATCTTCGGCTACAGCGATCCATCGGCGGAGGCTATGGCCGAGCGCAACGGCATCGCATTTCAGCTCACCAACATTCTGCGTGATGTAAAAGAGGATGCCGAACGCGGCCGCATTTATCTGCCGCAGGATATGCTGCGCGAGTTCGGCGTCAGCAATGCAGATATCCTGGCGCTCGCTAAAGGCCGGGCGATGAAGGCGAATGAACGCGCGATGCTGATGGCGCTCTCGGTGCAGGCCTGGGAATACTACGAGTCGGGACGGCAGCTGATCGCGCTGCTGGACCGCGACAGCCGCGCCTGCATGTGGGTGATGATCGAAATCTACAGCGGGCTGCTGGCGAAGATCGACCAGCGCGAAGGTGACGTCTTCACCGAGCGCATCCGCGTTCCGACGCGGCAGAAGGTCTTCGCGCTGGTGCGCGGCGCGGCGATGTCGATGCGGGCGCGCGTCGAATGAATACGTCCGATGTAGTGGTGGTTGGGGCTGGGCTCGCGGGTCTGGCGGCGGCTGTAGCGCTGGCCGAAGACGGCGCGATTGTCACACTGCTGGAGCGCAGGCCGCAGATCGGCGGACGCGCCTATTCCTATCTGCATCCGGCGCTGGGCGAGACGGTCGACTCGCAGCACGTGGTGCTGGGCTGCTGCACCAACCTGCTCGACTTGTGCGCAAAGGCCGGCGCGGCTGAAAACATCCGCTGGTATGACGAACTCACCTTCCTGGAGCCGAACGGCAATCGCAGCGTGATGAAGCCCGGCATTCTGCCGGCGCCGTCGCACCAGACGATGAGTTTTCTGCGCGCGCCGATGCTTTCGCTGGCGGATAAGGCCGGCATTGCGAGGGGCCTGATGGAGTTTCTGCGCGGTTATCCGGCCAATGACTCCGAGAGCTTCGCGACCTGGCTGAAGCGCACGAAGCAGACCGAGCGCGCGATCCTTCACTTCTGGGAGCCAGTGGTGGTCGGCGCGCTGAACGACGGCTTCGAGCGTTGCTCGACTAAATATGCGGGCAAGGTTTTTCACGAGAGCTTCCTGCGCTCGCCGGAGGGTGGACGCCTCGGGATTCCGACCGCGCCGCTGACCGAATTCTTCTCGCCAATCGCGGACCTGGCACGCGCGAAGGGCGTTCGACTGGAAGCGAAGGCCGGCGTTGAGAAGATCGATCAGGCCGCCGATGGCGAGTGGCAGGTCGGGGATTTTCACGCCAGGAATGTCATTCTAGCGATGGATTTTCGTCAGACGCAACGCCTGCTCGCGCCGCTTGCGGGTCGGCCCGAAAGCCTGCGCGATGGCTCGCCGTTTATTGCCGCGCCGATCACTACGGTTCACCTGTGGTTCGACCGGGATGTGACGGAACTCGACCACGCCGTCCTGCTCGACACGCGCATCCAGTGGATGTTCGCCAAGTCGCGCGTTCGCCGCTGGGAGAAAAGCCGCGGAAGCTATCTGGAGCTGGTCATCAGCGCGTCATGGCCGGAGCTGGAGATGGGTCGCGAGGCGATCCTGGCTTCAGCGCTGGCTGAGGCAAAGGTCTTCTTCCCGAAGATCGCTGAGGCGAAGCTGCTGAAAACCGGGATCCTGAAGGAGGCACGCGCCACCTTCTCGGTCACGCCAGGGCTGGATCGTTTTCGGCCGGCGCAGGCGACGGGGTTGCCTGGTCTCTTCGTCGCGGGCGACTGGACGGCAACCGAGTGGCCCTCGACGATGGAGGGCGCGGTGCGCAGCGGCCGGCTCGCGGCTGGCGCGGTGCGCTGCGGTCGGCTGAAGTACATGGCTCCCGAGCTTCCGGCGACCGGGCTGATGCGATGGTTGAGCCGGGCGAATTAGACCGCGTGAGCAAATGGCTTTGTTTTAGAATTCTCAGTTTCGAACCGGAAATTCTGATGTTCCAGGCGAACCTGCCGATGATCCCCTTGAAGGTGTAGTGCGCACTCACAACGACTACGGAGATTCTGGCTGCGCCAGAATCGACGGCGCGAGCGGGACGAATAGCTTCAAAAAAAGTTTCGAATCTACACAACTAAAATTTGTCAATACCGTTTTAGTGGGTGTAGCGTATGCAAGTCATAGATCTGTCTCGCTGGCCGCACTGAACGGGCCGACGCACTGGGTCCCTGTTGGAGGCTGGCCATGGTCAGGTGTTCGTCTGTTCTTCGTCTTTCGCTCTATCGCGTTGCCGCCTCTCTCAGCCTTGCCGGTCTGGCCGGATGTGCCGCTAACAGTACCGCCCCGACTTCCGGCGGCGTCACCACGCCGGCCGCCATCACCGTCACCGTGACTGGCGCGACGGATACCCGTCTGGGCACGACGACGCAGTTTACGGCGACGGTCGCGAACACCACCAACACCAAGGTGACCTGGCAGGTAAACGGCATCACCGGCGGCTCGACCGCCACCGGAACCATTTCGACTGCCGGCCTCTACACTCCGCCCGCGGCGATCCCTTCGCAAAATCCAGTCACCATCTCAGCTGTGAGCCAGGCTTCGACCACGATCTCCGGCACGGTTTCGGAAGCGGTCTGGAATCCTGTGCCAACACTCGGGACGACAACCGTGACGCAGAACGGTACCTCCGCCACCAGCTTCCTGATCGACGTGCAGGGAACCCAGTTCGTCCAGGGCGCGGCCATCCAGGTCGCAGGCACGGCGGTCGCGACCACCTACATCTCCGCGACTGAACTCCAGGCGACCTACACGACCTCCGTGACCGTCTCGCAGGCCGTTGGAGTCGCCAATCCCAGTCCGGGCCCGGCGACCTCGAACGTCGCTACCGCTCAGTTCATCGTGGCCAAAGCGACCCTCACCGCGGCCGCACGTCTGCTCGATCAATCCAGCTTCGGACCCACGGTTGCGTCGATCCAGCACGTCCAGACCGTCGGCCTGGACGCGTATATCACCGAGCAGCTCGGCACCGCGCAGACTGTGTTGCCCGATGTCTCGTCGCCGCCGCCAACCGTCTGCGCCACGACCTATCTGCCGTGCGAACAGTCGGAGTGGTGGCAGACCGTGATCACCGGCCCCGACCAGCTGCGGCAGCGTGTCGCCTTCGCGCTCAGCGAGATTATGGTTATCTCGACCAACTCGGTCGACCCGCGCTCGGTCATTACCTACCACAACCTGCTGGCGAAGGATGCGTTCGGCAATTTCGCAACAGTGATGCGCGACGTGACGCTTTCGACCGGCATGGGCGCTTACCTGAACATGCTGCAGAGCTATAAACCGGGCAACGGCCAGATCGCCAACGAGAACTACGCCCGCGAAAACATGCAGCTGTTCTCGATCGGCCTGAACCTGCTGAATCAGGATGGAAGCCCGCAGCTCGACGCCAACGGCAACATGATTCCGACGTACACCGAGGCGCAGGTGCAGGCATTCGCGAGGGCCTATACGGGCTGGACCTATGCGACCGCAACCGGCGGGGTGCCGGCGAAGTATCCGAATACGACGCCGAACTTCGACTCGCCCATGGTCGCGATCGACAGCGCGCACGATGTGACCGCGAAGACCCTGTTGAACGGCACGACCCTGCCCGCGAATCAGACCTCGGAGCAGGATCTCGAGGGCGCGCTGGCGAACCTGTTCGCGCACCAGAATGTCGCGCCGTTTATCTGCAGACAGCTTATCCAGCATCTCGTTTCGAGCAATCCCAGCCCGGCGTATGTGGCGCGCATCTCCGCCGTCTTCGCCAACAACGGCAACAACGTTCGCGGCGATCTGAGCGCGGTGGTGCGGGCGATTCTTGAAGACACCGAGGCGCGCGCGGGCGATACCAACGCGTCGTTTAACGGCGGCCATCTGCGCGAGCCGCTGCTCTATCTCGCCAACCTGATTCGCGGTCTGGGCTTCGTCAACACCGATCCGACCGGCTACTGGGGCAATCTGAGCAACTACTCCGGCGCTCTGAGCGAGAAGCCGTACGGCTCGGGCAGCGTCTTCAACTTCTTTCCGCCGAGCTATGTCGTTCCGGATTCGGGCATCAATGCACCGGAGTTTGCGCTGGAAAACACGGCCAGCGCGATCCTGCGGCTGACCCAGGCGAACAGCGTGGTCTACAACCAGATATCGAGCTTCCGCGTGAACCTGAGCGCGACCGGCCCGCTCGGCGTGATGGCCGCCAATCCGACCAATCTGGTGAACTATCTCGGGCAGATTTTCATGCACGGGCAGATGCCGGCCAATATGCAGAGCGCGATCGTAAGCCATATCTCGACGCTGACCGATATGGGCGAACGGGCGAGGGTGGCAACCTATCTGGTGATTACTTCTTCGCAGTACAAGATCGAGAACTAAGACAAATACGGAGATTCTGTCCTCCGGCTATGCTCAGGACAGATGACGGCTTTTAGATGGATTGAAGGTTTCAAAGGAGCTCGGGACATGGCTACGAATCGGCGCAGTTTCATCAAATACGCTTCACTTGCCGCGGCGGGCAACGCTGCCGGACTGCGTCCGTTCGGGCTGCTGAACTCGCTCGCCCAGACCACGCCCGACTACAAGGCGCTGGTCTGCGTCTTCCTCTTCGGCGGCAACGACGCCAATAATATGCTCATCCAGTTCGATACCAGTGGCTATCTGAACTACTCGACCGTGCGCGGCCCGTTGGCGATTCCGCAGGCGCAGCTGCTGCAGCTTGGCGGTTCGGCGACGAACTTCGCGCTGAACCCCAACCTGACCGATATCCCGACGCTGTTCAACAACAAGAACCTCGCCATGGTGGCGAACGTCGGCACGCTGATGCAGCCGACCACGCGCGCGCAGTATCTGGCGGGGTCGCTGGTGCCGACGAACCTGTTCTCGCACACCGACCAGCAGAACGAATGGCAGAACGCCGCGCAGTCGAGCGCCACCGCGACCGGCTGGGCGGGACGCATTGCCGATACGATCAGCGGACAGTACAACACCGGCGCGAAGATCCCCATGATCACGTCGGTTGCCGGCGATACGCTGTTCTGCAACGGCTCGGCGAGCACGCCGGTCTCGGTAAGCCCCGGCAACCTGGGCGGCGCGGCGTGCGGCGAAGGCACAACCGAGTGCGCGGCCCAGCAGGCGACGGCGCAGGCGCTGCTCAGCTTCAGCTCGGGCGTCTCGCTCATCACGGACGACAACAGCATCACCACCAACGCCTACGCTTACGCAAAGACGCTCTCCGATGCGGTGCAGTCGGTGTCTCCGCTGCAGACGGTCTTCCCGACAAGCTCACTGGCGTCGCAGCTCAAGCAGATCGCGCAGATCATTCAGGTGCGTGCCGCGCTGGGCGTCTCGCGGCAGATCTTCTTCGCCTCGCTCGGCAACTTCGACACGCACTCCGATCAATTGCCGCTGCAGGGCGCGCTGCTGGCGAGCCTGTCTCCGGCGCTGGCGGCGTTTTACGCCTCGACGCAGGAGCTTGGCGTGCAGAACAGCGTGACCACGTTCACCATGTCGGACTTCAGCCGAACCTTCCAGCCAAACTCGAACACGGGCAGCGACCATGCGTGGGGCTCGCACCATATGGTGCTGGGCGGCGCGGTCAAGGGCGGCCAGCTTTATGGGACGTTCCCCAACCTGACGCTGAACGGGCCCGACGATTCCGGTTCGAATGGCCGCTGGGTGCCGAGCACAGCGACCGCGCAATATGCGGCGACGCTCGCGCAGTGGTTCGGGGTCAGCACCACGCAGATGCCGTCGATCTTTCCAAATATCGGGGCGTTCAAGACGGGGAATCTGGGATTCGTTTAAGGCTTACAGCGAAAAGCAGATCCCTGCGGGATGACACACAAATGACTTGTTTGTCATCCCGTCAGGGATCTGCTCTTATCTTCTTCCATGCGGCTGGCGAGCCGCCGTGTATGCCCTGGCAGCCTTGGTCCTGGCGTTGAAGATGGTGAAATTGCCGTCGGGACTAGCGGTCAGCTTTAGATAGTTGCCCGCATCCTGCCCCGGCAGGTTGGCCAGAAACGCCTCCGGCATGTTGCTCGCGCCGGCTTCGTTGGAGTAGTGAAGCTGCCACAATTGTTCCAGTCCCGGCGATCCGGCCAGCGTCTTGAACGTAGGCAGCGAGCCGCCCTTGGTCTCGCCGTTGTCCATGATGGCGATGCGCGGATGGATGGCCTGCACCAGCGCGGGGCTGGAGCTCTGGTTGAACCCGTGGTGCGAGACGATCAGGATGTCGACCGTGCCGAGCTTGTTAGCCGGACACATCAGCTGCATCTCCTTGTCCCAGGTCAGGTCGCCGAGGTCGAGGATTTTGAGCTTGCCGAAGGTGATCTCAACGCCCAGCGAGCGGGCATTTTCGGTCTTATCGGCGGGGCGCACCTCGGACGACGCGCAGAAGGGATTGGGCTGGCCGGCGCCCGGCAACGGACTGGAGAGCAGGTCGCCGTCGGAGGAGATGACGTGTACCTGCATGCCAGAGACAGGCAGGTCTTCACCAGGCAGCGCGACGATCTCCTTTACCTTGCGGGTGTTCATCACGTTGACGAACTCGGAGTAGGCGTTGGCGGTGGTTTTGTCGGTGTACTCGCGGTTGGGGCCGTGGTCGATGAAGGCGCCGACAGGGATTCTCGCGACCAGTTGCGGCACGCCGCCGACGTGATCGTAGTGATAATGGGTAATCAGGACGTAGTCGATGCGGCTGAGCCCGGCCTGGTGCGCCACGGCGGCGATGCGGTCGGCATCGCGATATGCGGGCGTGCCGATCGGCCCCCAGCCGGTGTCGATCAGCAGGGACTGATGGGTCGGCGTGACGAACAGCGTGGCCTGGCCGCCCTCGACGTCAATGAAGTAGACCGTGAGTGCATCGGCGGACTGGGCTGCGACTGGGACCGAAAGGACGAGGCAGATTGCGGCAGCGGCAAGGGCACGTATCATGCGAGAACAATAGACCAGCGGGCTTACTTTGTCAGCAGAAACACCCCGACGCATACAAACGACACCGCGAGCCAGCGCCGGCGGTCTACGTTTTCCTTCAGGAACCATTGCGCCGCAACCGCGTTGCCGACGTAGGTGAACGAGGCAATCCCCGGCATCGCCAGCGAGAGATCGACGTGCGAGAGCGTGAACAGCATTGCGAAGAAGTTGACCGCCATGCAGAACGCGCCCAGCAGGAAGATGGGACTCGCCAGCACCGCGCGGATAGCGCCGAGCAGTCCGGATCTGGCGCGAATCAGATCCAGGTCGCCGAGTTTGCGCATGGCGCCCGCGATCAGCACCTCGCCCGCGATGGCAAGCACGGAGACGACGGCGATAGAACTCCATGCGAGCAGCGGGGAGGCGAGGTGCGTCATACGCCGACTCCGGGTTCGGCGTTGGTCAAACCATGCTCGGTGCGCGCCGGACCATTGGCGACGAAGCCCACCGCGGAGGTGAGCAGCAGGATGCCGAGCCAGCGCGAGAGCGAAAGATGCTCGTGCAGCCAGAAGCGTCCGAGCAGCGCGATGAGCACGTTGCCGAAGGCGGTCGCCGGCATGACGAAGGTGAGGTCGGCCCAGGAGAGCGCAGTCATATACGAAGCGAAGAAGCCGATCAGCAGGACGATCCCTGCGATAACGTTCAAATTCAGCAGCGCGGAGAGCAGGCGGCTGAGGTGGTCGAGATCGACCGCGCCCACCTGCGCCATGCCGCGCGACAGCAGCGCATCGCCGATCGAAGCCGTAACCATCACCGTGCCGAGGATGCCGTACTGCTGAGGAGTGAGGGTGTGCTTCATCTATAAGTCGAAGACGGCCTGGGGTGCATGGATTTGAAGAGCGATGACGATCAGACCCGCCGGAAATTTCGTGCGGAAGCGCATGACAGCAGTTTATCGCAGGCGCGGGCCGGAACGATTCAAAGGTGTGCCGGACGAATCACAAACAGGTGTCCTCACTCCGAAGGTTAACCTTTACCTTGTCGAACCGGGACGGAGCCGAGCGGCGTTTGAAGCAGGGAAGCAAGTCTTGCCTGCGTCAGCGGCCTGCTGAAATAAAACCCCTGCGCTTGATCGCAGCCCATGCTCTCAAGGACCGCCGCTTCCTGTTCGGTTTCCACTCCTTCCGCGACGATCCGCATCCTCAGGTTTCGTCCCATATCGATGATCGCCTTGACCATGCTGCACCCATCCGGAGTACCGATCTCACGGATAAACGACTGATCGATCTTGAGCGTATCGATCGGAAAGCGACGTAAATAGCTCAGACTGGAATAGCCGGTGCCGAAGTCGTCGATCGCCACGCGAACCCCCCTGCGGCGCAGCCTCTGGAGCAGCTTTGCCGTAAGCTCGGGAGTCTTCATCAGAAGACTCTCAGTCACTTCCAGCTCCAGACATTCCGGGTCGATGCGAAATCGATCCAGCGTGGTCATCACAATATCTTCGAAGCTCTCGCTTTGAAACTGCCTCCCGGATACATTGACGGCCACGCTGATCTTCGGCAGTCCAGCATCGAGCCACGCACGAGCCTGTCTGCACGTCTCCTCGATCACCCACGTCCCGATCGGAACAATGAGTCCGCAATCCTCCGCCACGGGAATGAAGGTAGCCGGGGAGATTGAGCCGCGAACGGAATGATGCCAGCGGAGCAGCGCCTCGACCCCGGTGACAGCTCGACTCCGGAGATCGAATTTGGGTTGGTAATGCAGGGCCAGTTCCTTCCGATCCATCGCGCGGCGCAGATGCTGCTCAATGAATTGCCTCTCGATCGCCTCGATATTCATGTCGGAGTGGAAGAACTGGAAGTTTGAGCCGCCTTTCGCTTTGGCGCGGTACATCGCGGCATCCGCATTTTTGATGAGCGTCTCACCATCCAGACCGTCGTCCGGATAAAGGCTGATCCCAATACAGGCGCTGACCTGAAGCTCGTGTTCGCCCGCGGAGTGTACCGCGGCCAGGCCTTCCAGCAGTTTTGCAGCTGCAATCTCGGTTCCGTCCGGCTGATGCACCTCTGGAAGCAGCACGATGAATTCATCCCCGCCAAACCTGCTTAGCGTGTCCGAAGCGCGAAGCATTCCCTCCAGACGCCTCGCAGTCGACTGAAGGAGCTTGTCTCCAACAGCGTGGCCAAGGGAATCGTTGATGTGCTTGAACCCGTCCAGATCGAGGAACAGGACCGCGAGCCCGGTCTTGTTCCGCGCAGCCAACCTGATGGCCTGCTCGATCCGGTCGCGCAGCACCATCTGGTTCGGCAGACCGGTCAGGAAGTCGTGCTCGGCCAGATGAGTCATGAGCGCCTGATTGCGAAGCAACTCCTCCTCGGCCTGTTTGCGTTCGGTCACGTCCACATTCACGCCGATCACCCGGCAAACAGCGCCGGACTGGTCGACAACGGCTCTCTCTGCCGCGAACACATATCTGGTTGTGCCGTCCGCCGCGGTAATCCGGAACTCCGCCCTCTCGTCGCTTCGACGATGGATCGCTCTTTGCAGCTTGGCCTCAACCTCGGACACATCGTCGGGGTGAACTGTAGCTCTCCACTTCTCGTAAGACACTCCATTAGCCTGGGGGAGGCCGTAGATGGCATACATCGTCGCGTCCCAGGTGAGCGCTTCATTGGCAAGGTCCCAGTCCCACACGCCCACCTTCGCCACTTCCGTGGCCAGGGACAACCGTTCGGCGAGCGAAACAAGATCAGATTGATCGCGCTTGCTGGCGCTGATGTCTTCGTGCTTGACGATCACGCCTTGTCTGCGCTCCTCGGAAAGGGGAGTGACGGTGAACCTGAACCAGCATGTCCCGCTCGGCAAGTCAACTTCGTAGTCGAAGGAAAAATTCCGGCCGCTCCCGCTCAGCACCGCGCGAATACCATTCGCCGCGAAGCGAGCATTCTTCGACCAGGACCCTGTTGCGGTATCGCAGACTGCCAGGTAATTGACACCCACAACCTGCCCAGGGCCACCGCGCATCGAGTTCGCCGCGGCGAACAGCTTCCAGCCGTCATTGACTGAGACAATGGTGCCGTCGGGATCGAGCAGTGCGATCTGGGCCGGCAACGCGTTGAGAATCGCCGCCTGCCGGGCGAGTTCGTTCCGCTTCAATTGCTCGCGCGTGCCCCGCAACAGGAGAGTTCTGCCTTCGGGGTCGGTTGCGGTATCCACCTCACCGCCAGTCAGTTCCTCCAGCCGCTGTCCCGTTGCGCGCAGAACGTCCAGCAACGTCGCGATCTCCTGCTCATCGGTGGCGTAGACCGCGACTTTCTTCAGGCTCATGCAGCCAACTCTTCCAGGCCCAACACCTGCAACACCAGATTGGTTTGACTGAGATTGCCGACGATTCTTTCGACATGGCCGGGTGCAAGCTTTATCAGTGTCGGCGTCATGAAGATGCGATCTTCCATGGCGCGATCGGATTCCTTGAACACATCGACGAGTTCGATGTTGTGCCTCCCCGGCAGGTATCGATTACAGATTGCGCGGAGATTGGCGACAGCTTGTCCGGAGTTCAACGTGTCATCCGCGACATAGAGGCGAAAGTTGAATATGTCGGCATCGCTCATAGTTTCGCCTTTTTCGCCGGCTTCGCCTTTATGGCCGACTTCCCCGACCTGGCCGGCTTGGTTATATCCGCGCCCCGAAGCTCCCGCATTCGTTCGCGGTCGCCGGAAAGCTCGCGCTTGCGGCTTTCGGTCGTTCGAGTCAGCAACTCCTTTTCCACTTTCTTGGCCAGAAGCTCGGTCTTCAGCGATTTGGCTCGTACCTCCAGCACGGCTTCCTCGGCGTCCAGGCTCACGCGCTTCAGCGTCGCGGAGACCTCGGCCACCTCGTTGGCCACGCGCTCCGCGCTCTCCTTCTCCCAGCGCATCGTGCCCATCAGGACTTCACCGCCGGCCGTGTAAATGTCGGCCAGCGTTACGCCTTCCTTGCTCAGGATCAACTCCCGGACCTGGTTGGAATGGCCTGTGCCGCGGGATTTGATAATCGACATGCCACGATTCCGCTCGCCGGCCTGCACCAGGTAGTTCAGGTGAATCCAGGTATCGGCGATGGTCGAGATCTGCAGCGGTGTCCGGCTCTGCGTCTCGCTTGAGATCTCATCCAGCAGGCTGGTGCAGACCAGCGTCACACCAGCGCCCTTGGACCAGTCGATCAGCCGCTCGGCTACGGCATGAGCAGTCAGCTCGTTGCCTGTCTTTGCCAGCGCGGAAACGGGATCGATCACCACGCAACGCGCTTCGTGCTCTTTGGCCAGCGTCTTGATGTGAACCAGCAGAGTCTCCGCGCTGCCGGTGAACGTCCGCGCCGAAACCATGCGCAGGCAGCCGCTTTCAACAAACGGGGCCAGGCGGATGCCGACGGAGGTGAGATTGCGCACGACTTCAGAGCCGTCGGAATCGAAGCTGACGAACATGGTGCGTTCGCCGCGCTTGCAGCAAGCCTCGGCGAAGGCGCCGCTCAGGGTGGTCTTGGCCGTGCCGGGAAAACCCGTGATCAGGACGCTGGCGCCGCGATAGTAGCCGCCGTCGAGCATGGTATCCAGCCGCTCGACCCCGCTCGAAACGCGCTCGTTCGATACGATGGCGTCGGCGCGGCCAAGCGAGCGAGCCATGGCGACATCGAATCCGTTCCTGCCGATAACGAACGGCGACTCATCCTCGTTGAAGCTCGATCCGCGATACTTCTGCACGCGCAGGTTACGCTGCGACACGCCCAGGTCCACGCGATGATTCAGCACCACGGAGCAGTCGACCATGAACTGCATGAAACCGAACGGCTGGCCGCCGGAACTGGTGTCGTCTCCGCCTGCCTTTGCGGTGATCAAAGCTGTCAATTCATGATCGAGCAGCCACTGGTGCAGCCGGTTCATCTCGACGTGTCTGGCGGCCACGTCGGGCAGCAGCGCCAGAACTACGTCGAGGGCATCGAACACGATGCAAAGCGCGCCCATCTTTTCGATTTTGGAACTGAGCGCGGCCAGCAGTCCGCTCAGGTCGAAATTGCCGGCCTGGATCATATCCGGCATAGGCTGAGCGTCGAGGAAGTAGAGTTTCGTCTCCTGCAGTTCGTCCAGCTTCCAGCCAAAACTTCTGAAGTTTTCCATCAGGCGCTTCGGCGATTCTTCGAATGCAACGAAGATCCCGGGCTGCTGACGCGCTTCAGCTCCGTGCACAAGGAACTGAACCCCGAAGATCGTCTTCCCCGATCCAGGACCACCGACCAGAAGCGTCGTGCGTCCCCGAGGAAGACCTCCCGATGTGATTTCGTCGAAGCCAGCGATGCCGGTTGGCACCTTGGATTGGATTTCGTTCGTAGAACTCAATGAACGCCTTCCATTCTCTTTCACTGTACTGACAGTACACTAAGCCTCGGTCTCCGACTGTTCTCGTTTGCTCACGTTGGCTGACCAGTGACCCTACTGATCTCCATGCTTATCCCGGAAACGCCGGTAGCGATTCAGCAGCGAAGCCGGCCCTCGCGCACGCAGAAAGACGAGATTGCCCTCGAAGCGTTTTTCCTCGACGATCGCTCCGCCCTCGAGCGACGCCAGAATGGCGCCCTCCGATTGCGGCAGCCGGAAGCTGCACTCGATCAGCGGGTCGGCCACGAGTGCGGCGTCGATGGCGAGCAACAGTCGTTCAAGGCCCGTGTGTTGCAGCGCTGAGACGGGAATCGCTTCGCGGTCGCTGGAGATTTGCGCGAGTTCCTGCGGCGGCACCAGGTCCACCTTGTTCAATACCTGGATGACGGTCTTGGACGAGACGGCAAGCTCGGCCAGGACCTTTTCGACCTGCAGCTTCTGCTCCTCGCGAATAGGGCTGGCGGCGTCCTGCACATGCAGCAGAATCTCGGCGCGCTCGACCTCTTCGAGTGTGGCGCGGAAGCTCGTCACCAGCGTGTGCGGCAGGTTGCGGATGAAGCCGACCGTGTCGGAGAGCAGGATCTTGCGGCGCGACGGAAGCTGGAGCTGGCGCAGCTTGGGATCGAGCGTGGCGAACATGCGGGCGGATTCCAGCACGCCGGCCTCGGTGAGCGCGTTGAAGAGCGTGCTCTTGCCGGCATTGGTATAGCCGACCAATGCGACTACGGGCACCGGCACCGCCTCGCGCCGCTGCCTCTGCTGCTGGCGGATGCGGCGCACGGATTCGAGCTGCGTCTTGATGTGGTCCAGGCGCAGGTTGATCTTGCGGCGGTCGGTTTCGAGCTGCGTCTCGCCCGGGCCGCGGGTGCCGATGCCGCCGCCAAGCTGCGACATCGCGCGTCCGCGCCCGGCGAGGCGGGGCAGTTGATATTCGAGTTGTGCAAGCTCTACCTGAAGCTGGCCTTCGCGCGTGCGGGCGTGGCGGGCGAAGATGTCGAGGATGAGCTGCGAGCGATCGATGACGTGGCAGGGAAGCCGCGCTTCAATGTTGCGCAGCTGCGACGGGCTGAGGTCGTGGTCGAAGAGTACGAGCGAGGCGTTGGTGCTTGCCACGACGCCGACGATCTCGTCGAGTTTGCCCTGGCCGACGAGGCTGGACGGATCGGGCTTCTGGCGGCGCTGCACGATGGTCGCGGCAATGGTCGCTCCGGCCGAGCGCGCGAGCTCCTCGAACTCCGCGCGGCCGGCGTCGAAGTCGATCGTCGAAGCCGCATAGTCAGGCTCTTCCTCGCCCGCCACGACGGCGGCCGCGGTGCGGGCGAGACGGGCGGCGGCGGTCAGCTGCTTGCGCTTGCGCAACTCGCCGGTAAACTCGACTACCACGATCACGGCGAGTTCCTGCTGCGTCTGCGAGGTGCGCAGCTCGCGTGCCAGCAGCGCAGCGTCCTGCGCCTCGCTGGCTTCGACGAGACTGCGGCGGACCGTCTTGGCGCGATTGCGGCGCGTCTGTGTTTCGTCCTGGGTTTCAGTCTCCGGCGAAGCCTTTTTGCTGGTCAAAGTCGTCTCGCTTCAGGGCCGCGTCTGCGGCCAACACTCCCGATGATACTGAAGGAGCGGCTAGCCAGGACTTTTACTCGACCGGCGTATGATGTCCCCAGTCGAAGTGCCGGCCCAGGATCACCTTGGCGATCAGGCGGTCGGTAGCCGCGGTCGGCCCGACGCCAAGGCCAAAGTTAATCTCCCACTTGGGCGATACATTCAGATCCGCGACGGCGAAGATCTGCTGCTGCTGCTGGTGCAGCCCGCTGAAATAAAACAGCCGGCCATAGTCCGCATAGTATTCGATCCCTCCGCTGATCTTGCGCGTGAAGTCGTAGCCGACTTTGACGCCGGGCGCAAAGCCGATTCCCTGATTCACGTCCGGCCCGTGCCAGGTCCGCTCCAGCGCCGGGTTAAGCGCGAAGTACCAGCGGCCAAGGGTCTTGTCGATGATCGGCCTGATCTCCCACGTCCAGGTGTCGGGCGAGTAGACCGCGCGCTGATACCCGACCTCGGTCGAAAGGCTCAGGCCGACGGGCAGGTGCCAGCTATCCGGCGCGCGCACCCGCGGGCGGATGTGATCGCCGACCCACTGCACGCCGTAGCCGGACTGCTCGCTGGTGAACACATAGAAGCCGACCTCGGCCCAGTCGTTGATGCCCGCCGTCAGCTCCAGCGTCTCGTGCTCCTGGTGGTTGGTGGGGATGACCCCGTCGACAAAATTCTTCTGCCCGTGGATGGTGTAGTTCGAGTGCACCTCGACCATCAGGCTGTTGGGCGGAACGGTGTCCGCGCCGTAAACCTGGATCTCGTAGTTGCCCTGCGCACTGGCTGACAGTGTTGCGGCGAAGAGGAGTAGGAGAAGCTTACGCATAGGGAAACACCATCATAAATCCCCGGTCCATGTGGTCCTGCTGGTGACAGTGAAAGAGCGTTTTGCCAGGGTTGTCGGCGACGAATTCGATCTCGGCGGTTGTGTTCGAGGGCACAAGAACGACATCCTTGCGCAGACCGTCAAGCTCGGCGCTGCCATCGACACGCCGGACCTCGAAGCTGTGGCGATGCAGGTGCATGGGATGATCGTCCATGCTCTGGTTCTTCAGGATGAGCCGGTAACGCTGGCCTTGTATAAGCGGCTGGCCGGGATTGTTCGGGTACGATTTGCCATTGATGCGCCACATCTCCTGACTGCCGTGCCCCTGGAACTTCGGAGCAAAGGAAAGCTCAATACGGGTAGCGTCGGCGCCTGCCTTCTCTGCGGGAGAGGCGAACCGACTGTAGTTCCAGACGAGCGCCTGAGGCTGTGTCCAGACCGGGGTCCCCGAGGCGCCGGCGTACTCGATGACGATGCCCATCCCCGCTGCCTGAATGTGTTTGCGGACCTCGCCGAGCACCCACACGCCGGGGTTGTTCATCTCGACGATCGCGGAGACGCGTTCGGCCGGCGCCAGACGCAGCATCTCGACGGTCTGGGGTTGCGGCACGGGATTGCCGTCGAGCGCAACGACCTTGAAGCTGTGCCCGGCCAGCGCGATCCAGTGGGGATCGGTGGCGCTGGAGTTGAGCAGGTGGATCATCACGCGCTCGCCCTGCTTCACCCGCACCGGCTCGCCGAAGCCGAGCATCCTGCCGTTGACGGTCGAAACTTCGTAGGCGACGTTCATCGAGCCATCGCTGCTGCCCTGCAGGCTGGCCGCCCAGTCGTGCAGCCCCAGGAAGACCTCGCGATCGTAACGCGCCGGGTTGTCGCGGGGCTCGATCAGCAGGAAGCCGTGAAGACCTCCGTACTGTGCCTTGCTCAGGTTCCTGCCCGCAAACGTATGCGTATGAAACCAACGGAAGCCCGGCGGCGACGGGTTGAAGCTGATCCGCGTCGATGCGCCCGGAGCGATCATCGGCGTACCTTCCTCCATCGCCCCGTCTATGTCGGAAGGCAGAAAGAGTCCATGCCAATGAACGACTTCCGGGTCCGGCGACAGGTTGCGAATCTCGACTGATCGCGCTTTGCCCTCGGGCATGCGCAGCAGCGCGCCCGGCACCTGCCCGTTGTAAGCAAGGGTGCGGAAGTGGTGTCTGGGCGAGGCTTCAACCGTGTAGGGAGCGATCTCAAGCGTGATGTCCGGCGACGAAGCGGGAAACACAAAGGCGCCCGCGGTTAGGCCGGAGAGCTGGTTGAAGTGCCGCCGAGTCAACGTTCCTGGCATGTGTCTAGTATGGCCGATCCCTCCGTTTCCAGCGACGCCCGCGCAGATTACGTTTTCGTCACGTAACGCATACGCAGCCAATGCTTGTGTGCTTGACACCGTTTCGCGCGCACGGTAGAAGGTCAGTACCCGAATTGATAGGAAACTCGCGCCGCTGAGGTGTTGCCATGCTTGGATCGGTTGTGCTCGACGTTGCCATCGGAATGGCGTTTGTGTACCTGTTGCTGAGCCTCATCGCCTCGGTCGCACAGGAGATCTCGCGGCATTTCTACAGTTGCGCGCGGCCAACCTGCTGCGCGGCATCCGCAGCCTGTTCTCGGGCGAGCGGCTCTGGGCGAGCGATCTGACCGAGGCCATCTACACGCACGGACTGGTGCGCGGGCTCTACTCCGACCCAAAGAAGGACCAGCGCTCAACCGATATCGGCCTGGTGCGTTCGGCTGCCATCAACCTGGTCACCGCAACCGCGAAGGACGCGGCTGCAAAACAACGAAAGCAGGCGGATGCGAATGCGCAAACGAATGCAGCCGCCGATCAGGCAGCGAAGGATCTGACAGCGGCATCCAGAGCGCTGCTCAAAGCGAGGCTCGCGTCGCAAGCTGCAAACACCGCCGCCGACCGGATACTGGAAGCGGAGAGGGCCGGCGCTGCCGAAAAGCAGGCAGGCGAGGTATGGGACGCGGCACTCGCCGCCCTGGAGTCCGCTCCAAACGATGCCGCGATAAAGGCCGCGGCGAACCAGGCACAGACCGCTTATCTGACAGTCGCCGGGACGGCGCGCGAGGCGCAGGACGCGGCCTGGGCTCCGCCGCAGCCGCTGGGACTGGCCAGGGTGTTGAACTGGTTTCGCGGGCCCCTGTTGCGCTGGATCGGCATGGAACCGGAGGTGCCGATTCCGGGCGTTCCGAACCAGGCACTGCTGCCGGCCTACATCCCGTCGCGAACCTTCGCCTTGGCGCTGATCGACTTCCTGAACAACGACAACAAACCGGCGAGCGAGGCGATGGGCGCCATCTCGAGCCTGCTGGCCGGCAGCATCAGCGCTACGAGGGCAATGTCGCGCTGGAGGCGCTGAACGCGCTGGCCATCGCCTCCAAAGGCAATCTCGACACCTTCCAGACCAACGTGGAGAACTGGTACAACGACTCGATGGACCGCGCCTCGGGCTGGTACAAGCGCAACACGCAGCGTATTCTGTTCGGTATCGGGCTCATACTTGCGTTGATGTTCAACGTCGATTCGGTGCGCGTCGCGCGCACGCTGTGGCTCGACCGCGATACGCGTCAGGCGATGGTGAGCGCGGCCGGCGACTACGTCAGCAAGCATCCCTCGCTGCCTGGCGACACCAGGGCGACGCTCGAGAAGCAGCTGGAGACGACCTCCAAAGCCTTTGAGGACGCGACCAACTCCGCCCTGCTGCCGATCGGCTGGAATCGCCCGGCGCGGCAATACTTTGTCACTTTCTTCGAGGCTCGCGGCAGATTCGAATGGACCGGCACATGGTTCTATGGGCTCCTGTGCGACGTGTGGGCGCTTACTTACAGCAGCCTGGGCATCCTGGCGGGATGGCTGCTGACCGGCATGGCGATCTCGCTGGGCGCGCCCTTCTGGTTTGACACCTTGAATAAGTTCATGGTGGTCCGCAGCACCATCAAGCCGCAGGAGAAGAGCCAGCCCGAGCCCAGCAAAGATTAGGCCGGCTCCTGGCCCGCATCCCATGCGCTCGCTGAGATCTTGTCGTCACGTTGCTTAGGATGCGGTAGCGAAGCAACGGCAATCCCGGAATCGGACTCCAACTAGACAGAAGACTTGAGGTACGTTCATGTTCAGTTTGAAATCGCTTAGCTTATCGTTTCTGGCCGCCGCGGCCCTGACCTCGATTTCGGTTGCTCCGGCACAGGTTTCTGTCGGCGTCAATCTTGGCGCCCCTCCCGTTTGTCCTTACGGCTATTTCGATTACGCTCCTTATGACTGCTCGCCCTACGGCTACTATGGGCCGGACTGGTTCGCGGGCGGTCTTTTCATCGGCGCCGGTCCCTGGTTCCACGGACCGAGAGGCTTCTATGGCCACGTTGATAACCGCTACGATCCGCACTTCGGCTATCACGGTCCGTTCCCGGAGCGGGGCGCTGCGCCCTTTCAACATTTTCATGGCAACGAGGCTCGCGACGGACAAGGTCATGTCGGCCCGGAGTCGCACCCAAGCGCGAACGAGCACGCTCCAGGCTTCTCGGGCGGTGGTCGTCCGGGCGGCGGTGGTGCTCGCGGCGGCGGCGGCCGCCCTCACTAATCGCCTGCGATGATTATCAGAAGCCCCCTGATTTCCCGGCGGGCTTCTTTTCTTTTATGTACTTATTTTCTTAATGACCTGCCGGTACTTCGGGATACAGCCGAATATCCGCCACATTGCGATACACCTCGGCATAATCCATGCCATACCCAATCACGAATCGGTTCGGGATCGAAAACGCTACATAGTCCGCTTCAATCGGCACCAATCGCCGCTCCGGCTTGTCCAGGCAGGTCGCAATCTTCAGCGATGCCGGCTTGTGCTGCAACATCAAACCGCGCAGATAGCTTAGCGTCAGCCCGGTGTCCAGGATGTCCTCGACGATGATGACGTGCTTGCCCTCAATAGGATTGTCGATATCCTTGATCAGCTTCACCGCGCCCGACGACACCCGCGCGCGCCCATAGCTCGACACCGCGACGAAGTCGAACGTGTTGGAGATCGTGATGGCGCGTGCGAGGTCGGCGAGGAAGATGGCCGCGCCCTTCAGCACACCGATCAGCACGATGGGCTGGCCGCTATCCTGGCCCGCGTAGTCGGCGGAGATCTGCTCGCCGATGATGCGTACGCGCTCGGCAATGACTTCTTTGCTGAAGAGGATGTCCATGGAAGTTGCGGGAGGAAAGTCAGGGTGGGATGCGGCAGCGTTCGTGGCTGGTGAGGACAAGGACATGGGGAATAGGTTAGCGCGTTTCGAGGCCCGGTGTCGTGTGCGAAATCCGGACGATATACTGACAGACGAGCCTCAGGATTTCGTTCGAGGCGCGTGCGAGGCGTATGTATCCCTATATAACGATAGGATCGTTTCACCTGGGCACGTTCGGCCTGTTTCTATGGCTGGCGGCGGTGGCGGCGGGAGTGGTGCTGCACAGAAGTTTTCTGCGCGACGGCGTGGATGCCGATGCGCTGAACGTCGTCTGCCTGGTGGTGCTGGCCGGCGTGGTGGGCGCGAAGACCTGGCACGAACTACAGAATCCGGCGGAGTTGCAGGCGACGATGCATAGGATCTTCGCTCCAGGCATGAAGAACTTCGGGCAGATACTGCTCGGCCTGGGCGAGTGGATGCGCAGCGGCATCGCGTGGTTCGGCGGGCTGCTCGCCGGCATCGCCATGCTGATGGGTCAGGGTGCGCTGGCAAAGCCGAACGGCATGCGCGGTATGCGCGCCGGCGTCAGGATGCTGGATCTCGCGGCGGCGGCGGCACCCATCGGCTACGGCATAGGCCGCATCGGCTGCCTGACCAGCGGCGACGGCGACTACGGCCGCGAGACCGCGTCGCGCTGGGGCGTACACCTGAGCCCGAACACGCTGGTCCCGACCAGACACTTCGGCGCGGCCGTACTGCCGACCCCGCTGTGGGAGTTTGCGATTGCGTTGGTGCTGGCGTGGATCATCTGGCGCCTGGGCGCGAAGGCTCGTCCGCTGGGCTGGCTGACCGGGCTCTACCTGTTTCTGAGCGGCATTGCCCGCTTCCTGATAGAGTTCTGGCGCATCAATCCGCGACTCTACCCTACGTCCCATCCGCTGTTTTAGAACGAGCAGTTCGTGTCGGTCGGCAGCGTCATTTTAGGCGGCGTAGTGATGCTG
>CAXTMK010000065.1:13458-25105 GCA_964245315.1 uncultured Acidobacteriaceae bacterium | reverse complement strand
TTGTTGAACTCGGTGATCGTGTCGTGAATGTTGTTGGCGATCCAGGCATTGCCGTTGCCGTCGATGGAGATTCCGACGGGAACATTCAGGTTTGCACTGGTGATGGCCGAGCTGAACAGCGGCGTTCCGGTCGAATCGAAGAGCGAGACGGAGTTGTCGGCCTGGTTGATCGCCCAGGTGTTGGAGGAGGGATCGACGGCAATTGCGACAGGCTGATTGAGCCCGCCCGCGGTAAAGGCGGATGGCGTGCCAATGGCAACGGGTGGGCCGGTGGTGGGGATAAGCGTCATGGTACTGTCCGCGGCGCTCGCGGCCCACGCATTGCCGCCGTCGCCGACCGAAACCGAACCCGGAATGTCCAGGCCGCCGGCCGAGATCGGCGATCCCATAAGCTCTGCCCCGGTGTTGTCGAAGACCGAGATGCCGGCCGCATTCGCTACCAGGATGTTGTTGGCTGGGTCGATGGCGATCTGGGTCGGCTGCGAGAGGCCGCTTCCGGAGTAGGGCGAGTTGGCGAGCGGAACACCGAGGTTCGTGATGGCGGCGATGGTGCTGGAGCTCTGGTTTGCCACCCAGACGTTGCCGGAGGCGTCGACGGCCAGGCTGGACGGAGCGTTCAGGCCGGCGGTGAAGGTGATGGCGATGGTAAAGTCGTTAGGCTGCGTGGCCGGCGAGGGCGAAAAGGGCGCGATCGCGGGCAGCAGGTTGAAGAGATCGGCGACATTCGCGCCGGGATTGTGCGCGATGTTAATAATGGCGGAGGCAGTATCGGTGGGCTGCGTGCCTAAGCCCGTGCCGTTGGAGGTCGCTTCGCCGAGCAGGGTCGAGCATTCCCCCGAACCGGGTCCGGTGGAGTTGACGCAGGCCGCGATGACGTTGGCCAGCAGATTGATCTGCGCCTGCGGAACGGTTCCGGTGCCGCCCGGTGTCGTCGTGAGCGGCTGGCCGCTGGGCAGGTCGGCCAGGTTGGACGCGTTGGCGAAGGCGTTGGCGATGCCGGTCAACGCAAGCGCGGAGCCGGAGCTGGCGACGTGGGTCGCATCGACCGCGTAGGGAGCCATGGCGTACGCGGCGGCGACGGTCGAGACCTCGTTGATCCAGACATAGGGCGTCGCGGTCATGAAGTTGCCGCTGCCGGGGCAGTTGCCCAGTACCGCCATCAGGCCGGAGGCGCTGTTGACGCCGGCGCCGGGATCGCCGCCGAGCACATAAACATAGACCTGCTGGTTGGGCGTGCAGGTGTAGTCGCCGGAGATGTTCCAGGAGCCGTCCGCGCCGGTCGGGGTATAGCCGCCGACGGAGTCGGAGTAGCCGGTCATCCCGGGATCGAGCAGTGAGATGGAGGGTGTCCCGTAGGCGCTGGACGCGGCGGCCAGCAGATAGACATGCGCTCCCGCGATGGGCTGCTGGCCGCCATGGACGGTGCCATGCAGACTGAGACCTTTGGCCGCCAACGGCGCGCTGGTCGAGGTGAGGGCGCAGCCGGTAAGCAGAAGGCCGACTGGCAGGATGATGAGGATGCGAAGAGCGAGAGAACGTAGCGTCACGAGGAAGGTCCTTTCAGGGACGGGCTTGAAGGACTTCATCGGTTGCGGGCGGGAGAAGCGTTAGGCACGAAAGTACCTTGACGCTTCTAAAGTGGATGAGCGCCGAGCGAAAAATCCTCCTGCATGCCGCCTCAAAACTCGAGCCGAACGCTCAGCTGCACCTGGCGCTCCCGCGCAAGACTTGTGCCCGTGGCCGTCGGGCTCCCGAACGGCTGCGTGTTCAGTCCCTCCGCCGCGATGGCCGCCGCGCTTTGGAAGATCAGCGGCGTAACTCCGGCGGCGGTCGTCCCCACCAGGAATGCTCTTTGCTCCACGGAAGACACATTCGTGTGGTTCAGCAGATTGAACGCCTCGACTGCCGCGAACACCCGCGTTCTCCGGCTGGTACGAAACCCGCGCGTCGCGCGCAGATCCACGTTGGCAGTCGCGGGCATGCGCAGCGTATTGCGCCCGACCGTGGGCAGGTAGAGCGCGCCGCCCGAGCCGTTGATGCTCTCGTGTCCGCCCGCGAGATACGTCCCGCCGGAGAGATCGAGCGTGTACGGACGGCCGCTGCGTGCGGTCGCAATCGGGATAAGCGACCAGCCGCCGGCCGCGCGCCGCACCCACTTCGAACCGCCCCGCACATGCGGCGTCCAGTCGCCGAGAAGGCGTAGCGCCCAGGGGTAATCCAGCGCAGAAAGCCCCTTGTCGTATCCCTTGACGAATGGGTCGAACTGCCCGTCGGTGCGCGGCGTCGCCGACTGGTTCTGGCCGAAGTCGATCGCCTTCGACCAGGTGTACTCCCCGCGCAGACGCAAGCTGGACAACGGCTGTGAATCGGCGGCAAGGGTCAGCCCGTTGTAGCTGGCGTTCACGTTTGAGACAATGTCCGTCACAGGCCCGAAGGCAGGGCTGCTGCGGCTGGTGTATACCGGCACGATGAAGGTCTCGCCGTCGCGCACACCCGGAGCACCGGTTCCGCCCTGCAGTTGAAACGTCGTGTTCTTCGTGGAGGGTGCGATGTTGAGGTCGGTCGAGCCGGGAAGCTGGCGGTCGGAGTTGAAGACATAGGCGATGCTTAGCCGCGTGCCGCGCCTCACCGTGCGCTCGAACGAGAGGCTCGCCTGCGTGACCGCCGGCAGCCGGAACCTTCCATCGAAGACCATCGCCGAAGTGGTCGCGGTGACGATGCCGGGCGGCTGCGCGAGGAACGCGCATGGGTATCCGAAGCTCTGCTGCGAAACCTGCGGGCAGTTGACAGGCGTGCCTGGCCGGATGCGAATCCGCGTGGTCGAAGCGGCCAGGCCGGTGTCCGAGAGCGCGCTTTGGATGGTGGCGCCGGGCAGGCGTCCGAAGAAGACGCCCGCGCCGGCCCGGATGACGCCGCGTCCGGCGCCGAAGGGTTCATACGCGATGGCAACGCGCGGCCCGATGTTGTTGCGGTCTTCGGGAAAGATGCTGGTCGCCCCGCGGCTGGCGAAGACGGCGTCAAGCGACACATTCGGCGCAAACGGAATCGGCAGCAGCGTGTATTCGTAGCGTGCGCCGGCATGGATCGTCAGCCCGGCGCGTGGACGCCAGGTGTCCTCGGCGAAGCCCGCCCACTCCTGCGTCGAGAAGGTGACGGAGGTCTCGCCGAAGCTCTGCGAGAAGCTGCGGTAGCAGCCGTTGTGGATGGCCGCCACAATCCGCGGGCAGCCGCCGTTGGGATTCCGGTGGACGTTGAAGGTGTAGTCGGTGATGAAGTCGACCAGGCCGCCCGCGCTGCCGTTGGAGCTGCCGCTGTCGTAGTTGAAGGTTCCGGCGGCGTTGGCGAGCGTGGCCACATGGTCGTTGACGAGCGACAGTTCAGCGCCTATTTCGATCAGGTGATGGCCGCGAACCAGCGTCAGCGTATCGGCCATCTGAACGCGGCGCTCGTCCGGGTACGCCAGTTGCGAGAGCGTCGCCGGAGTGCCGAAGAGCAGGCCCTGCGGTGCGATATTAACCTCTGGCGCGAGACCTCCCGCGCTGATGGCAGGCTCCTGCGCGAGCGGCGTCTGCGGCGTCTCGAACTGCGCGTCGCGGAGGAACGATACGCGAGCTTCGTCGATCGTATGTGGGCTGAACGTCTTGGTCACCCGCAGCAGCAGCAGGTCGAGGCTGCCGGTCGCATTGCCCAGGCTGGCTCGTCCGCGTGCAACCACAGGTGCATCGATCAGCCCCGCCGGAGAACTCCAGCGGACTGCGTTGTATTCGAACGCCGCCGTCAGACCGGCACGCGCCTTCCAGTCGACACGCCCAAAGTTCAGGGTCTGGTCCGCGCGGCGTGGCGTCGATCCGGTCAGCGATGAGAGATAGTTCAGGGCAGTGTTGGTCGCAGCCGAAGACACGCCGCGAGAGAGCAGGAGATCCCGCTGGAGCGCGGTCAGGTTGTAGAACTGCGGATTCGCCGGCGACGAGATCGCCGGAAAGCCGCGCAGTTGCTGGTCGATCGTGTAGAAGAAGACCAACCCTCGCGCGCGCGGCACCGGCCCGCCCAGCGATGCGGCCAAGTTCTGGCGCAGGTCGTGCGGCTTCGCCTCGGCGCTGGTGACGATGCCGTTGGCATAGCTGGTTGCAATCGCAAGCGGCTCACTGGCGCCGAAAGCCTGCGAGCGCAGCACGTAACTTCCCGAGCCATGCAATGCGCTGCCGCCGGAACGCGAGACCGTCGTCGCGACCGCACCGGCATGCCCTTGCTGAGCTGAGTAGCTTTGGCCCGCCACTCGGAACTCGCGCACCGAAGCCTGCGAAAAGACATAGGCGACGCCGGCGTGGCGTCCTCGCGCCATGCCACTCGCCGCACCCGTCGTGCGCTCGGCGGAGTCGGGGTCGCCATCGGGATCGGGCGCCGGATCGCTGCCCGTGCCTGCGGGAACGGCGTTATAACTCTGGGTCGCGCCGGCGCCGTCCAGCGACGACGCATCCTGAGTTGCCTCCAGGCCATTCATGCTGCCCAGGCCGTCGCCGTTCTCATCCGGTGGAGGGGTCGTGTCCAACTCGGCAGGCGCAGTGGTCGCAAGCAGCGACCCCCTGGCGGAGAGCGTTGCACGAAGTTCCAGCGTGCTTCCGATGGCGATCGTGAACCTCTCTGCCGCAGCCAACGTTCGTCCCTGCACGGTCAGCGAAAGCTCGTACTCTCCCGGCATGAGATGCGGCAGCAGAAACGTGCCGTCAGCAGCAACCGCAACGGCGTAATCCCGCGCATCGTCGACGCCATGCAGTTTGACGGCAGCACCTTGCGCGGAGCCGCTAACCACCCCGTGCAGCGCGCCGTCGGTTGGTCCTTGCGCGCGCAACAGACAAGGCAAGAGTAGTGCCGCCGCGGCGAGCGTGTGGCGGAGAGGAAACATAGGTGTGGTTGCAGACTATCAAATGTGCAAACAGAAAGGGCGGCAGCCGAAGCCGCCGCCCTTCCGATTGTGCAGGTGTGGAGAGATTAGAAGCGAAATCTCGCGGCAATCTCAAACTCGCGCGGAGTATAGAGGAAGCCGCTATTGTTCGAATTGGTCACAGAGCCATACGACGACTGGTAGGTCGCAGTGGCAGTACCAGCGGTTGCGGCGGTAGGAGCCGTGATTGCGGCCAGTTTGTACCCGGTGGTATTAATACCGTCGATATTCTGCTTGTTGGCGATGTTGAAGCACTGGGCCAGCAGCTGAACGCTGTAGCGCTCCGTGATGGCGAAGTCTTTCTGCAGGCGTACATCGTCCACAAGGTGGCGCGGATACCTGAAGGTGTTGCGGCCGATGACAGGAATGTACGTCACGCCGGTGCCTTCCCAGCCGGAGCCCACGTTGTTGGGCGACGCGGTGGTCGAACCGCTGGTGACGAGCGAGTAAGGCAGTCCGCTCTGGCCCTGGAAACTGTTGTCGAAGCTCCAGTTATTGACCAGGTACTTCAGCGGGTTAGCGCCCTTGATCGGGCTTGGGAAGTTATACAGCGAGTAGAAGATCAGGCGGTTGGGTACGTTGTAGTTGCTGTTGCCGTAGTTGCTGCGCGCCGCGGCGTACGGATCCAGCCAGCCGTTGGTCGTAGTCGTCGAGGTGGCGTTCTGGTTGTAGTCGAGCGCGTGCGACCAGGTATAGCTCAGGTCGAACTGCAGGCTCTTCAGCGAGCGGTTCTGAATTTCCCCGACCAGCCCGTTGTAGCTGGAGTTGATGTTGCTGAAGACGCCCGTGATTCCCTGATAGGCCGGGTTGATGTAGTTCGTGTAGGTCTTCACCGGAACGATAGTGCCGTTCGCGATGGGCGACAGGCCGGTCGTGTCGATGAATGATACGTTGACTGTCTTGGTCTGGGTGGGATCGAGGTTGGTGTTGAGGAAGTTCTGGAGGTGGCGTCCGAGGCCACCCAGGTAGCTTGCCGCGAAGACAGTGCCGTGGCCGAGATCCTGCTGCAGCTGCATGTCGAACTCCTCCACGGTCGGGTTCTGCAGGTTGCTCGCAAGATAATAGACGCTGGGCGTGGTGGGCGTGCCGACTGCGGTGTAGTTGTAGGGAAAGACCGGGGTGTTGGTCAAGCCGGTTCCGGCGCCCGTCGATCCTGCCACCGGAGAGAACGAGGTGACATACTGACCAGCGGTGCTGCCCGTGCCTTGCTGCACGTTCAGGATCGTTCCATTGGGGATGCGTCCGTAGTAAAGCCCGAAGCCGCCGCGCAGGATGGTCTTACCGTTGCCATACAGGTCATACGACGCGCCGATGCGTGGTCCGATGTTGTTACCGTCGGAGGGATGGTTGGCAGTCTGCGGCACGCTCGGGTTGGCCAGCGCAGCCGCCGGCTGGGGCAGCTTCTCGTAGTCATAGCGGACGCCAAGTTCAAGCGTCAGCCGCGAAGAGAACTTCCAATTGTCCTGTACGAAGAAGCCCAGATCGGTGGTCGTAATCGCGAACAGCGGATTGCCGAATGCCTGCCCGTAGCCATTGGTGGCGAAGCACTGATAGGTGCCAACGGCGTTGAGGGTAGCGCTGGCCGCTGCCGCACCGGTGCTGTTGCAGGTACCGGAGCGACCCTTGCTCGCCAGGTCGGCAAAGTAGTTGCCGATGTAGGTGTAGTAGTACATGCCGTTGGCGGAGGTACCGTTGCCGCCGGCCAGCGGCGCGCTCTGATTCAGCGCATTGTTGAGGTCGCTGTTATGCAGCAGGTCAACGCCAAACTTCAGCGAGTGATTGCCGAAGGTGGTGTAGAGCGTGTCCTCAACCTGCCATTTGCGCTCATCAGGCTGCGCGGGACGATAGGAGTAATAGGGCGAGCCGAGATAGAAGCCCGTGCTTCCATCCAGATCGACCTCAGGGATGTTGCCGTTCGGTGCCTGCAGATTGGAGAGCGTGTAGGCGGTGAAGGGCTGCTGTGTCTCCGCCAGCAGCTCTCGGCCGTACTGGTAGACGATCTCGTTGGACAATTTCGAACCGAGCAGGCTGGTCAGCTTGGCGACGCCATAATCCAGCTTCACAAAGTCGTTGCCGTCGGTGTCCCGGGCGTAGCCAAGTACGCTGCCGGTCTGAACACCGCCCGGCGAATCCCAGCGCAGACGGTGAAACAGCAGGCCGAGATGTTCCTTCTGGTTGATCTGAAAGTCGAGCTTGGGAGTGTTGATCTCCTGGTAGCCGACGCGCGGGCTGTTGCCGAGGGCAGGCAGCAGGGAGGCCAGGCCCTGAGAGTAAGCTGCCGCGCCCGCGGCGTAGGTACCGGCCACGGTTCCCGAAGGAGCAGGAGCGCCGGCGGCCAGTTCGCGAGCCGCCAGGGTGCAGGCCTGCTGGTCAAGCGCAGCCGTATCGCCCGACAGGTACCCCGTCGCCGAGTTACAGGCCGCACCCGTGGGCAGGGCCGCGGCCGGCTGTGCGAAGAACGTCGCCGGAGTGCCCGGGCTGCCCACAGCCGGGAAGATGCGGGCATGCTCATCATAGGTGTACATGAAGAAGAGCTTGTCCCTGATGATGGGGCCGCCTACCGTGAAGCCGTAGATCTTGCGCAGATCCTTGGGCTTGAAGTGAACGCCCGTGCTGAAGCTGGTCGGAATAGGGTTGCCCGATGTGTAGTTCGCTACGGTCTGCACGGAATGTTCCTGGTATGCGTTCCACTTGCTCTGGCGATCGTAGAAATACAGCAGGCCGTGAATCTGGTTGGTGCCGCTCCTGGTGACGGAGTTGATGACGCCGCCGGCAGCGCGGCCATACTCGGCCGAGTACACGCCGGTGTTCACCGCGAACTCGCGTACGGCGTTTTCGCTCGTCGAATACGCTTCACGGGTGCGGCCGCGCTCTTCGGAGTAGTACGCATTGTTATCGTCCGCGCCGTCGATCTCAATGTTGTTCATCAGCGGGCTGATGCCGCGGATGCTGACCAGGCCGAAGCCGCTCGAGTCGGCTATCACGCCAGGCGTGGTGAGGGCCAGAGCAGACCAGCGCCGGTTGTTGACCGGAATGTTGTCGATCGCGACCTGGTTAAGGTTTGCGGTAAAGTCGGGTGAGTCGAAGTTGAGCACCGGTGTCTCCGCCGTCACCTCCACCGTGGTGGACTCCGAGCCACTGGTCAGGACGGGCGAGACCTCCGTCAACTGGCCGACCTGGACCACGAAGTTCGCTTTGTACGGGGCAAAGCTGGGTGCCGTGACCGTGACGGTGTACGTTCCAGGCTCGAGCAGAGGAGCCTTATAGAAGCCGCTCGCATCGGTCGTGGTATGCTGCTCCGCGTTGGTGCCGTTGTTGCGAATGCTTACGGCAGCGTTGGAAACCAGCGCCCCGGTCGCGTCCTTGGCGGTGCCCGCGACGGCGCCCTGCGTTGCCGACTGCGTGTACGCCGCGCCCACAAGGCTAAGAGTAAGTACCGCCGCGAACAGAACCCGGCTGAATTGGCTGAACATCATCTGGATCTCCTGAAAAGTTTGCCGAACGTTGACGATTACTCGGGGCGCGCACTGTGGTGCGACTTTAGAGGTGATTGCCCGAGTGCTCTCCGTATGACGGTAGAGTCTCATGCGTCTGTGAAGTGAGGATGAATTGGGGAACGTGGAGCCTTCCATGTGTCATGGTTCTTTTGACAACGCGCACATCCCGGCACACGGCTTTTACCTTCATTTACACTCAAAGGAACGCGATGTTTATTGACGAAGCACGAATTCGAGTCAAGGCCGGCGATGGTGGCAACGGCTGCATGGCCTTCCGCCGCGAAAAATTCGTGCCCCGCGGCGGACCTTCGGGCGGCGATGGAGGCCACGGCGGCGACATCCTGATGGAAGCCTCGCTGAGCCACAACACGCTGGTCCACTTCCGCTTCAACCCGGAACACAAGTCGCAGCGCGGAGGCCACGGCCTCGGCTCCAACTGCTCCGGCATCTCGGGCGAGCACACCGTGCTCAAAGTTCCGGTCGGCACCGTCCTCTTCGACGATGTAACCGGCGAGCAGATCCACGACTTCGTCCGCCAGGGCGACTCCATCGTCATCGCGCGCGGCGGACGCGGAGGACGCGGCAACCAGCACTTCGCCACCAGCACCCACCAGGCTCCGCGCGAGCACGAGCTCGGCCGCGCCGGCGAAGAGCGCAGCTATCGCCTGGAGCTTCGTCTGCTGGCCGACGCCGGCCTGGTCGGATTCCCCAACGTCGGCAAATCGACGCTGATTTCGAGGCTTTCGGCCGCCACACCCAAGGTCGCGGACTACGCCTTCACCACGCTCGAACCCAACCTCGGTGTCGTCTCCGTGGGCGAGTGGCCGCACGTCGAGTCGTTCACCATCGCCGACCTGCCCGGCCTGATCGAAGGCGCGCACCTCGGCCACGGCCTCGGCATTCAGTTCCTGAAGCACATCGAGCGCACCAGCGTGATCGTCCATCTTGTGGATGTCTCCGATGGCTCCGGAAGGCCCGATCCCGTAGACGACTACAAGGTGATTACCGCCGAACTCGATGCCTTCGACCCGGCGCTCGCCGTCAGGCCTACGCTGCTGGTCGCGGCCAAGATCGACGTCGCGAATCCCGACAAGCTGAAGAAGCTGCGCGCCATGGCCAAACGGAAGAAGCTGCCGTTTTACGAGATTTCGGCGGTCACCGGCGAGGGCATCGAACCGCTCACCTACGCCATCGCCGAACTGGTGATGGAGCACCGCCCGGCGGCCAGCGAATCGGAGCCCATCGTCCCCGCCAAACGCAAGCCGCGTTACCCGGCGCTCGCCAGCTCCGCACGGGGGCGCGCCACCTGACCCACATCTTCGCCGTCATTCTGGCGGCGCCAGAATCTCCGTAGTCGCTTTTCGCACGTCCAACCACTATCTGCTCTTCAGGTTCGAGGATCTCCAATAATGAATTTGCGGTCTCTTATCGTCGTTGTCGCCTGCGCCCTGGCGCCCGTTGCCTTTGAGGCGCCGCTCCAGGCCCAGACCGGCCTGTACCTGAACCCGATCGCCATGCGCATCAGCAACTCGGTCGCCGACCATGGCACCTTCGCGTTCCTCGGCCAGTACTCGAAATCGCAGATCTTCTACGGCGTCAACTTCGGCGTGTATCACGACTTCGCGGTCCCCAACTACCCGTTCAAGGTCGGCCTGGAGCTGCGCGACTCCTACCTGCACGGCAGCGGAGCAGTGCTGAACAACTTCCTGGTCGGCGTGCGCCTGGCAAGCAATGTCTTCGACAATCACTTCAAGGTCTACCTCGAGCCGTTCTTCGGCGACGGCAAATCCGGAGCGCCGTTTACGGTCTTCCGCATCGGCAAGGTCGAGTACGGCGCCTTCGCCGGCATCGACTACGCGACCCATAAACACATCGACTTCCGCCTGATCGAAATAGGCTATGCGTCGCTCATCACGGCCAGCAGCGAGACTATCGGCGGCACCGGCGCCGTGCCCGCCTCGAACATCCTTTCGTTCACAAGCGGCATAGTCTTCCGCTTCCCGTAAAGCAAGACGTAACGGCGATAAAGGGGATAACAACGGGATAAAAGTGGAGCCTGAAATTTCGAGGCTCCACTTTTATCCCGTCTTTATCCCTCCGATCCCCGTTGCGCACTGCTTTGTTTCGTTAACATGAGGTATGCGTGTAGCTCTCTTCGGTGGCTCCTTCGACCCTCCACATCGCGGCCACATCGCCATCGCCCAGGCTGCCGCGGATCGCTTCGAACTCGACCAGGTGCTCTTCGCGCCGGCCGGACGCCAGCCGCTGAAGGCTCATCCCGCGGGTGCATCGTTCGAGTGCCGCCTGCGCATGACGGAGCTGGCCTGCACGAATGACCGCCGCTTCGGCATCTCGCTGCTCGATGCCCCGCGCCCGGACGGCACGCCCAACTACACGGTGGACACGCTCGATCTGCTGCAGATTGCCTGTTCCGGCTACGAGATCTTCTACCTCGCGGGCGCGGACAGCTTCCACTCACTCGCGAGCTGGCACGATCCGCAGCGCCTGCTCGCGCTCGCAGAATGGATCGTCGTCAGCCGCCCAGGCTACGAGCTCGCCGACCCGCCCGGACTCATCCTGACCGAGGCCCAGCGCAGCCGCATTCACCTGCTCGACTCGATCCATGAGGATGTCGCCGCGACCGATCTTCGTGAGCGCCTGCGCACCGGCGATCCCTGCGACGATCTGCTCACGCCCGCGGTCTCCGCGTATATTCAGCAGCAACATCTATACTTGGCAGACTGACCCGCATCTCTTTGTTCAGGAGTTCCATGCCATCTACCGAAAGCTATCAACAACTGCTCGCCGCTGCCGCAGCCTGTGAAGACAAGAAGGCGGAAGACATCCGCATCCTCGCGCTCGACCCATCCGAGAGCGGCCTGACCGACTACTTCCTCATCTGCAACGGCACCAACGACCGCCAGAACGTCGCCATCACCGACGAGATCGAGCTACGCCTGAAGCGGGAGTTCGGCGTCTATCCCAACTCCGTCGAAGGCCGCCGCCAGGGCGAGTGGATCCTGATGGATTATGTCGATTTCATCGTGCACGTCTTCTCCGCGGAGAAGCGTGCGTTCTATGGGTTGGAGCGCCTGCGCAAGTCCGCCACGACGATCAGCGTCGCGGAGTTGAGCGCGGAGCTGAAGGCACTGATCGCGACGACTCGCACGCGCACCGCGAAAGCTGTGCCGGCGAAGAAGGTTGTCGC
>CAXTMK010000065.1:0-13448 GCA_964245315.1 uncultured Acidobacteriaceae bacterium | reverse complement strand
AGATCCTTCTGGGGCTTGCTCCGGAGGCGATTGAAGCGGCGGCAAAGAAGGTTGCCAAGAAGGCCGCGAAGAAGAGTACGAAGTAGAGTTGCCGCGCAGGCGAAAGGCGCTTTACACCGTCTTGATAATCCGTTTTCATTCTTATTGCAGACGCTGCTCAAGCCGCTTCCAGCTTAGCGCGATCCCGCGTTCCAGAGTGGTGGCATGCCGCCACCCAAGCCCATGCATCCGGGCGACATCCAGCAATTTGCGCGGCGTGCCGTCGGGTTTGGAGGTGTCGAAGACCAGCCCTCCGCGAAAGCCCGCGATGCGTGCGATCAGCTCGGCAAGCTCGCGGATGGTGATGTCTTCGCCGCTGCCGATGTTGATCAGCGGCGGCTTGTCGCTGTCGAGCAGAGAGCCATACCGCTGCTCGTCGAGGTTCATCAGAAAAACGCACGCCTCGGCCAGGTCGTCGGAGTAGAGGAACTCGCGGCGCGCGTTGCCGGTGCCCCAGACCTCGATGTGCGGCGCTCCGGTGCGCATTGCTTCCGCGGTCTTCAGCATCAGCGCGGCCATAACGTGCGAGTGTTTCGGATCGAAGTTTTCGCCGGGACCATAGAGGTTGGCGGGCATGGCGGCGAGGAAGCGCGTGCCGTACTGCCGGTTGCAGCTCCAGCAAATCTCGATGCCGGCGATCTTGGCCAGCGCGTAGGGCCGGTTAGTGGGTTCGAGCGGGCCGGTCAAAAGGCTGTCCTCGGAGATGGGCTGCGGCGCGAGCCGGGGATAGATGCACGACGAACCGAGGAAGAGCAGGCGGTCGACACCGTTGCGCCGCGCGGCGTCGATGACGTTGTTCTGCAGAATGAGATTGTCGCGGATGAAGTCGGCGGGGTAGGTGTTGTTGGCGAAGATGCCGCCGACCTTGGCCGCGGCGAGGATGACAAACTTCGGGCGTGCCTCCGCGAAGAAGGCGTCGACGGCGAGCGAGTCGAGGAGATCGACCTGAGAACGCGTGCGGGTGAGCAGGTTGGTGTAGCCGCGGCGAGTCAGCTCGCGCACCAGCGCGGAGCCCACCAGGCCGGCGTGGCCCGCGATGAAGACGGGTGCGTAGGGCTGCATGTACGAGGAAGACATTGAGCCCCTACCGGAGAGTGCAAAAGACAGCACGGACAGAAGAGATAAAGAACGGATAAGAGTAATGGATCAGGGGCCGCTTGGTTCTATGGCCTGTATCCGTTCTTTATTCGCCTTTTCCGTGCTGTCTTTTGCTTTAGCTGGTGAAGGCCGAGATGGCGTGGGCTTCGTCGTCGCGCACGTCGAAGCCGGTGTAGAGCGTGGTGATCTGCAGCAGGTCCTGAACCTTGTCGGTCAGGTGCAGCAGCTTCAGCTCGCCGCCCTGGTTCTTGACGCTGGTGTAGGCGCTTACGAGCTCGCCGAGGCCGGAGCTGTCGATGTAGTCCACATCCTTCAGGTTCAGCAGGATGTGCTTCGATCCTTTCGACAGGACATCCTTGACGGCGTCGCGCAGGGTTACGCTGCCTTCGCCGAGGGTGATACGTCCGCTCAGGTCGAGAACGGTTACGCCATCTACCTGGCGGGTCTTGAATTTCATGCTCATCGCGAATGTCTCCTCAAATGCAGTGTTGGTTGTGCTGTGATGATAGCCCATCGAACTGTGTCAGCGTCTTTTGATGAGTGTGATCTCCGTTCCGGGATGCAGATCGCGGAAGTTGACCTCGTCCATAAAGGCACGCATCAGGAAGACGCCGCGGCCGGAGGTACGCAGCAGATTTTCGGGCGCGAGCGGGTCCGGAATGGTGCTGGGGTCGACGCCTTCGCCCTGATCGGCGACCCGGATGATGAGCGCGGCGGAGGTGATCTCGAAGCTGGCCGTGATCCGCCGGAGGAGATCGTAGCGGTTGCCGTGAACGACGGCGTTGACGGTCGCTTCGCGCGCCACCATGGCGAGATTGCTGGAGATATCGGGCGAAAAGCCGGCGCTGCGGGCGAATTCGAGCGCAGTCTCTTCGACCGTTTGGACGCTGGCGAGCGTGGACGCGAGGGTGAGGCTGGTGCGGCTTGTGGCGCCGTCGGTCAGGGCTGTACCTCGTCTTTTCGTCTTCGGACAGTGGGTGCAGTGTCGTTCGGGCGCGGGGGTAAAGTCAAGGTGGAAGCGTCTATGATGGGGTTATGATTGCGCATCTGCGGGGCGTGCTGCTCGCCAAATCTCCGAACCGGGCGGTCGTCGAGTGCGCCGGCGTCGGCTACGACGTGGCGATCTCGGTCGCCACATTCTCCGGGCTGCCGGCGGTGGGCGCGGAGACGAAGCTGCATATCTACACCCGCGTGGCCGAGGACCAACTGGCGCTGTATGGCTTTGCCGAGCTGCCCGAGAAGCGCATCTTCGAGAAGCTGCTGACCATCTCCGGCATTGGGCCGAAGCTGGCGATTACGGTGCTTAGCGGCATCGACGCGGCGCGGCTGGTCACGGCGATTCGCGGCGGCGATCATGCGTCGCTGGTGCGGATTCCAGGCATCGGCAAGAAGACCGCCGAGCGCGTAGTGCTGGAACTGAAGGACAAGCTCGACGATCTTGCGACGGCGCCGGCCACGGTTGCGCCGAACATGGGCGCGGCGGGCGAAGACGCGCTCTCGGCGCTGATGAACCTGGGCTACCAGAGGCCGGTGGCGCAGAAGGCGATCGAGACGGCGATCGGTCGCGATGCGGGTGTGAAGGATAACTTCGAGAAGCTCTTCAGGGCGGCTATGGCTGCGATACGTTGAGAAAACTGTCATGTGCCCAACCTTCGCGACGGCTTCATCGTCGCTAAGGTGGGGCACATGGAGTTTAGGTAGCCACGCTTACCTTGAAAGCTCCGACCAGTTGATTCAGGTCTTCCGCGAGCGCCGCCAGGCGGTCGCACGCGTCCACCGCTTGCGATGAGCTGAACGTCGTTCGCACCCCGATATTAGCGATCTCGTTCAGGTTGGCGTTCACCGATTGCGTCGCCACCGACTGCTCCGAAGACGAGCTGGCGATCTGCGTCACCATGGTCTGCATCGCCTCCGAGCCGCGGATGATGCTGGCGAGCGCTTCGCCGGCCGAGCGCGCCGAGCTGACGCCGGTCTCGACGTGGCGCAGGCTGGAGCGCATGGCTTCGACGACCTCCGCTGTGCCATCCTGGATGGCGCGCACGGTGTGGTCGATCTCGCGTGTGGCCTTGCTGGTGCGCTCGGCCAGGCGGCGGACTTCGCCCGCGACCACCGCGAAGCCGCGGCCATGTTCGCCCGCGCGCGCGGATTCGATGCTGGCGTTCAGCGCCAGCAGGCTGGTCTGGTTGGCGATGTCGTCGATCACCTGCACGATCTTGCCGATCGCCTGGCTCGCATTGCCCAGCCCTTCGATCTTGCTTGCCGTGGCCTGGTTCGACCCCAGCAGCAGCTGGATGGTGTTGACGGTGGCGTGGATGGTGTCGCCGCCGCTGTGGGCGTTCTTCTCGGCCAGACGGGCGTCGGTCGCGGCGAGCTGCGTTGTCTTGGATATCTCCTGCACTGCCGTAGAAATCTCGCTCATGCTGGAGGTGATCCGCATGGCCTGTTCCTGCTGCAGCGCGGTTTCGCGGGCCGTGTCGCGGGCCGTCTCCGCAAGGCTGCGAGCGGCTTCGGAAAGCGCGCGTGCATTGTGTGTGACGCGGACGACGATCTGTTCCACGCGTTCGATGAATACGTTAAACCAGATGCCGACTTCGTCGAGCTCGTCGTGGCCGTTCACCTCCACGCGGTCGGTCAGGTCGCCGTCGCCTTAGGCGATGTCCTGCATGCGGCGCGCCAGCCCGTAGAGCGGCACGAAGACCTTGTATTTGAGCACGCTCCAGGCGACGGCGCAGCCGATCAGCGCCATCAGCAGCATCGCCCAGCCGGCGGTGCGCGAACGCCGCGACCATTGATCGACGTAGCTGAGCTGCTCGCGGAAGTGGGCGGCCACAGCCTTATCGAGCGTTGCCATCGAAGCGGCGAGCGCGGCGTCATCCACCGCGAGCGCGGCGGCCTGTTGCGGCAGTCCGTCGGAGATGCCGTCCTTGCTCGCGAGCATGGCGGCGTAGCTCTCGTGCGAGCGGATGCGGATGCCGGCGAAGCTGGCGACCAGAGCGTCCGCGGAACGGGCAAGATCGGGCGACCCGGCGACCAGCGGACGCAGCGCGGACAACGCTGAGGATACGGCGTCGGCGTCCTTCTCGGCGGCGTCGAGCGCGCCGGCATCTTCCAGCAGCACGGCTTCCTTGTAGCGTTTCTGCAGATGCTCGAAGGAAGCCTCAGCCTCCTGCAGGCGCAGCGCCGCGGGAAAGAGCGAGCCCGATGCCTCCTCGATGTGCCGGTGGGTGGCGGCGGCGGTGAACTGCACCATGGCGAGCAGCAGCAGGTATCCGAACGCCAGCACTCCGAGGATGCCCAGGATGCGCGCCTTGATGCTGTCCATGCGGCTTACACTTGTTCGAGCCATCGCGATCACCTCACGCTCAGAACTTTTACGCCTTCGTGCGGCGTGGATTTGGCGACATAGCCGATGGCTCCAGGAGTGTGCGCGACGTACTCGACGACGGCGGCCTCGGAGTCCAGGGTGCGCGGCATCGTACCCTGGCCGGAGAAGAGCAGGCTGCGCCAGCTGGCGCGAAAGGCGGTGTCGGACTTGCCGACGTAGAGGCTCAGAAAGCCGTCGTTGATGGCGCCCGCCTTCAGCAGCACCGGCGCGACGTGGGAACCGTCCCTGAATGTGGAGGATACCCCAGTAAAGACGTCGCGCAGGTCGGCGGAGGAGACGTCGGCAGACTTGACGCTGGAGTTGGCGATGACAATAACCTGGGCGTGAACGCAGGCAGGCAGAAGCGCGGCGACGGCGAGGAGGACGAGTAAGGACAAGGTTTTCATTAGAAGCTGACTCCTAATTTGAGCAGCGAGAGGCGTGTCGTGGGCACGAGGTTGGGGTTGTCCATGGCGGCGAAGCCCTGGGCCGTGCCATTAAGCCAGTGCTGCTCGGCCTTGGCGTAGAGGAAGGGGTTGAAGTCGTAGCGCGCGGCGACGGTCCAGTCCTTTTGGTAGCGCGCCGGGGTGAATGCGGCTTTGCGCTCCAGGGTGCTGCTGTAGTAGGCTCCGGCGGAGAGCTTCGAGCTGAGTTTGTAGCTGGCCATCGCGTACCAGGGTCTCCTGTCGTTCAGGAAGGTCTCCGTGGGCCCGCCGGTGAGCTGCACCACGGAGGCAGCGAGAAAGCGGCTGTACTCTCCGGCCAGCATGAACCTGCCGCGCTCGAGGCGGCCGAAGTAATAGAGCTCCCGTATGCGGGTGACAGAGAGTGTGCCGGTGTAGGGTCCGTAGACGATTTCACCTGAGGGGCCGCCGGCAGCCTCGCTGGCTCCGAGTGTCAGGCCGCGCACCGGGGCCAGCCAGCGCAGGGTTCCACCAAAGGTGGGTCCGGAGATACCGTTTGGCAGGCTGGCGCCGGCATCGCGGTAGGTCTGGAAGTAGCCGTCATCACCACCCAGCACACGGTCGCCGCCGAAGGCGCGGTACTCGAGCTTGCCGTAGGATTCGCCGAGCGGCACGGCGCCGTAGACGACGCCGCCGTAGTGCGCCAGGATGCTGTTGCGGCTGGTGATGGGATAGACGCTCTGCGGCAGCAGCACCCAGAGGTGCGCCGGGTCGATATCCTGGGTCTCGTTGTAGAGACCGATGGGCGACTTGACCTTGCCGGCCCGGATGCCGATCCGGTCGTTGAACTTGTAGTCGGCCTGCGCCCAGTCGAGCGTGATGGAGTTGCCATAGTTGCCCAGCAGGAAGTAGCGCGCCTGCACGCCGATGCGGAGTTTGGAGTCGGGCTGCGCGCTCAGGTTCACGACAGCCTCGGTCCAGGCTGCGCTGCCATCGCTCGACTGTGTCAGGTTCCAGTTATTGTTCGTGGTGTAGAGAAAGCCCTGGGTGGCGTAACCGTGGATCTGCAGGTTGAGGTCATCTGCCGTTTGAGCCTTGCCCGATATGAAAGCCGCGAGCAGCAGCAGCGCGGCGGATTTGAACCGAACTATGTGGTGAGTCATTAGAAGCTCACCCCCAGCTTCACCAGCGACATCCACGTGGTGGGCTGCAGGTTCGGATTGTCCGCTGAACTAAAGCCGACGGCGGTTCCGTTTATCCAATGCTGCTCCGCCTTGGCATAGATGAAAGGAGAGAAATCGTAACGAGCCGCCGCCGTCCAGTCCTCCTGATAATTCGGGCTGGTGTGTGCGACGTCATGGTTCACGAGGCTGCTGAAGTACGCACCGCCAGTAAGCTTGCTGGTGAACTTGTAGCTCCCCATGACATACCAGGGTCCTTCGTCAACGCGAAGGGACTCTTCGGGCAGACCCCCCAGTTGAAGATCCACAAGCGCCTGCAGGCGGCTCCACTCGCCGGCAATCAGCCACTTGCCGCGTTCAAATTTAGTAAAGACAAACGTCTGGCGACAGCGTTCGATATTGATGGTCCCGGAGTACGGGCCGTCGTTTATCTCGCCGGCCTGGCATCCGGAGCTTTCGCTCGCGCCAATCTCAAGGCCGCGGACCGGCGGAAGGTAGCGCAGAGTGCCTCCAAAGGCCTTTCCCGTGGCTCCGTTCGGCAGCGTTATACCCTCATCCCGCAACGGCTGAAAGTACCCATCCTCTCCTCCGATGATCCGTTCCCCCAGGAAGCCGCGATATTCGAATTTGCCGAAGCGTTCGCCCACAGGAACGCTGCCATAGACCACGCCGCCGTAGTGTGCCAGCAAGGTGTTGCGACTGGCGATGGGATAAACCGACTGCGGCAACAGCACCCAAAGTTGCGATGGGTCGATATCCTGCGACTCGTTGTAAAGCCCTGCCGGGGTCTTCACTTTGCCGGCGCGGATGCCGAAGTGTTCGTTCACCTTGTAGTCGGCCTGCGCCCAGTCCAGGGTGATCGTGTTGCCCAGATCGCCCAGCACGAAAAAGCGGGCCTGGACGCCGATGCGCAACTTCGGCTCCGGCTGGGCGCTCAGGTTCAGAACCGCCTCAGTCCAGGAAAAGCTGCCCTTCGCCGAATCGGTTGTGTTCCAGCTGTTCTGGTTGGTGTACAGGAAGGCCTGGGTGGCGTATCCATGGAACTGAATGTTGAGGTCGTCGAGGCTCTGAGCCGGCGCGCGGGATCCGGCGTATGCCAGCACTGCCATGGCAAGGATAAGTCGCTTCAAGTGTCGCTCCCCTGTGGTACAAGGGCCTTATCGGCGCCTCGGGGGAGTACGTTAGTACCGTGGCGTCACGCCCTCCGGCGATAGCGTATGGAGAACTCATAGCCTGCGTTCGGCGGGAAGAGATGCGCGACCAGGCGCAGGCGATCGGCCAGCGCGGAGGGCGCCAGCAGCGGGTACTCGCGCTCGCGCAGCTCGGAGTAGTCGAAGTCGACGGCGAGCGAGAGCAGGTAGATGGCGAGCGCGTCGGCGAAGGCGCTCTCGAGGAACTCGGACTTCGCCTTCTCGTCCGGCTTCGACTTGTCGGGCAGGTTTGAGACCAGATGAGGCGCTCCCCCGCTCGACTGACTGACCGCCTGATTGCGGCTCTCCCACGCGTCCTGGCTGGTCTCGCCGCGTACATCGGCGACAGCCTGCGACCACGCCAGCGTGGTAAACGCTTCGGGCAGTCCGGCCTCGCCCGTAAAGGCATGGCCGACGTTGATGAAGAATTCAAAGGCCAGCGCGAAGGTATCGCGCAGCAGCCGCGCGGAGATGAAGACGCCCTCATGCGCCGGTCCCGCCGCGGACGCGGGCACGGCCACGTTGCGATGGCAGATGGCCTCGTCTGAAAGCTCGGCGGTGTAGACGGGCGAGACGAGCGTGCGGTCGGTGGCGCTGCGATGCGCGTCTCCCTTGCCTTCAGACAATCCCTCCGGCAGCGCGAGCGGCACGAAGTAGAAGGCGCGGCCGCTCATGGCGGAGGCGATGGCCGCGGGTACGGCCTGCACCAGGCGCTCGAGTTCGGCGTCAGCCAGTTTGGTGTCGCCGAAGGAGGCGTAACGGATGCCGTTGGGCGCGCGCCTGAGCACGAGCGCCGGCGCAAGCTCGGACGCCTGAAGGAGATTGCCGGTAGAAGAAGGAACGCCGTCGGCCATGAAGGTTTATTCTACTGGAATGGCAGAGACGACTTACGAGAGAAAGACATTTGCAACCGGCTACGTCTTTGGCGCGCCCATCAAAGATCTCGGTTGGCTTGGAATGCTGCTGATGGGCCTGGCCAGCGGATTTATCGCGTTCTTCTTCGCGACCTTCTGCGGAATCGTCTTCGTGCTGTTCTACAACGCCGCCGGCCACCACGCGGACATTACGGTCAGCTACAGGCTGATGGGACTGCCCTGCGGGATTGGCGTGGCAGTGCTGGCGCTGGTGTATCTGGGGACGTTCTGGGTGAAGCGGATCTTCAGGCGAGCATAAGTGGTGCCCCATCCTCGCGACAGTCTTATTGTCGCAGGGTGGGTATTTCGCGTGGTAGCGCGAGTCCGTCTTACTCTCCTGCGTCACACTCTGCGCCGAGGATGGGACACCCGGGGCGGGCCTTATACAATGGATCGAGTACCGAGGGACTGCGCACCATGAGCTGGTTTAAACGCGAAGACAGCGGCATCGTCAACGACGTCTCCAAGACCGTCCGCACCGAAGGCCTGTGGATCAAGTGCGCGGCGTGCGGCGCGACGCTGTTCAAGCAGGAATTGACCGACAACCTGCAGGTCTGCCCCAGGTGCGGACGCCACTTCCGCTTCGACGCGAAGGCCCGCATCGAGAACCTGCTCGAACCCGGCTACGAGTTCGTCGACAACAAGCTCTACTCCACCGACCCGCTCAACTTTACCGACCTGAAGCCCTATAAACAGCGGCTTTCCGAGGCGCAGAAGAAGACCGGCCTGTTCGACGCGATCGTCAACGCGACCGGCCACATCGGGCCGCACCCCGTGGTGATTTCGGTGATGGAGTATGCGTTTATCGGCGGCTCCATGGGCGCGGTGGTGGGCGAGACGATTGCCCGCGCGGTCGACCGCGCCTACGAGACGCGGACGCCGCTGATCATCGTGTCTGCTTCCGGTGGAGCCCGCATGATGGAAGGCATCGCCAGCCTGATGCAACTGGCGAAGGTGTCGGCGGCGCTGGCGCGGCTGGCGTCGGTGGGGGTGCCGTATATCTCGCTGATGACCGACCCGACCACCGGCGGCGTCACCGCCAGCTTCGCGATGCTGGGCGACCTGAATATCGCCGAGCCGGGCGCGCTGATTGGCTTTGCCGGCCCCCGCGTGATCGAGCAGACCATCCGCCAGAAGCTGCCGGAGGGATTTCAGCGGAGCGAATTCCTGCTGGAGCATGGCTTCCTGGACGCGATCGTGACGCGGAAGAATTTGAAGGCATATCTTACGCAGGCGATCGGATGGATGTGCGAGCGGAAGGCGGAGAGTAAGGTGGAATAGCCGAAACCGCGAGGGATATGGGCACGTCAGCGCAGCCGCCGTTGTCGAAGTGCCGATTCCCCAAGCCGCTTTTACGATCGTCTCAAATTTTCTAGGGGATGGGTTTCTTCTCGCCGTCTGCGGGAAAGCACACCTGTAGACCACATCGCCCATGCGACCAGCGCCGGCTGGAAGAAGAGACGCGCAAAGCGTTTGCCGTCCGTGTCCAGGCCGAAGGCATTGCGATGATGTGTATATTGCGAGATATTGCCGGGGAAGATGGCGGTGAAAAAGGCACCGGCAATGCGGCCCACGATCGCCTTGTGCTTCGGCAGGAAGACCAGGGCAGCGCCAAGCGTGATTTCAACCACGCCCGATTGCAGGACGACTGTGTCCGGGTCGAGCGGCACCCACGGAGGAACCTGCGCCTTGAAGGGTTCGCGCGCAAAGGTCAGGTGCGAGGTTCCCGCCGTCATCAGCATCAGGCCGAGAGCGATTCGGGCCGCATCCTGCGTGCCGCTGGTCTCTGTGTCAGTTGATTGAAGCTGCGCCATCGTGTGAACTCCTTGCATATCCGATGCAGCATGGCAGCAAGCCGTTCTCCCTGCCCGGCTATCTATTTCTTCGCGCCGGAAACGTGCGGGCCGAAAAACTTGTCACCATTGAAGTGAATGAGGTGATGTGGCGCTTGCGCGATCCAAACTTCCGTTTCCCATGCGATCTCCCGCGAAAACTTACGAAAGGCCGCTCGATCCAGAAACGCCGAAACGTAAACGATGTCTGCGACGCAGGTTGCTGTCAATTGCTCAAGCACCCTCTTTCGCATCTCCGATATCGGATTGGCTGAATGAACGGCCTCGACGAGGAAAAGCCAGTTCTTCTCCTTCGAATACGCAACAACGTCTGGCAGCTTGTCATGGGACAGTTCGAAGAAGCCGACCTCAGAAAGACCTGCCTCATCCTGATAAAGCAGCTTGTCTTCGGTATCTCCTACATACAAAACCTTTGCCCCGTGTCCAAACAGAGGCAGAAACGATTCAATGATCGCCTTTTGAAGCTCGTTGTGTTCCCCCGGACCAAAATATAGCTGTGAAGAACCGATCAGGATGGGGATACGCATCTCGTGGCGAAGCTTCTTCAATTGTTCAGCGAGATTTCCACGCGCCTCGATAAAACTCTTTAGGCTCTGGTTCCAAGTTGCCGTCCCGAACGTATGAAGAAGCGCGGCAGCCTCGGCGCTCAGCGCATAGCTACGGGTTCCATCGTTAGTCGCCGCGTTGTCATTACCTGCGCTCTTGACCACAAGGCCAGCCTCCACGGGATACAGAAGATCCTTCCGGCGAATGTCATCGTAGGAGCCCGGTGAAATCTCCTCGCCAAGATGTTCATTCATCCACCGGATCACATCGCGGGACCGTAGCCTGTTATCTGAGCTAGCCTCGGACCAAAGCATCCCAGGCTTCATTCCAGCGACCGCAAGAAAGGCCTTGCACATCTTTACCTTTCGACGGGTGGTCAGGTCAGCAACAGGAATTCCGACGGTGCGGAGAATCAGCAGCGTTTCGTCAACGAGTTTCGTCAAGCGATCTCTTCTTGCCAATGCCGCTCCCTTAGCTAAGTTCCAAAGACGCTTGAATCGGCGTCCAACTGCCGCGAATGGCAGTTTCATCAAGAATACCGGGGCGATCCAGGTAGGTCGCTACACTTTTGCCCAGCGCGAACGCGAACATCGGAGCGACGGCGTTGCCTACCTGATTGAACTGACTGCCCTCAGCGCCTTCGAAGAGAAACCAGTCCGGAAAACTCTGGAGCCTGGCCCCCTCACGAACTGTCAGGCGCCGGCGCCGACCGCTTGGCACCCGAATGCGTTGCATGTCGCCGGTTGCGCCCGCTAGGTTGCGGCATGTGACGGTTCGCGACGGACGATTCGGATCAAGGTCGCGCGGGTTGATGCACTTCGACGCCTTCTCGTACCTGGCGACATACCGATCCATGCTTTCCGTGAGGTACTTGCCCTCGTCGGGCTCGGAGAATAGAAAGCCCCCCAAGGCGTGTCCAACAGTAATCAGTTCACCACTTCGTTCCGGAAATGCAAATCCGCCTTTGTGTCCGACCACAATGATGCGTTCGCGATTCTGTGGCACGAGATAATCGACCGCGTTCAACAATTTGACATCGACCGAGTATCCAAAACGTTCAAGTTTATTAACGATCCGATCGAGATACCAGCGATTCTTATACAAGAGGCCGCGAACGTTTTCGAACATCCAAAGTTTGGGCCGCAACTGCTCAACGGCGGCAGTGAACGCCGGGAATCCATCTCTGGAATCCTCAAGGCCCAGCTGATTTCCGCCGACGCTAAATGGCTGGCAAGGTGGGCCGCCGATGACGACTTCCGCCTCTGGGAACGTCGTCTCCGCAGTCAGAAACCGCTCCGTGCAATGTCCGAGCAAGTTCCTGTTATATGTGGCGCAACAGTCGGAATTCGCCTCAAAGCCGATCGTCTTGAAACCAGCCGCCTCAAATCCCAGCGCCAAGCCGCCGCACCCCGCGAACAGATCCAGCACACGCTCGGAGCGCGTCTCGCGAGGTCGCAGGAGTCGATCGACCCGCGATGCATACGACTCGACTTGGACTTTGTTGTCCGCCCGCTCAGTGATCATTTGTCTTATCGTAACTCTTTACGAGGCGGCAAAGCGGGTATCCTAAGGACGCGATTCCCTGCTGGTCCTCGTCCATAGGTTACGGTGACCCAAGAGTCAGTCGGTCGCGGCGGAGACCTTTTCGCCCGCGAGGAACCTGGAGATCTTCTCGTTGAGGAACTTCTTGTCGGCGGGGCTGGCGCCGGCGCCGGCAGGGTGTCCCCACAGCGATGGAATCGGGACTAATTGGATGAGCGGGTTGAATCTGGCCTCATACTGCGCGTCTTCGAGCGGGAAGTAGAGGTCGGTGGCGGACGGCATGTAGAGAACGGGGACTTTGATGGAGGCGAGAGCTCTTTCCGCGTCGCCGCTGAAGCCGGGCCGGCCTTCGATCTCAGGCGTGTTGCCTACGTTGTTCGACTCCCAGGTGCGCGCCTGGAGGATGTAGTTGTTGGCGTCGGCATGGAACGACTTGCGGAAGCTGAACATGTAGTCTTCGAAGGTGGTGCCGGGTTTGGCGGTCGTACGCCAGAGCTCCTTGCGCCACCACTCCTGCGAGTAGAGCCAGCCCGCCCAGACCATGCCGAAGGCTTCGAGACCTTTGGCCGGCTCGGCGGTGTAGTCGCCGTTGTTGAAGCTGGGGTCGGCGGTGAGCGCGGCGATCTGGCCTTCGAGGCGAACGATGCCGTGGCCGTAGGTCCTGGCGGTTCCGCTGGTGGCGACGATGCGGTCCATGTATGTAGGGTAGCTGACCGCCCACTGGAAGGCCTGCTGCGCGCCCATGGAAAAGCCGATGACCGCCTTCAGCCGCTGGATTTTGAGCTCCTCGGTCAACATCTGGTGGACGGCGTTGACGTTGTCGCGGATGGTCATGACGGGGAAGCGCGGACCGTGGAAGGGCTCGGGCGTATTCGAGGGCGACGAGCTGCGGCCGTTGCCGAAGAGCTCCGAGGTGACGAGGAAGAGCTTTGAGGTATCGAGCGCGCCGTCGGGAAAGTCGCCGGTTTTGATGAGGAAGCCGTAGCCGGTCAGGTTCGCCATGTAGTGCGAGGGCAGCAGGATGGCGTTCGAGCGCTCGGCGTTGAGCTGGCCGTAGGTTCCATAGACGATGTGGGCCTCGGGCAGCACGACGCCGGACTCGGTCTTGAAGTTATGGATGACGAACTCGTGGCGGATGGGGTCGTGAGCGGGAGCGGGAGGCTGGACCGGAGACTGGGCCATTGCGGTTGAGTATAGAACGGCCAGCAGGGCGAGGTGCTTGAGGATTCTCATGCGCAGGGTTCCTTTTGTGTGCGGGACTTATTCTCTAGGAGTCTGTCGGTCATAGCGATTCTGGCGGCGTGGCGGCCCCGGCAG
>CAXTMK010000064.1:24636-25125 GCA_964245315.1 uncultured Acidobacteriaceae bacterium | reverse complement strand
ATGGTGCGCCCGAGAAGATTCGAACTTCTGACCTACAGCTTCGGAGGCTGCCGCTCTATCCAGCTGAGCTACGGGCGCACGAGGACGGGAGTGAACTTACCAGTCACGCAACAAGTATAGCAGCGAGAGTCGATTTGCAGGTTCGTACACATGCAGGCGCAGCTAGCGGGTTCCGGGGGGGAGAGGCGACACGACTACGTCGCAGCAGAAGGAGATGATGCGGCATGCCGACAGCGGCACGATGGCCGGCTTCAGAGAAACTTACAGAACTCGGGCGCCCCATCTCAGACGACGCTTTATCAGTCTCAGGTGGATGTGCAAGAGTAGATCATGCTGTCGCGGTACCAGTAGTCACGGATGGCGAGGGCGGTGCGATCCAGTCTCGGTGCCGCTCTTGCCGCTTGGTGCCCGATTCCGGTGCGAAAGAAGAGAGGCCTCCGATATGAAGCTTCAAACCTGCATTGCCATTCTGTTTGCGATGACCATCTC
>CAXTMK010000064.1:0-24626 GCA_964245315.1 uncultured Acidobacteriaceae bacterium | reverse complement strand
ATCTCCGCCGGCGCGCAACAGGAAAAGCTTCGGCCCGCCAGCCAGATCGCGGTCGATGCTTCGGCAGGCTTCGCTCCTCCGGAGACGGGCTACCTGCATCTCGGGGGCACGTCCTTGGACGGCCACTCCCTGCAGGTGAACAGCCGTTATTTCGTGCTCGATGGCAAGCCGTGGCTGCCCGTCATGGGGGAGTTTCACTTCAGCCGCTATCCCGAGTCGCAATGGGAGGAAGAGATACTGAAGATGAAGGCGGGCGGCGTCAATATCATCTCCACCTACGTCTTCTGGATCCATCACGAGGAGGTGGAAGGCAGCTTCGACTGGGCCGGGCAGCGCGACCTCGGACGCTTCGTGCAGCTTTGCGCCAGGCACGGCATGTACGTGTGGCTTCGCATCGGCCCGTGGGCGCATGGAGAGGTGCGCAACGGAGGTTTCCCGGACTGGGTAGTCAGCCTGCCCGACACCCGCACCAACGACCCTGTCTACATCCACTCCGTCGAGCGCTTCTTCAACCAGATTGGCGCGCAGGTTCACGGCATGATGTTTAAAGATGGGGGCCCTGTCATCGGCACCCAACTCGAAAACGAGTACGGCCTGCATGGCCCGGGACGCGGTGCGGAGCACATCCTGAAGCTGAAGCATTTCGCCATCGCCGCGGGCATCGATACGCCGATCTATTCCGTCACGGGCTGGCCTTCGCTCGATTTCCCGCCCCACGAAGTAATCCCCGTCTCCGGTGGCTACCCCGACGGCTTCTGGTACGGATCACAGGGCGATCTGCCGCCCGCCATGACATACCTCTTCAACTTCAACCGCGAACTGGGCGACATGGGCGCGACCGTCGCCTCCGAAGACCCCACCGGCAAGGTCGACCTGAAGCATGATCCCTATTTTGCAGCCGAAGAGGCGGGTGGTATGGCTTCGGCCTACCATCGCCGGCCTGTTCTCTCAGCCGACGACGTTGCCGCGCTGACCCTCACCAATCTTGGCTCCGGCATCAACCTTTACGGTTATTACATGTTTCATGGCGGGGCCAATCCTGAGGGCGTTCACACGACACTGCAGGAGTCCAGCGCCACGGGCTATCCCAACGATCTGCCTGAGATTACGTACGACTTTGGAGCGCCGCTCGGCGAGTTCGGGCAGGAACGCGAATCGTACCGCAGGACGCGGTTGCTTCACCTGTTCGTCAACGCTTACGGTTCGAGTCTCGCGACCATGCCTGCGTTTGCGCCCGCGCAGCGCAGCCCGGATGCGGCGAACACGTCCATCCCTCGCGTCGCGGTCCGCACCGACGGCCGATCAGGCTTCGTCTTCGTGAATAACCATGTACGGCAGCTCGCGATGCCCGATCATCCAGGCTTCCAGGTTCGGGTAAAGCTTCCAGCCGGCGAGATGCTCGTTCCCGCCCAGCCGATCACTCTTCCCGCCGATCGATACTTCGCCTGGCCATTCGAGTTGTCCATGGGTACAGGCGTTCTGCGTTACAGTACGGCGCAGCTGTTGACGCAGATCGACACGCCGGCGGGAAAGGTCATTGTCTTCTTCGCGATTCCGGGCATCGAACCCGAGTTTTCCTTCGAGAGCGAGACCATACAGAAGCTCTCAGCGCCCTCCGCGGTGGTGTCGCGAGCCGGGACTTCCACGGTTGTGCGCAAGATGCACGCAGGCCTGAACTCCGCGATCGAAGTGACGGACCGGGGCGGCGCAAAGACGAGGGTTCTCCTGCTGTCCGAGGAGGAGGCTGAAAATATGGATCGGTTATCCATAGCCGGTTCGGACCACCTGTTGTTCAGTGCTTCAAGCCTGTTCGTGGATGGCCAGGAGCTTCATCTGCAGTCGTCCAGCTCTGCCAGCCAGGAGGTGAGTGTACTGCCCGAGCTCTCGTTGCAGGGATCGCCGGGGGTGCCTGAAGGTTTGTGGACACGGCATCGCTTCACGCAGGCAGAGAAGCACCCCGCGCTGGCGATCCGGCAAACGCAACAAGCCACGCCCCGCGGTGCAATGGCGATGGGGCCATACGTCGACTGGCGCAAGACCGCCGTCCCGATCGTGCCGCCGGACAGCGCTTTCCAGGAAGCGGCGAAGTGGGAGATTCAGTGGACCAATCCAGACATGTCCGGCCTGAGTGAAGCCCTCCTGCAGATCGATTACGCCGGAGATATCGGCCGGCTGGAGTTCGAAGGAAAAATGCTGGATGACAACTTCTTCAACGGTGTTCCATGGCAGGTCGGCCTCCGTCGTTTCGGGCCTGAGAGTCTGAAGCGTCCACTCACCCTCGAAGTTCTTCCCATGCCGGCGGTCGCGCCAATCTACCTGGAGCAGCACGCACGCAAAATGATCGACGCGGCGAAGAAGGAGCAGGAGATCCGCATAAAGATCGTGCCCGTTTATGAATCGGTGGCCAGGCCCAGGTTCTAGTTCAGCCGAATCGTGAGCAGCATCGGATGCTTCCTCGCACAAACCCCCTGCCTGGTGATAAGGAAAACCGAACAGAGTCATAGTTAGAAACAGCTTTACAAATGCAAGTAAGGCTCACTATGGTTGTGGTCGCTCGCGAAAGGATCGGCGAAAAGATGTCAGTACTTGTCGGAACGGACGCACCGGCTGTTCGTGCATGGCGCCACGGCTATGCGTGTGCGGTGACATTCGTGCTGCTGGGTTGCATCGCCGGGCGCTCCGCTGCGCAGACTTCGGCCCCCCACTGGGTCGGAGCCTGGATGGCAAGCCCGTGCGCGCCGGATGACGCGGAGCCGCGCAAGGCACAATATCAATTGAATAACGAGACGGTGCGCCAGGTCGTGCACCTCTCGGTTGGCGGAGTCGGACTTCGGCTGCGATTTTCGAACACGTTTGGCACGGTTCCCCTGGTCGTTCGCTCAGTGCATGTGGCGCCGGCGCTGAAAGGCGGAGCGATCTCCGCGGAGCAGAATAAGCCGGCGCTCTTCGGCGGCAAGATGGAGACGAGCATCCCTCCGGGTGGGTCCCTGATGAGCGATTCGGTGGATTTGCCGGGTGTCGCGAATGCGGATCTTGCGGTCAGCTTTCTGGTTCCGGAGGAAGTGGAGGCGCCTGCGATTCACTACACGGCGCTGCAAACGTCCTATGTCGCCGCGGGCGACCAGACCTCTGCGCTGGCGATGACCGGCGCGCACACGATTACGCTGGACCTGATTCTCACGGGCGTGGATGTAGCCTCGCGCACCTCGCGCGGGACGATTGTGGCGTTAGGCTCGTCGACGACGGACGGCGCGCACTCGACTTCGGACGCGAACCATCGCTGGACAGACTATCTGGCGGAGCGGCTGCGAACGTCCGACGGGCCGGCGGCGCCGGGCGTGCTGAATGCGGGCATCTCCGGGAACAAGGTGCTTCACGACGGCCGCGGGGCGTGGGGTCCCATCTTCGGTCAAAGCGCCCTGGCCCGCTTTCATCGCGATGTGCTGGAGCAGTCGGGCCTCAAATGGATTCTGGTGTTTGAAGGCGGAAATGACATTCGCATAGGCGCGGACGATGCGCAATCCATCACGGCGGAGCAGCTGATCGCGGGGTTTCAGTCGATGGCGCGGGAGGCACATGCGCGCAGGCTGAAGTTGATCGTCGCTACGATTACGGGCTCGGAGCTGAATAATCCGGAACACGAGACGCCCGCGTGGGACGCCACCCGCGTGGAGGTCAATCGCTGGATACGCACCAGCAAGGACATCGATGGCTTTGCCGATTTCGACGCGGCTGTCCGCGATCCGCAGCATCTGGCGCGATTGCTGCCGTCGCTGGACAGCGGGGATCATCTGCACATGAATGACGCCGGGTACAAGGCCATGGCGGACTCCATCGATCTCAAACTTTTTCAATAAGGCTACAGGTCTTGTTCCGGCCTGACCCTGGGTTTGCGCGGACGGGAGCCTTCGAATACCATCTGCAAAAAAAGCTGCGTGGTGGAGGAAGTATGTTCACGGTTCCAGGCAATGGCGATCTCGGACGAACTTTTCTCTCCGGGGATGGTGCGCGCCACGACGTTCTCCGCCTGGTGAAGCTGAATCGACGCAGGCGCGATGGCAAGGCCCAGCCCTGCGGCAACCAGCGAGATGAGTGTGTACATCTCAGCAGCTTCCTGTACGACGTGGGGAGTAAGGCCATTGCGATGAAGGATATTCATGCATTGATCGTGGAAACCGGGCGCCATTTTGCGCGTGTACATGACGAAGTCCGCGGATTGACAGTCCGAGATCTGCAGGTTGGGCTTCTGCGCGAGCGGATGATTGGCCGGCAGCAGCAGCACGAACGGCTCGCGATGAATGACCCGGGTGCGAATCTCCGGCGGCGTGGGCAGCGGCACCCGCAGAAACCCAACGTCGAGCTTGCGTTCCTGCAGCTGGCTGAGCTGGTCTCGCGTGAGGACGTTGCGCAGTTCGAGCTCGACATGCTCGTAGCGCTCGCGGAACTTCTTCACCAGCGGCGGCATCAGGATCGCGGCCGCGGTGGAGATGAAGCCGATGCGCAGAGTGCCGACCTGGCCGAGCGCCGCCCGGCGGGTCCGGGCGATGGCCTCGTCCATGCGCTGAACCACCTCGCGCGCCTCATGCAGGAAGATTGCGCCGGCCGGCGTGAGCTCGGTCTTGCGCCGGCTGCGGATGAGAAGCTGCACGCCGAGCTCTTGTTCCATGCCGCTGATCTGCAGACTCAGCGCGGGCTGGCTGAGGTTGACCGATTTGGCCGCGCGGCCGAAGTGCAGCTCTTCCGCGAGGGCGATAAAGGAATTCAGTTGTCTCGGACCCATCGTTTCCCCTCCCGCCGGCTGATAACGAAGGGTTATCCGCGCCGCCCAATGCTTTCATTTTCCTCATCGACGCGCAAGGCCCGCGCATGATGCCGCCGGAGCAGAACCGAGTCTGGGATACGCGCCGTCAGGATAAGCATCTGCGGCTGGCGGCGCTCGGCCACCTTGCGGAAGGCAAGCTGCTCAACGCGGACCGCATCGTCGAGGCGATTTCGTTGCTGCTCAAGCCGGGAGACCGCATCGTTCTCGAAGGCGATAACCAGAAGCAGGCGAGCTTTCTCTCGGCGGCCCTGGCGAAGCTGGACCCCGAACACATTCACGGATTGCATCTGCTGATCTCGAGCATTACGCGACCGGAACACCTGCATCTGTTCGAGCGCGGCATTGCACGCTATGTGGATTTCGCCTTCGCGGGCCCGCAGAGCCTGCGGCTGGCGCAGCTGCTCGAAGATGGCATGCTGGAGATCGGCGCGATCCACACCTATGTGGAGTTGTATGCGCGAATGTTCATCGACCTGCCGCCGCGCGTAGCATTCATCTGCGCGGATAAGGCGGACCGCCATGGGAATCTGTATACAGGCCCGAATACCGAAGACACGCCGACCATCGTCGAGGCGACGGCGTTCCGCGACGGCATCGTGCTGGCGCAGGTCAACGAGATTGTGGATGAACTTCCGCGGGTCGACATTCCCGGCGGCTGGATCGACCTGGTGGTGCAATCTCCGCAGCCCTATGCGGTCGAGCCTCTGTTTACGAGAGATCCAAAGCATATCAACGAACTGCACATCCTGATGGGGATGATGGTCATCCGCGGCGTGTACGAGCGTTACGGCATCACCTCGCTCAATCATGGCATCGGGTTCGATACAGCCGCGATAGAACTGCTGCTGCCGACCTATGGCGCGGAACTGGGGCTGAAGGGCAAAATCTGCCGCAACTGGGCGCTCAATCCGCACCCCACGTTGATCCCCGCGATCGAATGCGGTTGGGTGGAAAGCGTGCATTGCTTCGGGTCGGAGGTCGGCATGGAGGACTACATCGCGGCGCGGCCGGATATCTTCTTCACGGGCCGTGATGGTTCCCTGCGCTCGAACCGTGTCCTTTGCCAGCTTGCCGGGCAGTATGGGATCGACCTGTTTATTGGGTCAACGCTGCAGATGGATCGGGATGCGAACTCTTCCACGGTGACGCACGGGCGCATCGCGGGTTTTGGCGGGGCACCCAACATGGGCCACGATCCGCATGGCCGCCGGCATGCGTCGAAAGCATGGTTGAGCCTGTTGCGTGGCGAAGGCGATATCCAGCGCGGTCGCAAACTGGTTGTGCAGGTGGCGGAGACCTTCCAGCGCGGCGGCGTGCCGGCGTTCGTCGATCAGCTCGATGCCGTGCAGGTGGGCAGGGACAGCGGCATGCCGATTGCGCCCGTGATGATCTATGGCGACGATGTGACCCATGTCGTGACAGAGGAAGGGATCGCCTATCTCTACCGTGCCGATGGGACCGAAGACCGGCGGGCCGCGCTGGCCGCCGTCGCGGGTGTCAGTCCGGTCGGGTTGCGCAGCAAGGCCGCCGATGTGACTCGGCTGCGGCGGCTGGGTGTGGTGGCCTATCCGGAAGACCTTGGGGTTTCGCGGCTACGAGCGAAACGCTCGTTGATGGCGGCGACGAGCATGGCGGACCTGGTGCGGTGGTCGGGCAATCTGTACAAGCCTCCGGCCAGGTTCAGGAGCTGGTGATGACGAGCGATGTTTTGCTGTTTGCGAAGGACCGGTTACCGGCCGAATGCGGATCGACACGGCTTGCCGCGCTGGCGGTACAGGCGCTGGTCGAAGAAGCGGAGCTGACACCAAAGCCCGGCCTGGTCGACCGGCTCGGCTCGGGTGCGCATCATGATCTGACCCTGGACCTGATGCTGCGCTCGGCGTGCGCGCTCGAACCGTGGTTCGCGAAGATGGCTGAGGCCGCGCGGGAGCTGGACGGGATCGCCCTGCGAGAGCGCCTGGGCGCGCTGGGGCGTCACGCGGAAGCGGAGATGCTGGAAGTCACTGGCGGAGTCAATACGCACCGTGGAGCAATCTGGACGCTGGGCCTGCTGGTTGGAGGCTCCGCTTCCAGCGGGAGCACTGAGCCGAGCCGTGTCTGCCGCGCTGCGGGAGATATCGCGCGGCTTCCGGATCGTTTCGCTCCGGTGACGATGTCGCATGGAAAGCTCGCATACCAGCGTTATGGCGCGATGGGCGCGCATGGGGAGGCCTCTTCGGGTTTCCCGCATGTGTTGGAGTGCGGTCTGCCCGGATTGCAGGACGGACGTGCGATGGGAATGCCCGAGGCAAGCGCGCGGATGCACGCTTTCCTAAACATCATGCAACGGCTGCCGGATACCTGCCTGCTGCATCGTGGCGGGTTGGCAGCGCTGACCGCGGCACAGGAAGGCGCGGGCAGATGCCTGGCGTTTCGCGGCGCGGCTCAGTCGTGGGCGCTGGCCGAGCTTGACGCTGACCTGCTGCGGCGATGGGCTTCGCCTGGAGGCTCGGCCGATCTGCTGGCCGCTACACTCTTTCTGGATGCACTTGCGGGCGGCCGCCGAGGAGATCGCGATGATTGAGACGTTTACGTTGAGCTGCCCCGGCGAGCAGCCAGTGGAGCGCCGGGCGCACGTCGGCGTGGTAGGCTCAGGCGACCTGGAGCTGCTGCTCGAACCCAACACAGGCGCGGGCGTAGAGATATCCATCACGACGCGTGTCTCGGGGCACCGGAAGACCTGGGAAGCAGTGCTGCATCGCTTCTTCGATCGGCATCCGTATGCGGTGAAAGTGGAGATTCGCGACAGCGGCGCAACTCCCGGAACCGTGTGGCTTCGCCTTGAACAGGGAATCGAGCTGGCGACGAGGGGGCTGCGGGATGGATAAAGCTTCGGAGCGGATGGACGAGAGCTTTGTAGAACTGAGCCCGCGCGAGCGGCTGGCCGCGCTTCTCGATGAAGGATTGACCGAGTTGTGCGACCCATTCTGCCGTCTGGGCTCGCCCTGGCTGAAGATGCAGGGACTGGTAGCCCAGGCGGATGACGGGGTAGTTGTAGTGCGTGGCACGATCGACGGAGAGGCAGTTGTTGCGGTTGCGATCGAGCCCGCGTTCGAAGGCGGCAGCATCGGTGAGGTTGGCGGCGCGAAGATCGCCACGGCGCTCGAACTTGCAGCCGAGGATTGCCGGGCGGGCCGGCCCACGGCGGCGCTGCTGCTGCTGGAAAGCGGCGGCGTGCGGCTGGGCGAAGCCAATCTCGGGCTGGCGGCAATCGCGGCGATTCAGACGGCGATCATCGCGCTTCGAGATCTTGCGCCCGTGATCGCTGTAATCGCGGGGCCCACGGGTTGCTTCGGCGGAATGTCGCTGGCGGCTTCGCTGTGTACGCACATCATCGGCACGGCCTACGGGCGATTGGGGATGAACGGGCCGGAGGTCATCGAACAGGAAGCCGGGCCGGATGAACTCGACGCGACGAACCGGGGCGAGATCTGGAGAATGGTGGGGTGCGAAGCCCGCGTGCGCGACGGCTTCGTGGACACGCTTGCGAGCGATTCAGCGGTTGCGATTCAGAGGGCGATCCGGGAGGCGCTGCGGCGTGGGGTGCATCCGACCGAGCGGATCGCGGGCGCTGCAGCCCGCCTGCGGGATTTGCGTTTGGGCTTCGCGGAGGCGGATACGGGTACATCCGTGGCTGTTGAGGGCCGTGGATCGCGGTGGATGGATGTGCTGTCCAGTTCGCCGGCTCAGGCCGTAGAGGACACTCCATCCGTGCTCAGTGCGGAAGGCGATGTAGGCGGCGAGCGCGCTCTTTTTCTGGCCGTCGTACCGGATGCGCAGAGCCGGCTGCCGCGAGCCTCGCATGGTGAGATGGGACTCGAGCAGGCCTGGGCGCTCGCAGCCTGCATCCGCGCGTGGGTCGACAAGCAGGCACACGCGCCGATCAAGCAGACTATCGTTGCGATCGTGGATACGCCGGGGCAGGCGTTTGGCCGCAGGGAAGAAGAGCGTTGCATCTCGGCGGCATGCGCGGCTGCGGTCGATGCCTACGCCGCGGCACGACGCGCAGGGCACCCGGTACTTACGCTCGTGGTCGGGCGCGCCATCTCCGGTTCGTTTCTGGCGCACGGCATGCAATCGGACACGATCCTGGCACTCGATTCTCCCGGGGTAGTGATGCATGCCATGAGCCGCGAATCGATTGCGCGGATTACGCGCCGCAGCATGGCCGAGGTGCAGGCGGCATCCGACGCCGTGCCGCCGATGTCGTACTCGATTGAGCAGGCGCATGCGCTGGGGGTGATCCACACCATCGTGCCGGGAGTGAACGCGGATGCTCCAACTTCGCTCGATCGTGAGATCGTCCAGAGCGCTTTAGCCACGGCGTTGAAAGAGGTTTGTTCCGCTGACCGTATCGAACGCCTGGAAGGCAACTCATACCGCGGCGCCACGATCGCCGTGCGGCGCACCATGCGCGCGCAATGGGAGGCGCTGTCCCTGCAAGCGAACGAGAGAGGGCGAGTGCTCGATGCCATCCATCAGTAAGGTCTTTCTGGAGACGCTGATTCCCGTGTTCTTCGTGCTCGGCCTGGGCTACTATGCGGGGCGGCGCGGGCGGCTCGACAACCGCAACGTGGGTGCGCTTACGACGGCGCTGATGCACTTTGCGCTGCCGTGCTCGCTGTTCCTGGGTGTTGCAAGGACACCGCCCGCCGTGCTGCGCTCGCAGTCCCCGGTTCTGGGAGTGCTGGCGCTGGCCATGTTGCTGACCTACGGGTTGGTGTTCTGGATCTCGCGGAGATGGTTGCATGCCTCCATAAGCCGGGCCGCGGTGCAGTCTCTTACGGTGTCGTTTTCCAACAATGTTGCGATCGGTCTGCCGTTGCTGGCCAGCCTCTACGGGCCGCCGGGGCTGCTGGCGGTGGCCGCGGGCATCATGGCGGGCGCGCTGGTCGTCTCTCCGATAACGCTTGTGTTGCTGGAGATCGGCGCGGAAGCGCAGGGCGAAGTCGCCGTGCCGTTGGGCCGGCGTGTGCGTGCGGCGGTGCTTGCCGCGTTGCGCCGTCCGATCGTGCTCGCTCCGCTGCTGGCACTTGCCGTGCCGCTTGGCGGATTTACGTTGCCGCCGCCGGTGATTGCGTCGCTCGACCTGCTGGGCAAGGCCACCGTAGGGGTCGCGTTATTCCTGACGGGACTGATCCTCTCCGCGCAAAAGATAAGGCTCAGCCCTTCCGTGGCCCTGGGGCTGCTGCTCAAGAATGTGGGTCAACCGGCTTTGGTGGCGCTGCTGCTGGTGGTGTTTCACATACATGGTCAGATAGCGGCGGAGGCGTTCCTGCTGGCTGCGGTACCGGCGGGGTTCTTCGGCACGGTGTTCGGGGCACGGTATGGGGTGGAGTCGGCGGATGCCAGTTCCACGCTGCTGCTTAGTACAGCCCTGAGCGTGGTGACGTTGCCTCTGGCTATCGTGCTGCTGGAGAAATTTGCATGAGTGCGACGCTTCTGCGCGCGCATGACCTGCTGCATGTCGAGCCTCGCAAGGAGTGGTTCGACTTCGAAGCGGCTGAGGACGCAATGACAGAATTGCAGCGCATGCCGCTGGTGGTCGTGCGCCGGGATCGCACTCGAGACGGACGAGTGCCGGTCGGGGTTCGCGGAGTGGACCGGTCAGCTCGGTACGCGGGATGGATGGACAGGCGGGCTCTGCTGCGGGTCGACCGTGCGGAAGATCTGCTGGCACGTCGGACGGCTCAAACATCCGCTGCGATTGAGGCTCTGTGGCAGCTGGCCGATCGCTGGCGCGCGTTCGCCTGGCCCTGGGGTCCTGCGGGAAGCGTTGGCTTCGCGCTCGCTTCTGGAACGCCTGCAACCAGCGCTGCCAGCGATTTGGATATCGTGATTCGCTTTTCGCAGCCGATCACCCCGCAAGAGGCGCGGGCTTTGCTCGACAGCTGCGCGGGATTGCCGGCAAGGGTCGACGCGCAGGGAGAGACACACCTTGGCGGCTTCAGCCTTGCAGAGTTTGCGCGCGGCGGAGCTTGTCTTCTGAAGACGGACTTCGGGCCGCGGATTGTGAACTGCCCCTGGCGCGAGGAAATGCGATGAGCGTCGCGCTGCTCTTCCCGGGACAGGGCGCACAGGAACCTGGCTTTCTCCATGCGCTTCCGCAGCATCCCGCTGTGGTGCAGGTTCTGGCCGAGGCGCGCGAGGTGTTGGGAAGAGATGTACTGGAATTCGATACGAAGGATGCGCTGAGCTCTACCATCGCAACGCAACTGGCTCTGTTGGTAGCCGGCGTAGCGTTCGCTCGCTACCTGGACGTTGAAGGCGTGGAGCTCGAAGCGTGCGCCGGCATGTCGGTCGGAGCCTTTGCGGCCGCGGTCGCCGCGGGTGCCTTACCGTTTGCGAGTGCCTTGAAATTTGTCGAGCGGCGCGCACAGCTGATGCAGGCGGCCATGACAACGGGCTGGGGAATGGCCGTGCTGGAGGGCGTGACTGAAGGCACGGTACAAAAACTGATCGACGGCACAGGGGTCACGATAGCCAATTACAACTCGCCGGTTCAGTTCGTCGTCGCTGGAGAGTCTGGTGAACTTGCGGAGGTGCTGCGGCGCGCCGCGACAGCAGGAGCGCACACTGCGAGGCTCCTGAAGATGGCGACGGCCTCGCATACGCGTGCGCTTGCGCCGGCGGCACAGACTCTGGAAGAGTTTGCCCAGGGACTTGCCATAAGCGATGCGCGCATTCCCGTCTATTCCAACCGGACTGCCCGGCCTCAAGTGCGGGCGTCGGCGATCCGCCAGGAGCTGGCGTGGAATATGGCGGAGCCGGTGCGCTGGTTTGACGTGATGATTTCACTCGAGCAGCGAGGGATAACGCTGTTCGTCGAGGCGCCACCGGGCCACACGCTCACGCGGTTAGTGCGTGAGGCTTCGCCGGAGGCGCGGGCGTTGGCGGCCGGCGAGCTTCGCTGGGATCTCATCCTGCGGGAGTGCCGGCGCTGAGATTGCGACCATGAGAGTATCTCTGATGGGCAACGCAAAGCCAATCCATTGCAAGTACGCACTTTACAAATCCTGCCTGATCTCTCTAGAGTGACTTCCGGTTGTCTCAGTGGTTCTTCCGAAACTTTAAGCCGTCGGCGCTAATCCCCGGCAGATGCCATCGCCTTGAGGCTCTCTTCCAGCTTCGCATGCCAACTGTAGCGTCACCCGCTGCTTGCAATACCTACTTCATCGAGGGATCGACTTGAAAAATAATCACGCGCTGGCGCTTTGCGCTGTCGTTCTTGCGAGCACACTTATTTCGGTCATCTACCCTGCCGCGCACGCGCAGACGCCTGCCGCCAGACCGAACGACGCCGAAGTGACTAGCTTCGTAAGTGACTTGCTCGGCAGGATGTCCGTCGCGGAGAAGATAGGGCAGCTGGAACAGGCGGCCGGCCAGTATACCCCCGGCGCACAGGCCGAGGAGTTGACGCGACAGGGAAAGGTAGGATCGTTTCTCTTCCTCACCGATCCCGTGCGCATCAACGAACTGCAGCGCATTGCGGTCACCGATTCGCCCCACCACATCCCGCTGCTCTTCGGCTATGACGTCATTCACGGCTTTCGCACCATCAATCCCATCCCTCTTGCGCTGGCCTCTTCCTGGGATCCGGCGCTCGAGCAGAGCGTGCAGGCCATGGCCGCGCGCGAGGCCGGGGCGGCGGGAGTCGATTGGGCGTTCTCGCCCATGGTCGACATCGCGCGCGACCCTCGCTGGGGACGCATCATGGAAGGCGCGGGCGAGGATCCCTATCTCGGCGAACAGATGGCCGCCGCTCAGGTGCGCGGATTTCAGGGCGACTACATCGGCTCGCCCAACCATATTCTCGCCTGCGTCAAGCATCTGGGCGGCTACGGCGCGGCGCCGGGCGGCCGAGATTATGAGTCGGTCGAACTGTCCGACGATCTGCTGCACAACGTTTATCTCAGGCCCTACAAAGCGGCGATCGATGCAGGAGCCGCGACCGTCATGTCCGCGTACATGGACCTGAACAGCGTGCCGGCGACCGGAAATCGCTGGCTGCTGCACGATGTCCTGCGCGATCAGTGGAAGTTCAAGGGCTTCGTCGTAAGCGACTGGGACGCTGTCAAGAGCCTGACTATGCATGGCTACTCCGCCAACGAGACGGACGCCGCGCTGCGCGCCTTTCACGCGGGAGTCAACATGGAGATGACCAGCTCGCTGTATCGCCAGCAGTTGCCGGCGCTGGCGCAAAATGGAAAAGTGAGCGGAGCCGACCTGGACGCGGCCGTGCGGCCGATCCTCGAGCTGAAGTATCGCCTGGGCCTGTTCACCGATCCCTATGCACACATCGACCAGTACCAGGCGGAGACGCACAACGCGGCCCAGCGCGAGGGCGCGCGCAAGGCCGCTGAGGGTTCGGCCGTGCTGCTGCGGAACGAAGGCGGTCTGCTGCCTCTGAGCAAGGCCACAAAGACGATTGCGCTGATCGGACCATTGGCGGATTCGAAGGTGGATACGCTGGGCTCGTGGAGCCTTCACGCGAACTATGCCGACACGGTGACGCTGGCCGAAGGCCTGCGCGCCAGGCTGCCAAACGCAAACCTCCTTGTAACTAAAGGGGTCGAGATACGGCGCGAGCAGCCTTCGACCTTCGACGCCCAGGCTCCGGAGCCGAAGCCGACCCTGCTGACCGAAGAGTCGCGCAACGCCGAGTTCGCGCATGCGCTCGATCTGGTCAGGCGGGCGGATGTCACGATCCTCGTTCTGGGCGAGGCACAGAACATGAACGGCGAGCGGGCCAGCCGAGCCACGCTCAACCTGCCCGGCAGGCAAGAGCAGTGGCTGGAAGCAGCCGTTGCGATCGGCAAACCGGTGGTGCTGGTGCTGATGACCGGCCGCCCGCTCGACATCACCTGGGCGAGCGATCATGTACCTGCAATCCTCAACATCTGGTATCCGGGCAGCGAAGGCGGCAATGCCGTCGCCAACCTGATCTTTGGCGACGCGGTGCCTTCGGGCAAGCTGCCCGTCACCTGGGCGCGTTCCGTGGGCCAGCTTCCACTCTTCTACAACGCGAATCTAACCCAGATTCCCGACGCCACTGCCGCGCGCTACTGGGACGAGTCATCCGCGCCGTTGTATCCGTTTGGCTATGGTTTGAGCTATACTAATTTTTTCATCGGCGACCTGAAGCTCGACACATCATCGCTCCACAAAGGCGGCGTGCTGCACGCTGAGGTGCAGGTTCACAATACGGGTACGATGGCAGGCGACGAGGTGGTACAGCTTTACATCCACCAGCGCTCGGGCAGCGCGTCCAGACCGGTGCGAGAGCTGAAGGCCTTTACCAAGGTCCACCTGTCCGCGGGTGAGAGCAGGTTTGTGACACTGACTCTCTCCGCGCCGGATCTGACCTACTGGAGCCCCGCGCTCAGGACGGATGTGCTGGAGGCTGGCCCCTTCGACATCTGGGTGGGGGACAGTTCAACGGCTAAGCTGCATGGCAGCTTCGACCTTCTTCCATAAAACACGAATGCTCAGGCTTCAGTGGCGGAATCATCAGGTTTATCTCCGACCGTTGCGTTAGGAGCGTCTTGAAGAAGTACGGTTCTCGCCGCCTGGGATTTCGATGGGTCCGCATTTCATCTTTACCGCGGCGACATCCACGCGCTCACCGAGGTGCACGACGCCTTGCCGGCGAAAGACATCTACTTTACCGAGCAGATGGCCGTGGCCGGCCGCAACGATGCGTTTCCCATCGCGCGCTCTGTCGCCCGCCTGATGGTGGCTGCCCGGTGTGCACCGGCGCACTGACGCTGGACGGCGACCATGTGCAGAGGCTGGTCGCGTTCTACACGGTTGCGCAGGTGTCCAAGTTCGTGCCTCCCGGTTCCGTGCTCATCGACTCAGGAGAAGCCGCGTCGATCCCCAACGATCCCGCCGGCTCAAAGCCCGACGAGTTGCTTTCGCACGTCGCCTTCCGCACGCCCGCAGGGCGGGATGTGCTGCTGGTCGCCAATCCCTCCGCGGCTGAGCAGCCTTTCACCGTGCGTGCCGGGGCAAAGACCATAACCACAACCCTGGCTGCCGGAGCCGTGATGACGCTGGTCTGGTAAGCGCATCGCTCCGCTTACCATCATTTTGATGGCTGATCCGCTGTGCTCCTCTTCATCGCAGCGCGTCCGTTACCTCGATCCCTTCGCGCAATTCGGTCTGCACGACCGTTGACGCCTGAGCGTACAGGTCCTTCTCTATCCCTTCCCGCAGCGCGTGCATCAAACATGGGTGTCGCGCCGGCCCGTTCTCGTGGACTACCTTGGCGAATTTGCGATGAGCATATCTGTAATGAAAGCAGTTACCTGAGAAATGCCAGCTAAGGCGCAGCCATTGAAAGATTCCATGAAAAAGCAAATCCTCTCCGCCGCAAGTGCCACCGCCCTGCTCGCCTGGACCTTCAGCCTGCCAGCGCAAACCGCACCGCAGACGCAGGCGCCTGCGACCCTTCCTACGCCTCGACCGGTTTCTGGTGCGGCGGCCGCGGCTGAGGCTCCTACCCACACCATCACGCTCGACGTGGTTGCCGCCCATAAGTCTGAGGCCCCCGTCACTGGCCTGGCTCAGGCTTCCTTCACCTTGCTCGACAACAAAACACCTCGCGCCATCACCTCGTTCAAGGCTTTCTCAGGCGACGAAACCCCGGTTTCGGTCATCCTCGTCATCGACGCCGTCAACACCAACTTCACCACCGTCGCACAGGCGCGTACACAGATCGACGGCTTCCTGAAAGCCAACGATGGCCATCTCACCCACCCCACCAGACTGGCGATCTTTACCGACACTGGCTTCGTCATCCAGCCTGCCCCCAGCCGCGACGGCAATGCCCTGGCCGAGTCGCTCGACAAGCAGAGCATCGGATTGCGCGACATCCGCCGTTCCTCCGGCTTTTACGGCGCCGATGAGCGCACTCAGCTTTCGCTCAACACTCTCAGCCGGCTCGCTCAGGCCGAACTCAACCTGCCCGGCCGCAAACTTGTGCTCTGGGTTTCGCCCGGCTGGCCGCTGCTCTCCGGCCCACGGGTCGATCTCGACGCCAGGCAGAGCGAGGGGATTTTCCATGAGGCCGTCGAGCTATCCGCCCTGCTCCGCCAGGCACGCATCACGCTCTACAGTCTCAGTCCCATCGGCGCCGGCGAGTCGGTCGGCCGCGCCTTCTCCTACGAGGAGTATCTCAAGGGCGTCAGCAAACCCGGCCAGGCCGAACTGGGCGATCTTGCTCTCGAGGTGCTCGCTGTTCAATCCGGCGGCCAGGCCTTCGCCGGATCGAACGATATCGGCCGCATGATCAGGAGCGCCTACGAAGATGGCTCTGCCTATTACGAGATCTCCTTCGACCCGATTCCCGCGGAACATCCCAACGAATACCACCAGATAGAACTCAAGGATTCAGAACCCGGCCTGGCCCTCCGGACCCGCCAAGGATACTACAACCAACCCTGAAGCCGCTTTCCGGTAGTTGCGCACTCGTGCGCAATCACCACTCCTTTGCCGCTGAATCCGCCTCCACATTCTGCGCCGGGCCTTTCCAGCGCAGCACCGGCTTTCTCGCCGCCGTGGTTTCATCCAGCCGCTGAAGTCGAGTTGTATGCGGCGCCGTCTTCACCAGCTCAGGATTTTCCGCGGCCTCGCGCGCAATCTGCTTCAGCGCATCGATCAGCAGGTCCAGTTCCTCGCGGCTCTCGCTCTCGGTCGGCTCGATCATCATCGCACCCGAGACGACCAGCGGGAAGCTGACCGTGTAGGCGTGAAAGCCGTAGTCGATCAGCCGCTTGCCCATGTCGCCGGTCTTGACCCCGTTCTTCGCCTGCAGTTTATCGCTGAACACAACCTCGTGCAGCGACGGGCTCTTGAACGGAAGCTCGAAGGTGTCCTGCAGCCTGGCGCGGATGTAGTTGGCGTTCAGCACGGCGTCTTCGGTGGTCTGGCGCAGGCCGTCCGGCCCGTTGGCGAGGATGTAGGCGAGCGCCCGCACGAACATGCCGAAGTTGCCGTAGAACATGCGCACGCGGCCGACGCTCTGTCGTCGATCGAAGTTCAGCGCGAGCATGCCGTCGCGCTCGACCACCACCGGCTTGGGCAGGAACGGCTCCAGAATCTTCTTGCACGCCACCGGCCCCGAGCCCGGGCCGCCGCCGCCATGCGGAGTCGAGAAGGTCTTGTGCAGGTTCAGGTGCATCACGTCGACGCCGAAGTCGCCGGGGCGCGTCTTGCCGACCAGCGCGTTCATGTTGGCGCCGTCCATGTAGAGCAGCGCGCCCCTGGCGTGCAGGATGTCCGCAATCTTGTGGATGTCCGACTCGAAGACGCCGATGGTGGACGGGTTGGTGAGCATCAGCGCGGCGGTGTCTTCGTCGACCATCCGTTCCAACTCGGCGAGGTCGACCATGCCCAGCGCGTTCGACTTCAGGTTCGCGACCTGGTACCCGACGACCGCGGCCGTAGCAGGGTTGGTCCCGTGCGCGGAGTCCGGCACGATGATCTTTTTGCGGGCGTTGCCGCGGGACTCGTGGTAAGCGCGCACCATCAGGATGCCGGTGAACTCGCCATGCGCGCCGGCCGCCGGCTGCAGCGTGATGGCGTCCATGCCGGTGATCTCGATGAGCGCCTCTTCGAGCGTCTTCATGATCTGCAGGCAGCCCTGGCTCAGCGATTCGGGCTGGTAAGGATGCGCTTCGGCGATGCCTTCGAGGCGCGCAACCGCCTCGTTGACGCGGCCGTTATATTTCATCGTGCAGCTGCCCAGCGGATACATGCCCAGGTCGATGGCATAGTTCCAGGTAGAGAGCCGTGTGAAGTGGCGGATGATCTCGATCTCGCTGAGCTCCGGCATGATGCCGAGATCGGTGCGGACGCTGGGGCCGAGCAGCTTCTTCGCGTCGACCGCGGGCACATCGAGCTCGGCGAGGCGATAGGCCTTCTTGCCGGGGGAGGATTTCTCAAAGATCAGGCCTTCGTTCTGGTTGACGTGCGTGCTTGCCTTCTTCGGCGTTCCCACAAATTTTTCCGCGCTTACATCCGGAACCTGCGTCATCGTTGCCATTGCCCTGCCTCACTTCTGGAAAACTGTTCTAAATCTCTTCCGCCACTGTGTTCGCGGTGCTGTACATGTTCCGCTCCACCAGCAGCGCACCCGCGAGGAGGCCGGCCACCGTCGCTCCGCGCCACAGCGTGCCCGTGCCGGACTTCGCCTTGCTGATCCACAGGAATCCCGGCAACAGCACTACGGCCACCAGCGCGACCACGCCCATCTCTTCCAACTCGATGCCTAACCCACGCTCAAACTCGTTCATAGTGTCTCCTTGTCATGCATAATTCGTGCCGTGTAAGTCAAAATTCCTCAGCATCCTCCGCCAGTCCACTCTCCGAGTAACTCCCCGAGACCGGCGCGTCGATATCTTCTTCGCGCAGACTAAGTCCGAAGACTACCGCGTTGGCTAACTCGATCGTCAGCGCCGAACCTTCTTCGATGGACGCTTCCACTACTTCTTCGCCGATCTGCGCGCACACCGCATTGCGATACTCCGGCTCGCCGTATGCGACTGAAAAATCCGTCAGCAGTACGTGCGGCCACGCGAAGAGTGTAACCTTCGCATCGTTGAAGCAAAGTTCGAGGTAATCCTCGACAAAGCAGACGGACTTCAGCTCGGTGCCGACCAGTGCGGTTACATCCATGGTCAGCTTGCCTTTTGGAAGACTGGTTCGCATGCGGTTAGTTCCTGCTCAGCCTTATCCAAAGCTCGTTCCCATTCCGGGACAACGGCGGGATCTGCTGGATCGCCATCGGTCCAGAGGTCGAGGTTGAGTTCGCCGAGCAGTCCGCCCAGGGCATCCGAAGGCATGCGGTGATAGCGGTTTTCAAGGAAGTGAACCATCGCTTTATACGCTTTCAGGTCTCTCATGGTCGTTTCAATCCAGTCTGAGAATTTGCAGTTTTCGGAGTCATATTGATTCCTCCATCTATGATGATGCCACTTCTCGTCTAAGCCCAAAGCTGCGTTCCGTCGTTCTGCACTCCCGCATACCAGCCGTTGCCATAGCGGTCGCTGCCCAGAGCAGCTGTTTCATCGTTCGTAAGCTCCACCAGCAATACCCGGTTCGCTGGTGTATCCGCCATGTGGCCTGTCTCGGCGCGAAAGATGTGACCGAGAACGCTGGGTGAAGTTGGCAAGTGCGATGGACATTGCTTAGGCTATTATCCCTGCCGCGGCAGCGTCCATATCGCCGCGTTTTGTGACTTCCGTGGCGCACCAAAGCGAAGCGCCCGGTCCAAGCTCCGGATACCACTTCTCAAGCGCTAACCCGCCTATGATTTTCTTCTCCAACAACCTCGCGTTAGCCGCCTCAGCGCCTTGCTTCAGATCCAGCACGAACTCATGAAAGCGCGGCGCGCCGTCGAAGAGAACCCTACCTTTATCCGCGAGTACCGAGCGCAGATATTCGGCCTTGGCCAGGTTATGCTCGGCCAGTTCCTTCATCCCTTCCTTGCCGTAGACGGTAAGAAAGATAGTCGTCATCAACGCGACCAGCGCCTGATTTGTACAAATATTCGAAGTGGCTTTCTCGCGCCGGATATGCTGCTCGCGTGTGCTGAGCGTCAGCACAAATCCGCGCTTGCCATTGACGTCTTTAGTCTCGCCGATCAGCCTTCCCGGCATCTGGCGCAGGAACTTTTCCTTGCAGGCGATGACGCCGCAATACGGGCCGCCGTAGCCAAGCGAGACGCCGAAGCTCTGCGCTTCGAGCGAGACGATATCCGCCTCTTTGGGCGGCGCGACGATGCCCAGCGAGATGGCCTCGGCGATCGATACGATGAGCAGCGCGCCCTTACTGTGCGTTAGTTCCGCAATCGCGGCGACATCTTCAATCGTGCCGAAGAAGTTGGGCGACTGGATCAACACGCAGGCCGTGTCTGAATCTATTGCTGCGGCAAGCGCAGCCATGTCCACGCGTCCGTTGGAGGCGTAGCTCACTTCGCTGAGCGGAATCTCCTGATGCGTGGCGTAGGTGGCGATCACCTCGCGATACTCGGGATGCACGGTGCGCGCGATCACCGCGGCGTTGCGTCCGGTGACGCGCACCGCCATCATGATGGCCTCGGCCGCGCCGGTCGAGCCGTCATACATCGATGCGTTGGCGATCTCCATGCCGGTCAGCTCGCAGATCATGGTCTGGAACTCGAACATGGCCTGCAGGGTGCCCTGCGCGATCTCCGGCTGGTAGGGCGTGTAGCTGGTCAGGAACTCGCCGCGCTGCACCAGCGAGTCGATGATGACCGGCTTGTAGTGCTTGTACACGCCCGCCCCGAGGAAGCTGGCGTAGCCGGCCGCGTTGTTCTCCGCATACGCGCGGAAGCGGTCGATGATCTCCGATTCGCCGTGCTGGCGCGGAATCTTCAGGTCGGTCTTTAATTGATATTCCGCGGGAATGGTGGCGAACAGGTTGTCGATCGACTGCACACCAATTTCGGCCAGCATGGCCTCGCGATCGGAAGGACTCTTCGGCAGATAACGCATGTCTTCAGTGCCCCGTCTCTTCGGCTACAAACGCCTCATATGCGCTCGCATCGAGCAGCGAGTCCAGAGTTGTCAACTCCGCTGCATCGGCCAGTTCCAGCTTGAACAGCCAGGTCTCGTTGGCATCGGTGTTGATGGTCTCGGGCGCGGCTTCGAGCGTCTCGTTGATCTCCGTCACCGTGCCCGATACCGGCGCATACAGGTCGCTGACCGCCTTCACGCTCTCGACCGAGCCGAACAGCTTGCCGGCCTCTAAGTTGTCGCCGACCTTGGGCAGTTCGACGAAGACGATATCGCCGAGCGAGTGCTGGGCGTAGTCCGTAATTCCCACCGACGCGGTTGCGCCGTCGGCGCTTACCCACTCGTGCGTTTTGGTGTACTTATATCCAGCCGGATAGGCCATCTGTCATCTCTCCCTAGTTGCTACTTCTTCTTGAAGGCCCGGAATTCAAGCCGTAGTTACAATCTTCATCGGCTTCTTGTAGAACGGCGTCGGAACTACCTTAGCTTTGACTAACCCACCGCGAATTTCCACGGCTAGATCGTTGTCGAGCGCGGCGTACTCGGTTGGAACATAAGCCAGGGCAATATTCTTCTTCAGAAATGGCGACGGCGAGCCGCTGGTGATTTCGCCGATCTTTTCTCCAGACAGACTGCAAACCGGATAACCATCGCGCCCAATGCCGCGCTCGATCATCTCCAGGCCAACCAGTTTCCGCTGCGGTCCGCCGGAGTTCTGTATCTCGGCAAGCGCCGCGCGGCCCACGAAATCCGTGCCCTTGTCCATCTTGCAATAGCGTCCCAGGCCGGCTTCGAAGACGTTGATGGTGTCGGAGATTTCGTGCCCGTAGAGCGCCATCCCGGCTTCCAGCCGAAGCGTGTTGCGCGAGCCCAGCCCGCAGGGAACGATGCCGAACTCCGCGCCGGCCGCAAGCACCTCGCCCCAGACGCGATCGCTGGTCGGCTCATCGCTCGGGATGTAAATCTCGAAGCCATCCTCGCCGGTGTAACCCGTGCGCGCGATAAGGACGTTATACAAGCCGCATACTTTGCCCCAGGTAAACCAGTAATTCCTGATGCCACTTAGATCGGTATCGGTCAATTTCTGCAGCGTAGCTTCGGCCTTCGGACCTTGTATCGCCAATTGCGTGTAATAGTCGGAAAAGTCGTTGATATGCACGCCCGGCATATGCCCGATCTGCTTCCGAACCCACTGCACATCCTTCTGGCGCGTGCCGGCATTGATGACGATTAAATAATCGTTGTCGCTCAGCTTATGCAGCACTACATCGTCGACAAACGTCCCATCTTCATACAGCATCGCGGAGTAGTGCGCCTGGCCCACCTGCAGTTTGCTGGCATCGTTCATCAGCAGGCGCTGCACGGCAGCGAGCGAACCGGGCCCGCGCAGTTGAATATCCCCCATGTGCGATACGTCGAAGACGCCGACCGCAGTGCGCACCGCCATGTGTTCGGCGATCAGGCCGGCATACTCGACGGGCATATCCCAGCCGCCGAAGTCGACCATCTTCGCCTTGTGCGCGCGATGCCGCGTGTTCAGGGCGGTTCGCCGCAACTCTGAAAACGCCTGGACTCCCGTTGTCTCCGCCATTCCACCCCTCGCTTCTAAAAGGGTAGCACCGTTCAAAATCCCGCGCCGCCGCTGTTGGCAAGGCGCAGTTTTGCATCGAACAATTGCTATACACTTTCAACGAAGATGCCGGCCCGGCTTTGCACATGGGCGCGGATGGAGAACGACATGGCAACGGAAGAGACCCAGATTACGCGCGAACAGTTTATCGGCGCTTTGAACGAAGACCTCTCGCGCGAGTACCAGGCGATTATCGCCTATGTGAACTACTCGCAGGTGCTCACCGGCGCCGCTTACATGAATATCGCGGCCGAACTGGAGAAGCACGCGCACGAGGAGCTTGGCCACGCGCTGCAGATCGCCAACCACGTCGACTACCTGGGCGGCATGCCGTCGGTTACGCCCAAGCCTGTGAAGACGTCTGAAAAGGCAGAGGACATGCTGCGCTTCGATCTCGACAACGAGAAGGAGACGATCGCCAACTATCGCCGCCGCGTCAAACAGGCGGACGCGCTGGACGAGTTCGCCATCGCGGAGAGCCTGCGCACGATCCTGGTTGAAGAACAGGACCACCTGATCGCGCTGGCGACGGCGCTCGGCATCGACCCGCCCAATCCGGGCATCGCCGACTGAGTCGACCGGCTATTGTCCTTTGCGGATCAGACGCCACAGCACAGGCGAAAACGTCGCCAGCCCTGCCACGACGAGCAATGCGGCAAGGTTGGCGCGTTTATGGTCGAGCACGGCCACGGTCCAACCCAGCAGCACCCAGAACGCCATATCCGCGCTGGCGGCCACGTAGACCCAGTCGGAAAACTTGTGCTGATCGCGGAAGAAATCCATCGCTCCGAGCGTTGGATAGACGCTCTCCGGCCGCAACGTCAGGCGCAGCAGAACGACTGGCAGCAGGTTTACTCCCAACACCAGCGCCACCCACACCCCGGCCAGCGCAGGATACCGCGCGGCGACATACCATGTCGCGCATAGCGTCAGCAGCACATTGATGCTTGCGCCCGCGTTGACCACGGCCGGGAAGTGCGCCATATCGCCGAGCCGGTTCATCTCATTCAGCCGTTTTTGCGTGGGATGCACATCGCCTCCTCGTGTTCGCGTCGTCAACTTGCAGTCTACCGTCCAAGCAAAGGGAGCCTTTCACACGATGAACATTGAGTCTGTCTGGGATTACCCTCGTCCGCCTCGGCTCGAGACCGCGGGATGCCGCATCCGCATGGTACATGGAGGCCACACCCTTGCCGATACTTCCGCCGCGTTGCGGATACTCGAAACCAGTCATCCGCCGGTATATTACCTGCCACCTTCCTCGCTCGATATGCGGCTGCTCAAAGCATCGGCGGCGCGCGGCAGCTTCTGCGAGTTCAAAGGCGTAGCTCGCTACTGGGACATCCAGATCGATCAGGTTACAGTGCCCGTGGCCGCGTGGAGTTACGACTCGCCGTCATCGCCCTACGCCGCGCTGGCCGGCCATCTGGCGTTCTACGCGAGCAAGGTGGACGAGTGCTGGGTGGACGACGAACGGGTCGTTCCGCAGGCCGGGGACTTCTATGGCGGGTGGATTACGTCGAATCTGCGCGGTCCGTTCAAAGGCGCGCCGGGGACACGGCACTGGTAGCACCGAGGGCTGTGCTTCGAGCGACCGTTTCCAGTGCCGGGCAGCGAGGAAATTCCTAAGCCAAGGCGCCCAGGCGCCTTGCCATCCACAACAAAGCAGAATAGCGGCTGCCAACAACCTCATGCGATCAGGCTCGCATGCTCCGATGCGAATCGTGACAGAGGCGGCGAAGCGAGAAGCCTGGGCCTTAGTGAATGTCACACTGTTTGAGGTAATCTCTCTCTATGAATTATCCAACTCGCAGCGAAATCGAAGAACTTTCCACCGATCAGCGACTCCGATTGATCGAGGATGTTTGGGAGACGCTTGACGGTGTACCGGAGTCGATCCAGTTGTCTGAATGGCAGCGGGAAGTACTCGAGGGCAGGCTCGAACAATCGGAGAAAGATCCAAATGCGACGGTAAGCTGGGCGGATGCCCGTCAGCGTCTCAGGAAAGCAAGTTGATTTTGCCGCTTGCACTACGCCAAGACGCCGAAGACGATATCGCCGAAACCATGCGATGGTATGACGAGAGAAGTGATGGCCTCGGAGACGTGTTTTTCGATCAGGTCGAGGAGTGCTTTGATCGCGTGCAAGACAGACCCCTGACCTTCCCGATCGTACTGAACCCCATCCGTCGAGCTATCGTGAAACGGTTTCCTTATTGCGTTTTCTTCATCGTTCGCGAACAAGACATCGTCATCCTCGCGGTGCTGCATGGCCGACGAAACCCGAAGATCTGGCAACAACGCAGATTACATTGATGCGGGAGTGTTACCGACTCGCGAATGTCGCAGAGGATGGCGTTTACTACCGCTTCCCCCGCTGAGCCGCCCTCACATAGCTCGACACCGTAAAGTAAGCGAACACCAAAAACATTGCCACCCCGAACCATTCTCTCTGTCTCGCCACCCCAGCGCCGGCCAGGTCCGCGCGATGCTCCCACGCCCACATCCCGCTGCCCAGGGCGAACAGCCCAAAGAGCACGCCCGTAACCTCCAGCCAAAGCACGCTGCCGGCCTTCGCGAACGGAGCCCACATG
>CAXTMK010000063.1:4657-25390 GCA_964245315.1 uncultured Acidobacteriaceae bacterium | reverse complement strand
TGGTGGAGGAGTGCGCGGCGCTGGGGGTGCACGTGATGATGGAGAAGCCGCTCGCGTTCAGCTATGCGGATGCGCTGGCGATCCGGAGAGCGGCTGAGAAGGGGAAGATTCATGTGCTGGTCGACTTTGAGACGAGCTGGTACCCGAGCAATGCGCAGGCGTACCGCCTGGTTCAGTCAGGTGAGTTAGGGCCGGTGGTGAGGGCGGTCTTTCGGGATGGGCACGAGGGGCCGAAGAAGATCGGCGTGAGTCCGGGGTTCCTGGCGTTGTTGATCGATCCGAAGCAGGATGGGGCTGGGGCGCGGACCGACTTTGGATGTTACGGGCCGGATTTGATGACCTGGATGATGCATGGGGAGGCGCCGGTGTCAGTGAGTGCGGTAACCAGGCGGCTGCAGCCTGAGCTGTATCCGGAGGTGGATGATGATGCGGAGATTGTGCTGCAGTACCGGAGTGCGACCGCGGTGGTGGAGGGGTCGTGGGATTGGCCGTTCTCGCTGAAGCAGATGGATGTGTATGGGCGGACGGGGTATGCGAAAGCGCTTGATTCGGGGCACATGGAGGTGCGAGTCAAGGACGAGCCGGCGGGGCATGCCTCTCGGGAGATGATGCCGCTGGCGCCTCCCTACGACGATCCGCTGCACTACCTGGAAGCGGTGGTGAGCGGGCAGATTGTGGAGGGGGACGATTTGTCGGGGCTGCAGACGAATGTGACGGTGACGGAGATACTGGACGCGGCGCGGCGGTCGGCGCGGACTGGCAAGGCCGTCATGCTACCGCTGCCGCCGTCGCAATGAAGTGAAAAGGCCTGATTGTTGATTGGAGTGCTCAGCCCTGGCTTCCGTGTGCTCTCAATCGGCTCCAAGTTCGGGGGCGTCTACTCACGGCTTTCTTTTTTGAGTGCCTCGACTTCGCGGTCCAGGTTCCATTCTTACGTCATGATCAGGTTGATTGCCTTTTTTATTTGAAGACTAGGTGCGGTTGGGAAAAAGTCCGCCGCACCAGTCGACGATGAGCAACGCGAGAGTCTTCGCGCAAGAAACGACCTCTTCCAACTCGACATGCTCTTGCACTGTGTGCGCAAAAGCAACGTCTCCAGGCCCATAGAGAACGGCAGGCGTCTTCGCGTGGATTGTGAATAATCGCAGGTCGGATCCGTACGGCACACCCTGCAGGATAGGACTCTTTCCCAGTACGCGTGTGTGCGCGTTAGCCAGGGAGTGGATGATTGGATCGTTGACGCTGGTCTCGCCTGGTTCGAACTGCCCTTCAAACCATTCCAGCGTGGGGGGATGGCCGGTGAGCCACTCATCTTCGGCAACCACCTGATGGAGGCAGGCAACGAGTGAGGCTCGGGCGGCGTCAACAGATTCCCCCGGGAAGACGCCAAAGCGGCCCTCTGCCACGAGTTCTTCCGGAACAGTCGAGGGCCAGTCGCCTGCAGCGAGGGTGCCAACACAGATGGGAGCCACGTTCTGCTTGAACTCGAAAGTGGGATTGTCGTAGCTTGCATGGCGGGTACGATCGAGCTCTTCAAGCGCCGCGAAGATGGCCTGGAACTTCTCAATTGCGCTCACTCCAAAACGCTTCATGCTGGCGTGGATGGCTCGGCCGCTTACCCGGAGACGAAAGCTGAGTGCGCCGGAGTGGATGGGAGAAACGCGCAAACGTGTCGGCTCCATGATTACTGCTGCATCGGCGGAGAAGCCACGCACGATCGTGGTGAGAGTGCCGACTCCGCCGCTCTCTTCGCCGATGACGCTCTCGAATAAAACATTGCCGGCTGGGGCAAAGCCCATCTGACGCAAGGCCTGGATCGCGAAGACGCCTGCGGTCAAGCCTGCCTTCATGTCGCAAGCGCCGCGCCCATGAAGTTTTCCTTCCTCGACGACACCGTCCCACGGCGGATATTTCCAGAGTGCGGCATTGCCGATGGGAACAACGTCCATATGGCCGTTGAGAATCAGGTCTCTTCCCTTGCCGGTGCCGGCCCATCTGGCTACGACATTGAGCCGATCGCTGAAAGGAACTCCGTCGTCGCAGAACGCGGGATGGTGTGCCAACTCCGCAAAGTCAGAGGTGAGAACCTGGGTGTCGCATTGCAGGGAACGCAGCTTCTGCGCGATGAAGTGTTGTGCGTCCTGCTCCTGGCCGGGAAGCGACCTGAAGCGCACCAGCTGTTGCAGGAACTCGGTCATCGATGCCTGCAGTCCATCGATCTCTGCGAAAATCTCTGTTTGCATCTATCCTCTGTTTCGCTGCCACGCGGGCACACGCTTGCTTCCTGCGGCAGTCTAGCAGAGCGGAGGCGCCGATCTCCTGTGGTCCTGGCGACGTTGCAGAATAGCAAGATGCGCCGGGAAAAGTGGGGCTCGAAGCGGCGGGCAGGAAGTGAGCGTTGCATTTTTACAACGCTCAACCGTGGGAACGTAAAGGTTTCTTGATCCTTAGAAGGTGAAGTGTTACAAGCGTATCAATGTAAGAAGCCGCTCTGTTGACCTAGTCTGCTTCCGCAAACCCCATCGCTGATGTTCCATGGCGTTCCGCAATGTGCACCACTGACCTGGTTCCTGGCCGTTCGAAGATCCGTAACTCCAGCGATCAAGTCGTTATGTGGCAAGCGTGGCTCTCCAGCAGTTGGACTCGCTTTTTCCTGGTCCCAATCCGTTGATCCGGAGGGTTTCTCCATGCATCGTTTTCGTTGTCTTTTCCGCCAGTGCTGCCGCAGTGCAAACGCGGTCCTCATCGCATTGTTGTTCGCAGCCACGCTGCATGCGCAGAAGACCACCGGCGGCATTGAGGGGACGATCACTGATCCCACCGGAGCCCTGGTGCCAAACGCACGCGTGACTGCCACGGATGAAACTACCGGCGAGAAGCTGACGGCTGTCTCTGATCAGAGCGGCACCTATCGTTTTCTGGAAGTTCACCCCGACTTGTACCTGGTGACCATTGAAGCGCAGGGGTTTAAGAAGACTTCCCTCATCCACGTGTTGGTGCTCATCTCCCGGGTGACCTCGCTCAATGCGGCAGTCGCGCCAGGGGGCACGGCCGAGCAGGTGACCGTTTCTTCCGGGGCGACCGACCTCGACACGGTATCGACCGAGTCTGGCGAAGTGATCACGCAGAAGCAAATAGAGCAGCTGCCGATTGTGGGCCGAAACATGATGGACCTGGCGCAGCTTTCGCCGGGCGTGCAGTTGCGTGACGGCAATGACATCGATCCTACCAAGAGCAACTTCACGATCGCCGCATTTCAAGGACGCTCCGGACGCGAAACGCAGATTCAGCTGGATGGCTTGTCCATTCAAGACCACACCGTAGGCGGACCGGTGCAGAATGCGGGCCTCGACGCGGTGCAGGAGTTCCAGGTTGCGCAGTCCACGCTGAACCCGGCGCAGAGTGTGGCGAGTGGCGGCGCGGTGAATATCCTCACGCGGTCCGGCACGAACCAGATTCACGGATCGGCGTTTGAATTCTTCCGGGACTCCCGGCTGGGCGCGCGCATCGGTCCTGTAAGCTCACCGTATGATCGCAACCAGCTGGGCGGCAGTGTGGGCGGAGCGTTTCTGCCCAACCGGCTCTTTTATTTCACAGACTATGAGCTGACCGACTCGCGCGACTCCTTTTATGCCAACACCATCTTCCCCTCGCTGAACGGTTTCTATGGCAAGCCATTCCGCGAGCAGTTCGTCATAGGACGGCTGGACGGAGTGATCTCCGACAAGTGGAAGGCTTTTGGCCGTTACAGCTATTCGCCGAATCATGGGGTAGTCGGCTACCCGTCATTGGGCGTGTCCTACATCGACTCGCTGGATAACAAGACCCAGGCGATTGTCTACGGACTGGGCGCTACCTACGCCGGCACGCGTGTGACGCATTCTTTCCTGTTCGGCTTCAACTCCTACTCCGAACGTTTGCTGCCTAACCCACTCGCGCCGGCTCCGCAGGATGCCAGCGGGCGAAAGTATCTCATTCAGATCGATGGCGGCGCGACCCTGGCCTATGGCGTGAACTATCTCTCCAGCCAGTTTGAGAAACAACATAACGATGAGGTCAAGTACGACGGCGATCTTCAGATAGGACGGCATACGCTCGACTTCGGCGTCGATCTGACCTACTGGATTCTCGGCACGGACTATCCACTGCGTCTTAACAGTCCGGAGCTCGACAGCGACAGCTATCTGGGCCAGGGCCTGACCGATCCCACCCAGTTCCCGCTGGTCTCGATCAGCCTGGCGAACGGTCTTGGCTACTACACCGTTCCTGGCGCTCTGGGCTTTCCGCATGGCGCTTTTCCCGAGTGGAGGCCGGCCGGTTACATCCACGATGTGTGGAAGGCAAGTCATACACTCACGCTGAACGCAGGTTTGCGGTACGTCTTCTTCTCCGGGCAGTTCGCTCCCTCTATCAATCATCCTGCGCTGCTCGACTCCTTCGAGCCCGGTTTGAGCGGATACCGGCATGCTCCGAAGACGAATCTGGGCCCACAGATCGGCGGCGCGTGGGACGTTCGCGGAGACGGAAAGACCGTCATCCGGTCGGCGGCGGGGTTGTATTTCGAGGAACTGACTATCGATGGCTTTTACGGAGACCCCACCAACTTCATCCCAGCCGGCATCTCCTACCAGACCCAGACGGTTGGCGCCGGGGGCGCGTTGATCGATCCGCGCAGCGGCAATGCGTTTGCACCGGGGGACCCGCTGGCGGCGCAGTATGGCTTTCCAAATGGCACCTCAGGCGCGGCGCTGAGCCCGCTTTTCAGCGAGTCCATCGGCAATGCGGCCGGAGCGGTCAACAACCTGAACCAGCTCTATGTTGCGGCGTCCGCGCAGAATACATCCTCGGCAAGCTCGTTTGACCTCAACCACGCCTTGTACAGTCCCTCCTGGCCGGCTGGGACCAAGAACCCCCGCGTGGCGCAGTTCAACATCGCCGTAGAACGACAGCTTCGCAAGGGTCTTGTCTTCACCGGGGAATATGTCTTCGTGCATGGGTATGAGTTTCCCCTAGTGCAGGATGACAATCACCTCGGAGCTGCGAATGCCGCCAGCTTTGATCCCAATGCCGCGGCTGCGGCGATCTCCGCAGCGAACGCTTCGCTCGGCTGCCCTCCAGGACCGGCCGGCGTTGACTGCGCCATCGGCCAAGGCGCTACCATCGCTACGTACGGAGCGTACGGGCTGGGCGAGGGAAGCGCCGCCACCGGCTACGCTTTCCGCGGTGTGAATCCCACCTTCGGCACCATGTCGTTTTACGATCACAAGGCCATGAATACATACAACGGGCTGAACCTGCGATTGGACGGCCGGTTCGGTGAGCCGAGCGTTGCGGCTTTCCGCTGGATGAACGGCAATACCCTGACCTTTGCCTATACTCTGTCACGCAATCAAGGCAATCTCAGGACCTCCGGTACAGGCGCCGCGGATGTCTCATCCTCCCCTTCGACATGGGACTCGCTGCAGCCGAACCGTTTCGTTGGTCCGGACGGGTTGGACCGCACCTCGATGCTGAACGTAGGCACCATCACGGATATCAAGAAAGGCTTTGTCTTCAGCCAGATCACTCACTGGTACTCTCCGCTGGCCAACAATCCTCTGCTACCTACGGCGTTCAAGGGCTGCGGCGGCGGCCCGGAAGAAATCTTCTGCAGCGACTGGACCGGGGATGGAACCACCGGCGACCTGCTTCCCACCGCAGGTCCGGGCGAGTTCGGCCGCAGCCTGAAAGGCGCGAAAGGTTTGAACAAGGCCATCAACAGTTACAACAGCGGCTATGCCGGCCAACCAACGCCAGCCGGGAAGTTAGTCGTCGCGCAGGGATTGTTCAGCGGTTCGCAGCTGCAGCAACTCAGCGGCGTCATGCCCGCACTTCCTCTCGCACCCTCGAATGAGGTGGGTCTCGATCTACTTCTGCTTACCGACGTCCGACTCACCTGGAACTACAAACCGATCGGGGACCGGCTCACGATTTCTCCCTCGTGGGATGTGTTCAACGTCTTCAATCGCAGCTCCTACGATGCCCCGTCGGATCTGCTGAATGGGACACTTTCCGGGCAGCCGGACAGCATTAACGGAACGACGGGGGCCGACCGGACCAATATTCGGCAGCGAGGTTCGGGAACCTTTGAGCAGGGAGCGCGCCGCCAGATGCAGGCAGGACTGAGAATCAGCTTTTGATGAAGATGATGAGATCGAACCGAAGCGTCCTTACTCCTAGACGGCATGCCGCGCGCGCGAGCTCTCCGTGCTGCCTTCTGCTACTGGCCTTGGCGCCTGCTGCTCTTGCTCAACAAGCAGGTCCGGGTGTATCGGCTTCGCAGCAGACGCGCGCGCGGATTATGGATTTTGAAGCCCGGCAGTCCCAGGTGAAATCACCCTCTGATGTCGCCCTGAGCCCGGATGGGCTAGAGATAGCCTGGACGGTAAGAGAAGCGGTGAGTGGTTCGACCGAGACGCGCGCCCAGATCTTTGTCGCGCCTATGGCCGCGCCCGAGAAGGCGCGGCCGGTGCAAATTACTTCCGCCGCGAAAAGCTGCAGTAGCGAAGGAGCTGCCTGGGGTGCTGACAATCACACGCTCGCGTTCTTCTCCGACTGTAACTCTCCCAACCAGCTGCAGGTGTTTACGGCCGACGTAGCCGGTGACCGGCCGGCGCGCCAAGTGACTCACCTGAGCGGCTATGCTTCTCACCTGCAATGGTCACCGGATGGCAAGAGTCTCGCTCTACTCTATGTCGAAAGCGGCAGCCGCGCTCCCACACCGATGGCGGCTGAAGACAGAGCCGTCGGCGTGATCGATGATTTGCAGAACAGAGATGTGCAGCGGGTGGCCCTGGTCGATCTGCAGAGCGGAGAGACACGGCAGGTTACACCGGCCGCTCTCTACATCTTTGAGTATGACTGGTCGCCTGACAGCAAGTCGCTCGCCTATACCGCCGCACCGCCTCCCGGCGACGATAACTGGTATATCGCCCAGCTGTACACGCAGCCCGTCGCTACGCCGCAGCCGGTTTCTATCTTCAAGCCCGAACTGCAGATTGCCCTGCCGCGATGGTCACCCGACGGGGGGTCTCTCGCCTTCATTCAAGGGCTGATGAGCGACGAGGGCGCGACCGGCGGCGAGATCTACCAGGTCTCCGCGCATGGAGGAGAAGTACGCGACCTGACCCCCGGGCGCCCTTTCTCGCCCGGATGGTTCACCTGGCTCGGCGACCGCCAGATGCTGTTCAGCGAATATCGAGGTGGCGCAATGGCCATCAACACGCTCGAGACTGCCAGCGGCCAGGCAAAAGAACTGTGGAGTGCGGGCGAAACCCTCCATGCCAGCCGCGACGAAGCGAGCCTTGCCATTGCCAAGCACGGCGACCGGTGGACGGCTGCCTGTGTGCGCACTTCGTGGTCGATGTTACCTGAAGTCTGGGCCGGCACCATTGGCGATCTCAAGCAGGTCACACATCTGAATGCTGCCGTGCCGCTTACCTTGCCCAGGGCGGAGAGCGTCTCATGGAGGAGCAACGGGAAGACCGGTGACTTTCCAGTACAAGGATGGTTGCTGTACCCCACCGGCTACGACCCTTCCAAGAAATATCCGATGCTGGTCGCCGTGCATGGCGGCCCGGCCTGGATCGCGCAACCGAGCTGGAAGGCGGATGACTTCAACACAACCATCTTCACCAGCCTGGGTTATTTTGTCCTCTTCCCCAACGACCGCGGCAGCTTCGGCCAAGGGGAAAAGTTTACCCGGGCCAACCGCCGAGACTGGGGCTTTGGCGACCTGGAGGATCTGGTCGCCGGCGTGGATGAAGTGGTCAAGCATTATCCGGTTGACGGAAATCGAATCGGCATCCTGGGCTGGAGCTACGGTGGTTCCACCTCCATGATGGCCGTAACCCGCACGCAGCGTTTCCGCGCAGCTGTGGCCGGAGCGGGCGCCAGCAACATGCAGAGCTACTACGGGCAGAACTCGATCGACAAGTGGATGATCCCCTACTTTGGCGCGTCGGTCTATGACGACCCGGCCGCGTACCTCCGCGTCTCGGCCATCAGCTATATCAAGAACGCGAAGACGCCGACATTGATCCTGGTAGGGGAACGGGATGGCGAGGCGCCGCCAGTGCAATCGATGGAGTTATGGCATGGCTTGAAGGAGCTGGGCGTGCCGACGCAGCTGGTCATCTACGCCGATGAAGGGCATAGCTTCTTCAAGCCTGCGGACCGCACCGATCTGACTTTGCGCACGCTTGAGTGGTTTGAGACATACATGGGGCCGCGGTGACGATGGAGAGTTCGGCTCGGGTGAGCCAGGCAACCACCTTCCCGGTCGGCGTCTCGGTGCGCAATTGCCGGCCGCGTCAGGAGCGCGCCTTCGGCAGCTCGCTGTTTAGCCTTGGCAGGCACCGGGCTCCGGGACGGTAATGGGTGTTTTCTGCGCCCTCGTATGGACCGCGATTCAGGAGTCGATTGCCGAGGCCGCGTCTTCGCACCTTGAAGCGGGTCGTATCATGCAAGCAAAGCAAGTGCTTTCCGCAGGAGGAATCAGCTGATGCAGCAGGGCCGCGCTCTTCGCATTCTTCTGGTGCAGGAAAATATTCAGAGCGCCCGCTACACTCGCTTTTTGCTGGAGGAAGCCGGCTACCTGGTGGACTGGCGTCCTGCGATCACGACGGATCTCCTGGGGACGGAAAGCTTGAGCGACGCGGTCTTTTTTGACTTCCACTGCCTTGATCGCGAGGAGCTTGCCGAGCACCGGCTCATGCGCGAGCATCCCCGCTGGCGCGCTGTTCCTTCGTTGGTAGCGGCAACTGTGTGCGACCGCAAAACGCGTCTGCTCATACGCTCGCTCGGTGCGGACGAAATCCTTCCAAAGCCGTTTAGCGCGCAGGAATTGGGAATCCGGCTGCGGGCACTTTTTCGCGTGGCTTCGCCTACACTTTTGCTGACTGCTTGCCAAGCTGCATACGCCGAAAGGCCGGCCTCGGTCCGCGACTCGGCACAATTCGCCGCCTCGCACACCTCCCCTGAAGCCATGGAGGCAACCATGCTTCAGTTGCTGCGCTCGCTGCACCGCACGATGGCCTTTGATGTCGGCTATGTCTGTGCCGAGGGTGCGCCCAACCGCTACTGCATTGTTGCCCATGTAGGCGATGCGACCTGCAACAACGCACGGTGGTATGTGCCTGGGATGAGCTATACCGGGTGGATCGTCGAGCACAAGCAGCCCTTGATCGTACCCAATATCGATAAAGAGGCGCGGGTTCGCATGCTCGGGCGGGAACGGGGAGGCAACCGCCGCTTTCATTCTTTTCTGGGGGTGCCGATCTTGCGCGAGCAGCATGTTGTCGGCACGGTCGAAGTGGGATTCTATCGTCCCAGCGCCACCAACAGGCAGACTCTGCAGGCAATGGAGCGGGTGGGCAAGATCGCTTCGCTCGCGCTGAGTAACGAGCAGGCACGTCGCGAGTTGACGCTGCAGGCAGGGCGCGGCTCGAGCAATGATCACGACGAGACCGAGATTTTTCCATTCGTTTGCCAGAGCCCCGCCATGCAGGAGGTGTTGCGCATCGCCTCCCAGGTGCGCGAAAGCGCCGTACCGATCCTGCTTACCGGAGAGACAGGCACAGGAAAGGGCGTGATGGCCCGCTACCTGCACCAGAGCGCAGAGCGGCGGCGGCATCCGTTCGTCACCCTCTCCTGCGCAACGATTCCGGAAGCTTTCCAGTCACGCGAACTTTTTGGTATGGAAAGATCAGTGGCTCCGGAGATCGAGGGACGGGCCGGCCGGTTTGAGGAGTGCGGCGAGGGCACACTGTTTCTCGATGACGTCAGTTACATGCCGCTCTCCTTACAGGTCAAGCTCCTGCGGGTTCTGGATGAGCGGCGATTCTCACGAACCGGCGCGGGTACCGCACTTCATTTTGCCGGCCGGGTGATTGCGGCGAGTTCGGCTGATCTCCAGGCCGCGATGCGGGCAGGGACATTGCTGCCCGAACTTTATCATCGACTGGCCTTGATTGAACTGCGCCTGCCGCCGTTACGCTTTCGCAGAGAAGACATCGTCGCACTGGCCCGACACTTCAACGAGCGCTTCCGTTTGGAACAGAAGCTTCCTGTCACGGAGCTCTCAAGGCACTTATTGCGGCAGCTGGCGGTGCAGTCCTGGCCGGGCAACGTGCGCGAATTGAAGAACACCATCGAGCGATCGATCCTTTTATCGGATGGAGCTGAACTTACTCCGCCCACAGCGCTCGCGGACGGCGCTGGTGAGACGGCGTTCAGCCTTGGTCCTATGCTGGAGCATGCCATGGAGAACCAGTGGTCGGTCTCTGATCTCGAAAATCGATACGCGCGGTATGTGTATGAGCAGGTAGGCCGCAACAAGGCGCAAGCCTGCCGCATTTTGAAAATCAACTATCGCACGCTCTGCAATCACCTTGGGCTGGAAGTGCAGACAGCATCTTCTTTCGCTCTGCGCGCTTAGGCAGAAGCTTCCCATGACACCAGCTTTGCTTCTGCCACAGTTAGGAGTGCGATGAATCATTCTGTTGACGTCATAGAGCTGGGGCTGGGTGCGGTGGGGAGTGCAACTGCCATGCACCTTGCTGAGCGCGGCATCCGGGTGCGTGGCTTTGATCAATATGCACCACCGCATAAACTGGGTTCTTCGCACGGACGCTCCCGTATTTTTCGCCAAGCCTACTTTGAAGATAGCCGCTACGTGCCGATGCTGCTGCGCGCTCACGAACTGTGGCGCAAGCTGGAACACGATACGCAACAAGCACTGCTTCATACAACAGGCGCTCTTGTTCTTGGGTCGCCGGGGGGCGAACTGGTAGCGCGCAGCGCTGAGAGTGCGCAGCAGTTTGGACTGCCGTACCAGATACTCGATCCCGCAGAAGTGCGCCGGCGCTACCCGGTCTTTGCAGTGGCTGACCAGTCGCAAGCGCTGCTGGAGCAAAACGCCGGCTACCTGGTGCCTGAAGATTGTATTGCGCAGCAACTGCGGCAGGCGCAGAGAAATTATGCGCAGCTCCACCTGAATGAACCCGTGATCGGATGGGACGCTGCACCGGGAGGTGCCGGAGTGACCGTGCGCACCGCCCAAGGAACCTACTCGGCAGAGCGACTGATCATCACCGCCGGACCGTGGGCGCCTCAGATACTGGCTGAGCTGGATCTGCCGCTTCGCGTGACCCGGCAGGTTCTGTGCTGGTTTGCGCCCGAGGGCGGCGTGGAGGACTTTCGCGCCGACCGCCTCCCCATTTATCTCTTTGAAGCCTGCGCGGGACAGCCGCTGTTGTATGGCTTCCCTCTTACCGGACCTGACGGCGAAGGAGTCAAGGTCGCCTTGCATGGCAGCGAGGAGGTATGCACGCCGGAGACAGTGGACCGGCGGATACGCCCAGAGGATGAGTCAGCGATGCGAGAGCGGCTGGCCACCACGATGCCGCGGCTGGCCGGACGTTTGCTCCACGCCGAGACCTGCCTCTACACGATGACGCCGGACGAGCACTTCATCATCGATACTCATCCGCGGCATGCGGCGGTCACCCTGATTACGGGGCTCTCGGGCCACGGCTTCAAATTCGCCGCGGTGCTCGGCGAGCTACTCGCCGATCTGTCGGTAAACGGGAGCTGCGGGTTCGATCTTCGCCTGTTCTCTCTCGAGCGTTTCAGGATGACCAGTCCAGGTCCGAAGTAAAAGCCTGCTCGCGGGTCGCGATTGGCCTAGACGGGACACTGGCTGGGAGAAAAGAGCGGAGACGTGCCTCCGGGGAGGGAGCTAGCCATGTGGGCCCACAAGCAAGGCCGGTACGCGAGCTGTCGCAGCCCATGGAAAGTAGCAGCCGCCGCAACACTGCGGTCGGGCGAGTCAGGCAAGCGAACCTGGATCAGTGTTTGGGCATGGAGGTAAAGACCCAGGTTAAGAGTTTCTGGCTGGCGACCACGCCTCCGGTGCCACCTGTAAAACCCACGTAGCCCTTGGTACCGCCTAATGCCAGCGCAATATCGCCCTGCGCGGACAGTGTGGCGACTGCCTTGGTAATTGTGTCGGTAAGGGTGAGCATTGCATTGAGACCATCGTAGGTCAGATGGGCAGCGAAGCTATTTCCACTATGCAGATCCAGACCGGTGTTCCGGATGTCCACAGCAGGTACCGTGGGGGACTGTCCGTTTACGTAGAAGCCCAGCGAATCTGGTCCCTCGCCTGCGTTACTGTACAGATCGAACTTGAGCGCAACGCTCTTTTGGATACCGGGAGTGCCGCTTGGGCTGTCGGGACCATACCCGAGGCCACCTCCAGCGGACCCCAGGGCGGATGGACTTGTATTCTGAATGGTGAAGGTGATGCCGTCGGCAATTGGCTCAACGCCCGAAAGCTGGAAGGTAAAGTCGGTCGAGAAGCTGCTCACATCGACCGGCGTCGTCCAGAACACACTCCCTCCCTGAGTCTGCCCACCGGTGGTCAACTGTAAGCGGGTGTCATCCACGTTGACTGCGCTGCCATTGAGTTGCAGGCCGGTGACCGAGGCGAAGCCGTTGCTGAAGTTGATTGTGGGCTGTGAGCCGATGGTGTAGATCGCCTGGGCAACTTTGCTGGCAGCGTAACCGGGCGCGGTCGCGATCGCTTGTACTGTGGCGTTGGCCGTGACCGGGATGGGCGCGCTGTAAGGGGTAGAGCTGGTGGTTGGCAGGCTACCATCGGCGGTGTAGTAGATCGTCGTGTTGCCCTGACTCTCTGCCAGGGCTACGCTCTGCGCGGAGGCATAGTTGCCGGCTGGCGGAGTAAAGGTCGGCGCAGGGACCGTAGCCTGCACCGTGCTTTGTAAAAGGCCATAAACATTGACCTGGTTCTGCGTGCCGACCCAGACCTGACCGTTAATCACCATCGGTACTGTGAACTTGACGGCGGGGCCTGCAGCATCGCGTGAGTTGTTCTGCGCGCTTGAATAGAGCAGGGTACTGACGTTCTGGGCGTCGAAGGCGTAAAGGATAGCGGGGCCGCCGGCGGCGTAGGCGTCTGATCGAATCGCCCACAGAATGCCGTTGGTGGTACCGTTTGAGCTAATCACCGGGCTGGCTCCGGGGAAACCCGAGACTACCGAAGACGTGGATTGTGGCGTCGGACCGAGCAGACCCTTGGTGAGCAGGTATTGGGTCAAAGGCATCCCATTACCCCAGAAGTAGACGTAGTTATTCCAGTAGGCAGGGGTACTGTAGAGCGCACCCACCTGACCGGGGATCTCTTGCACAACATTGTTGTAAATGCCGTTGTAGCCGCCTAGATTGTCGCGGTCCAAGACCTCAATTCGTCCGTTCTTTCCTACCTGGATGAGCTCATGAACGTGGGAGCCGGCTTGATCCGGGAGGATAAGAACACCGCTAGAGCCTTGATCCGTGTCAGAGGCGTCAAGGCTGAGCTGTTCAAAGGGCGTCCACTCATCCTCCACCTTCAGGCCGCCGCTGCTCAGGTCAAGACGCTCGACAGCGTTGCCAAAATCCTGGCTGTTGTTGTAGGGGGGATTTGCATCGAAGGTGCCATTCCCATTCGCGACAAAGAGTCGCCCTGTGGACACGGTTGTGTCCGCGGACAAGCCCGCGCCAGACTCCCAGATCCCAGTCTCCGCTCCATTTGGGCTGGTGTTGTAGACAGCGGTCTGCTGGAGTGTTGTTGCATCGTAGGCGAAGACCCACCCATGGTAGGGGCCATTATCTCCGTGCGATGCTGTTGCGAAATATACGTGGCCGTTCAAGAGAAGCAAGCCTACTCGTTCCAGTCCTATTTGAGCGACGAACGAGATTTGGCCATTCGAAGAGCCTGTGCCAGTTCCCGCAATAGTTGCTGTAATGGCAACAGGGCTGTTCGGCCTCTCATTGCCAGTCAGAAGATCGAGCGCGTGAAGACGCTGTACGTAGGAGCCCTTCTCCTTGCTCTTTGCAACAACGTAAAGAGTATTGCTGGAGGGATCAATAACAGGCGTTCCGGTAATGCCGATCTCAGGAAAAATATCATTGACACCTACATCGGCGCTCGGTACGGTCGTCGCTCCGGCGGCCGCGCCGTGTGCACCATCAATCAGGCTGGCCTTCCAAATCTGTTGATTGGCATCGGCATTGAAAGCGTAGACGCTGTCATGTTCGGTCGCAACAAGCACAACATTCATCGTGCCGTTCGCAGTGGCCAGAGAAGCTGCATAAAGAGGTTGAGCATATACGTAACCGTCCACACTGTAGGAGCGCAGCTTGCCAAAAGTGGCGCTGTTTACATTGGCCGGCGTGAGTTGGGTTTCTGTTGTGATTTGCCCAGCGCGGCCGGGATCGTACCGCCACGTGTTGACGTTTGTGCTGGCGACCAATGGAACACAGGTGAACAGCATGAGTACCGGAACTATCGATAATCTTTCCACTGGAGACTCCCTTACCGGATGTTGGCTCGCCGCTGGACACCCTCATCTATCCGGGCTCCTAAGTAGGCATGTTACGCATGATGTTGATAGAAGTCTCGATCGCCGGAATGATTACCTAATCGAAAGTTTTATCGATGCTTGCGGAAAGTTTCCATGCTGGCACAAGAGCGGACTCATCTGCTGAGCCGCCTAGACAAGAGGGCAGCCAGGTAAGTCCGGAAGGGGCGCACCTTGCCCTTACACAATGTGTACGTTTACGTCTTGGCATCGCGGAGATCTGGGTTGAGCTTAGGTAACCCAAATAGAGACATCGAGAGAGAACTTCCGGCTAGAGAGTTCTGGTCGATTTTTCGTGCGGGAAGACTCTGCCCGGTTTTGCCTCAGCGTAGCCGTGTGCTTAGAGTTCATGGCGAGTCCTCCTACACGTATCGCTATCCACTTACAACAGGCAAGGTGTTCAGTCGTGTTTATGCTCGCTCTATTGAGGAGAGGCCGTGTTCCCATGTCTTATTTATGCAGCAGTGTAAAGAATTTACGCAGACACTTGCATCGCTTTCCGGTAAATGGTCGCGTTTATGTCGGCGTGTCCTCCAATCAGGAGTATGCAGCCACAGTGGCGCCACACTTCCAAGTGGATTTTTCCCGGCTCGGTTGTCGCGTTAGATGAACACAATGGCAAACCGCTGTGGCAAGCCTACACCGTACCGAGTGGGTATACAGGGGGGCGGTCTGGTCAAGCAATCTGGCTGTTGACTCAGGCAGGAAAACGCTTTACGTGGACACCGGGAATATATTCGGTGCCTGAGACAGTCTCCGCTTGTTAGCTTAGCGCGAAGACGGACAAGCAGCTGGAAAATTGTCGATCCGAACGATCACATCGATAGCGTTCTGGCGCTTGACATCAACAGCGGCGAGGTGAAGTGGGCCAAGCGTTTCACATTTCAGGACACAGCGATTGATACCTGCGTGAACGTGATCGTGGATCCGGCCAATGCTTGTCCAACACCACACGGGCAGGACACCGATTTCGGTTCTGCACCCAACCTATTTACAGCCAACATCCAAGGTGTGGAGCAGGATCTCGTTGGTGCGGGACAAAAGAGCGGAGTCTACTGGACGATGAACCGCGATAACGGGAACATTGTTTGGGCGACGATGGTTGGAGCCGGGGGTCGATATGGGGAGATTGAATGCGGGACAGCTACGGATGGCCGTCGTATTTACATTCCTGAGGGCAATGCCAACTACGTCCAGACGACACTGATATCAGGCAAGCAGACCAACGGAGGATACTGGTCGGCACTTGATCCTGCCAGTGGAAAGATTTTCTGGCAGACTGCAACACCGGCTTTGGCCGGGGATGATTCAGAGTTCAAGGGAACGCGGCTCGCTCCACCGCCGGGCGCCTATGCGGATACCTATGGCTCCGTGAGCATAGCGAATGGGGTGATGTACGGGGAGGATCAAGCTGGGAATTTTCTAGCGCTGGATGCGGCAAAAGGTAATATTCTGTTTATCTTTCCGAGTGGTGGCACCTCGATTTCGGCGCCGACTATCGTCGATGGCTCCCTTTACTGGAGTTCGGGTTATAAACTGCTTGGAGCAACGAACAACAGAGTTTATGCGCTGAGCGTAGGACAGTCCAACTAGTAGTTACAGTAACTTTTCCTTGGAAAGCGCTATCGTGTTGACTCGCACTTAGGTCCTGGATGCGCCCGCGTCTTGTGGAGGAGATGGTCGAGGAAGTAAATACAGTGTTGTGACCATTGCGATACTTCGGCGGCCGGCTGATCAATCCAGCTGGCTTCCACATTTGATGACTCGATTCGACGATGTTTGTCAAGAAACTCCCGACGGTGAGTGTCGCATGCTGGTCGGCAGCCGGCGACGATGCTCACAAACTGCGCGATAAGAGGAGGCACCCTCGATGCCGAGCAAAAGGAGTGAAGGAGAAATGCTGAGGTATGGTTCAAGGTTTGATGGGATCAGGGGACGACTCAAGAGTGGCGGTGGGTTAGCTGTCCCGTTTTTACCAAACGAGCCACGGCGCTAACAAAGGCATTCTTTGATAAACGCGTGGTTAGAAGGTAGTCGTGAACCGCAGCATGATATTGCGTGACGGGCCGATCGCATTTCCCGAGAACAGACCGCCGAAATCAATAACGTTAAGTACATCGGTGAGATTCTGTCCGTCGGCCTGCAGCCCCATACTGAGACGCTCAGTGCGGTATATCTGTACACCAGCCGAGGCGTTCGCCTGAACCGTGGGCAAGATGCGTCCCCGGGTAAAGTTAATGCGCGATAGAACTGCCTGCCCGTACTGGGCAAGCACGGTGGACGGATCGCCATTGAAGTCAAAGGGAAGTCCCGAATCCGATTGCACGCCAGCGGCGACCCATACCATCGGATTCACCTGGTAGCGTAGTCGGCCGCGTACGGTATTTCGCTGATCTTGTGAGTCAGGAAAATGTCCGGTAAGCCGCGCTTCCGCTGCCGTAGCGTCCTCCCCTAAGAAGAGTCCGCCTGTCACCGGGTTCCACGCGTTGCCGACCTCATAGGAATAGCTGATAAAACCTGAAAGGCCATCTGTCTCCGGCATTTCCAGCTTAGCCTCCGCTCCATAGATAAGAGCCTTACGAAACGCGATGGGGAAACTGATAGTTGTATTCTGGATCTGGGAATCATCTGCGTAGTTGTTCACAGCACGCCGGAAGCAGTTCGCGTCCAGCCGCACTTTCTGCAGGATTGTCTTTGCGAGGCCTGCCTCATAGTAGTTTCCCTGGGAAGGCTGAACAGGGAGGCGCAGAAATGTTTGTGGAGCGAGCGATTGAACAGTCGCGGAGCTGGAGAGCAGAAGGTTCTCAAACGAGGGCGGCTGAAAAACGCGGTCATAGGAGAAGTGCAGAACGAGATCGGCAGAAGCGAAGTATCGGGAGACTGCGAGTCTAGGATCAAACGCTCGCTGATTGAGCAGCAATTGATAGTGGTCGAAACGGACGCCAGCGTTTGCCGTCCATTTACCGGCCCGAATGAGATCCTGAACAAAGACTGACTGCTCGAGATCAGGTCTCTGTGCGATGAAGGCAAAGGTTGGCGGAGTATTATCATCGAACTGCGTCTGATCCGAGATAGCGTAACTGGTGTTTTCGTGCAGGAACGTGTTGTCCGATTCCGTTCCGAACTTCCACTCCTGGTGGGAGCTTGAGATAGCAGCGGTTGCTCTGAAGTATCCCTCGCGAAAGCTGTTGTGCTGAGAGACTGCAACCGGCGTCGACTGTGGGTTGGACTGGACCTCATTTGCATTATCACGGACCATGCCGTGGAACTCAGCCAGGGTGTGCGCGGAGAACTCGTGGTTGTAGGAAGCGATCCCGATCGTCTCCTCATTCTGAGCAGTCTGGCGTTGACCGGCGGCCTGCTGTACCTGTTCGTTGGGCAGGTCGTATCGCGAGAGCTCATGACGAAGCGTGAGGACCAGTCGATCATAGCGTGTCAGGTCCCGTCGATAGCGAGCGGAGAAGTCCGCCAGGCTTCCTGTATTCGAGTAGTTTTGAGGCACCACCGGATTGAGGTAGTGGTCCGTCGTGCTTCCAGAAGCGCTTCCGCCAAAGGTGTTCTTCCCGGAGGTCAGCTGGCCCTCTGCAAAGGCTGCCGCACTGTCGAAGCTTCCGCCTGAGAGCACCACCTTGCCGTGAAGACCAGGCTGGACGTCCTGCGCTGTGTTCAACTCGACGACGCCGCCCAGCTTGCGACCATACTCTGCCGGGATGCCGGCCGTGTAAATGCTGATCGATTGCATGTCGTCCGCCTCGATCTCCGGCCCGAAGCTGGGGGATCGATTGTCCGTGAGCGGCACACCGTCGATTACGAATTGGGTCTGGTACTCAGAGCCACGCGGATGCAGGACCGCATTGCCTTCATAGAGCCAGCCTGGCTGCGAATTGACCAGATCCTGTAAGGACCGGCCCGGAATCGAGCTTAGCCGGTTCTCGATCGAAGCCACGCCGATCTGCTCCGAGGCTCCGGCTTGATGCGCATCCAGCAAGGTCGCACTCGTATCCACCCGCACCGTCTGCAACACCGTTGCTACTTCCAACGTGACGGGAAGCGAGACGGTCAAGGCGGACTGGATTTCAAGTGTACGCAGAAGCGGAGCAAAGGCAGGCTGCGTTACCGCTAACCGATAGGTGCCGAACGGCAGTCGCTCCAAGGTGAGCACGCCTGTGCTATTGGTTCGTGACGAAAGGGCGTATTGATTTGCATCGCACACCAGACGCACGCTTGCATCGACCGGGCTGCCGGCAGGATCGCGCACCTCGAGGCGCAACCCACCCTTGTTGGTCTGGCCGTGTAATGTTGAAGCAAGGACAGCCAAGAAAAAGAAAAACCGCTTGGCTGTTGTACGTATCGGCAATGAGTATCGCCCTTTCATCCCCGAGCCATGGCGCTGCCGCTTAGGGGACCACAGGGAAAAAGAGCTACACAGTCCTCCGTGCGCCTGGCATTTTCTGCGTCTTTGATCGTGTACTGGCGAACGTGGCCCGTACTGTCTCCACCCCACAACGAAACGCCGCTGTAAGCGCCATCTGTTCTGAGGATGTAGTAGACAACCTCAACAAAGCGGAGAGCGTTTATATCGTTGTTGTACCAGCGCACGATCCGGCGCAGGGCATCCATTCCTGCCATTTCCGGAGACATGCCGAGGCGCATGTTCTCGACGATGGTGTGAGCGCCTGCGATCCTGATGCTTGCTTCCGCATTCCCGCCGGCGCCGGCTGATCCGACCGCAGGATCGAGGAAGCAGCCCGCGCCAATGGTGGCCACATCGCTCGCAGTGCCGGGCCGTCGCCAGGGTTGGCCACCCGAACTGCTGGCAGAGGAGAGTTGGCCTTTGCGGTCAACGGCGGATACGTAGACTGCCTGGCTCCTTGGAGCGATCACATCAAAGGCCGCCCGCCAGGTCATGGCTGGAGCGAGCCCTGCCTGTAAAGCAAGCGGCTCGCACTTATGCACCAGAAGATCAAACTCCTTTTGGGAATGTGGCATGGCATGCTCCTTTTGAAGGTGCTGGGGCCATACGGGATCGAACTTTGCTTCCTCCAAGATGCCCGGGTCGGTCCGGATTTTGTTCCACAGAGCGTAGTTCCGGCGAGTGCGGTCGGTGAGCAGATCTTCTTTCACAAATCCGTGAGCGAGCGCGAAGACCTGTGCATCCGGACCGGCGAGCAACGTGTTGCCGGTGTTCTCCATGAGTGCCCGGGCAAGGAGCGAGACATTGCGGATGCCGCTGACGCTTCCGACCGCAGCAGCTCGGCGGGTAGGGCCGTGCAGGCAGCAGGCATCGAGTTCGACCTCGCCCTGGGAGTTCGGTAAGGCGCCCAAGCCGGTGGAGTGATCGTTTGGGTCATCTTCCTGCGTTGTGCAGATGTGCAGTGCCGCGTCAAGGGTATCGCTCCCGTTGAAGAGCATTTTGTACGCCGCATCGATGCCGATGGTGCCAGTTGCCTTGGAAAGGATGGCAGGCAGTCTCGGGATGGCAGGCCGCTCCGGTTCCGGCTCGTTATGCTGCATGTGGCTCGTATCGTGGGCCTGCGCGCCGGTTCTTGAAGAGAGCGCAAGGGCCGCTGCCGAAAGAGCTGCGTTCGCCAGAAAACGTCTACGTGATTCTTTCATGCAGCTGGCTCCGAGATCGTACGGGGAGATTCAGAGATCCAAGGTCGAGCCTGGATTCTGGCAACATCTTTCCAGAGTCATGGCGCCTGGAAGGTCCACTGCTGCCATGGATGACCCTGGTACGGATATTGGTCCACCACTGTCTGGTTCGCGACCGCGGCCTTATCAACATCGAGCGCTTGACCGCTCTGCATGCTGACGAGTTCATACTTGCCGCCACCTACTGAGGTTACCCGCCACTGCTGATTCGCCTGTCCATTGGCCGGCCATTGATCTACGAGTGCGCTGTTTGCATTGGAAGCGCCCGCGACATCGAGCAACTCACCACTCGCAGTGTTGGTCAAGGTAATGACGTTGCTTCCTAAATTGTTCACCACCCATTGCTGATTGGAGCCATTGTTCACGGTGTAGATCTCCATGGTGGTCCCATTCTTTTTGGAAGCCGCAGGATTATCGAGAGCCTTGCCGCTATGTGAGTCGACAATCACATAGGTTCCATTGGGGATCAGGTTGGTCGTGGGAAGTTCGCCATACACACAAAGCTGCCCGCTGGCGGTTTGCTCCTGACCGAAACTCGGCAAGTAGACTTTGCCGTTCGCAATCGTAGGCGGCGTGAACTTGGATCAGGCTCTTGCACGGAACGGGAGAACCTGTC
>CAXTMK010000063.1:0-4597 GCA_964245315.1 uncultured Acidobacteriaceae bacterium | reverse complement strand
GGCGTAGAGGATGCCGGGAACGGATTGGTGCCATGCACCAGATCCATCAGCGCCTGCACTGGTATTGGTTGCAGCCCAGAGAATCCCGTTGGTCGTACCATTGGCGGAGAGAGAAAGAGTGCCGCCGGGATGGCCCAGAGCGTGGACTCCCAGGGTGTACGTAGGGGTCGTGTTAAAGGCTGACCCGTTGAAAGAAAATACCTTGAGATAGTCGGTCTGGCCCCACATGTATAGATTGTTGTTCCAGAAGTTGAGCGAATGGATATGGGAGGAGGTTGCTTGCCAGGGCGGCTGCACGTCGGTGTCATCGCCCAAATGGCCCATGTCAGATGTATTGAGCAGGTGAAGATAGCCATCCTTACCGCCCCCGATGACAAGATTTTTTCCCGGAATCAAGAGTGGGCCGGACGCTGTGAGGTCGACGTCACCTTTGTTCAGAGAAGCGTAATCAGAAGGAGTATGCCAGTCCTCCAGACCAAGGTTGCTGCTAAGTTTGAGGAAGGTCTCACCAAAGTCACTTTCTCCGTCCCAGGCTCCGTTTCCAGTAACCACGTAGACGTTCCCGGCGCTATCAGCCGCCGGCCCGTTGCCCGACTGCCAGATAGCCGATTGGCTGTTATCCGGACCGGGATTGAAGACTCCGATTTGATTCAGAGTGGTGGCATTGTAGGCCATCGTATATCCGGCATACAGGCCATGGTCGCAGTGACTGGAGAAGGCGATGTAGATGGTGTTGTTCGCAAGCAGGAGACCCGCCCGCTGATTCTGATACACGGAACTGAAGTTGGTGGTCGAGACTGCCACAGGACTTCCGGTCTTATCTGCTCCAGACGCAACCCCGAGCGCGTGCAGGAAGTGACCGGATGTGCTGTTCACCCAGGTCTGCGCCACGACGTAGAGGGTGTTGGTGCTGGGATCGATAACGGGCGTACTCATGATGCCGGAAGTGGCTAGAACATCGGTACAACCGGGCGGCTCATCGTTGACGTTGTATGCAGGGCCAAGCTGCGCGTGCCAGTACTGCTTGCCGGAGTCAGCGTCGAAGGCATAGACGCTGTTGTTTGCCGTAGCGACGAAGACCACGTTGTGCGTGCCACCCGCGATGGCCAGATTTGCCATGTAAAGAGGCTGTGCGTAGACCTGGTCATCCACGGCCACCTTGAACAGGAGCCCGAACTGGCCACTGTTCACGTTGGAAGGAGTAAGGGTAACTTCGCCTGCGTTCACACCATCGCGGTTATTGTCGTTGTGCTGCGTAAGGACGCTTGTTTGCCCGCTGCAAAGAGACGCTGCCAACAGCAGAAAGAAGGCAACCTTGAACGGTCCGGCTAACGTCCTGCGCGCTGCGGTCTTAACTTGAAGCATCGGACCTCCCTCGAGTACCAATTTCTCAGCTTAACGCCACCGAGCTACACTAACTACGCTGACTATAGTATTTATATATCGAAGCAGCGTCAACCGGGCAGATTCTCAGAGGCGAATCCTTCGAGATGCCGGGCCAGCAAGGGTGGCAGCAGGACGAGAGCCTGGCTTCAAGGTGCTGACAGATGGGCGCAAGGGACTGCACATCGGACGCAGCAGAGCATGTAAAAAAGGCTGAGTGGGCGAGGTAAACTATTCAGGAAAGCGAAGCGCCGTTCTTCTACGTTTAGCAAAACTTTTTTCAGATTTCTGTATCCCATTGAGGGCACTCTGTTGCCAAAGCGGCCAAGTACCACCAACAAATCAGTAGCAGCAAGCAAGACGATAAGCCGAAGGCAACAATACGCAGAGCAGACGCGGGAAGCCATTCTGGCCGCAGCCCGAGAGTTATTCAGCAAGCGAGGGTACTTCTCCACCACTGTGGACGATATTGCTGAGCTGGCGGGAGTAGCCTCCATCACTGTCTATGTCTCGGCCGGGGGGAAGAGCGGTTTGCTTCAGACGCTTACAGACGTATGGAGCACAGCCCCCATCATCGAGTCCAACTTCAAGGTAATTGTCGAGTTGAACGACCCGGTCGAAATCCTGCGAGTTGTGGCAAGTACCGCCCGCAGCATTCGAGAGGATTTTGGAGACATCGTCATCCTTATGCTGGCGACGGCTCCGCACGACAAGGACGTATCGGAAAGTCTCCATCGCGCAACCGATCGCTATCGAAAGTCAATCCGCGCGGTCGTGCGACACCTGATCAAGCTGGAAGCTCTGGTGGAAGGGATGAACGAAGGACATGCAGTAGATGTTCTCTGGTTTTACTTCGGCTATTGGGGTCTTTACAGTTTGCACATAGAAAACGGCTGGGATTACGACAGAGCGGAAACGTGGCTCTGTGAAGCCGCTATCGATGCTGTTTGCAAATGAGTGATCGTCGATTTTCTGCTTTGCGCTTCCACGCTTGGGGGGCGGATCCCGTCGTAAAGCCGGGATGCTGCGACAGGCTGAACGACGCGTCGCAGGAATCCGCAGGAACGGCTGCCTTCTTGACGGCTAAGGGTGCGGCGAAGCTGGCCCGTGTGCGCAGCCTATTTGGAGCGTGTTCATGCTGAAGACACTCGACATGCTGATCGGCGCAACCACGGTGCTGCTGATCTTCGCGCTGGCGGTGACCGTGCTGACGCAGGCGATGACGAGCCTGTTCAGCCGCAGGGGGCAGCATTTGCAGGCCGGGCTGGCCAGTCTGCTGCAGCAGTTGGGGATTGGGGAGCCGGAGATTGCCGGAAGGATCGCGGGCGCTGTGCTCGAGCATCCGATGCTGTCGCCGGGCAAGGGCTTGCTTGGCAAGGTGCAGCTGGGTTCGGTCATTCACCGGGAAGAGCTGACCAAGCTGCTGCTGGAGGCGGCGAGCGGGGAGCAGGCGGCCATGTGGCCATCGCTCGATGATGCGGCCAAGGCGAGCCTGGTCAAGATGCTCAAGGCGAACGGCATCGCGGACCCGGGCGCGGTGCTCAAGAATGTGCGCACGATGGCGATGCAGCTGGAGGCCTCAAACCCGGAGCTGGCGACCGATGTCCGGCAGTCGATGGCGATCCTGCAGGTGGCGGCGAGCTACTATCTGGAGCGGATGCACTCGGGGTTTGACCAGACGATGGACCGGGTGAGCCAGCAGTTTGCCAGGCACACGCACGTGGTGACGGTGTGCCTGGCTACGGTGGTCGTGCTGACGGTGCAGCTGGATGTGATTGCGGTGGTGGACCGGTTTTCTGTCGATGATGGCTTGCGGGGCAAGATTGTGCAGAGGGCGATCAGCGATACGCAGAAGAGCGCGGGGGCTGCTTCGCAGCGCCAGGGCAGTCTGCCGGAAAAGACGAGTGCTGCGGACCAGATGGACCGGGTGGATTTCGGCACGCAGAGCTACTATGACGCGCTGGGGGAGGCGGGGCTGATCAGCTTTCCGCTGGATGGGCGTTGGGTGCAGCAGTGGAGCGCGCGCAAGATTCCGGGGCTGCTGCTGGCTATCCTGCTTGTCTCGCTGGGAGCGCCGTTCTGGTACAACACGTTGAAGAACCTGCTGGGGCTTCGCTCGGCGATTGCGCAGAAGGATGATATGCAGCGGCTGATCCGGCAGACGACCCAGGAGATTGCGCCTTCGGTATCGTCGCTGTCGGTGGTGGCGACGAAGCAGCCCTGAAGGATCTTGCTTCGCAAGTCCGCCAAGGGTGCAGCGTATGCTCACCTTATATGCGCTTGACGCCGGTTCTCTGGTTATGGATGGCTGCTGGGAGCCTGGTGGCGCAGCAGCAGACCGACACGCCGCCCTCCGATCAGAACAGCCCGCTGGTGCAGCCTGCCGGGGTGGTGCAGAGTGGCTGCCCGCAGCCGCTGGCGCATGTACCTGCGGGCAGCACGGTCGCGAGCGGGGACTGGGTGGAGTTGCGGCGGACGGTCTGCTACGGTGCGTGCCCGGCCTACACGGTGAGGCTGTACGCGAGCGGGACCGTTAACTGGCATGGGGAGCGTTTTGTGGCGGTGAGTGGCGATGCAACTGCGCAGGTGGACGCTGGGGCGGCGGCCAACCTGATTCAGCAGCTGCGCGATCATGGGTTCGAGTCGCTGTGTGGCGGATACACGCGGGGCATTACGGATAGTGCGACCTATCTCACCACGGACAGCATCGGTGGCAATGTGTTTCGGGTGAGCGACTATGCGGCGAGCGCGCCGGCATGGCTGCGTGACTTCGACGACCGGATGGATGCGGTTGCTGACACGCATCGATGGCGGCATGGGGAGCCGGCGAGCGAGACCTTTGGTGGGAGGCACCTGGTCCAGGATGCCGGGTCGCCGAAGCCGGGGCGGACGCGGCTGATGCGCGCTGCCGGCATGGCAAATGGGGCGATCCAGCTGCTGCTGGCACAGAAGGTGGCGGTCGATGCGGAGGATGCGAGCGGGTGGACGGCGCTGATGTATGCCGCCGGCGCCGGGTCGCTGGACCAGGTGAGGCAGCTGCTGGGCGCGGGGGCGAGTGCGGCGCATGTGTCGCGCGCCGGGGAGACGCTGCTGTTTGCTGCGGCGGGCGCGGAGGATCATCCGGTTGAAAAGCTGCGGCTGCTGCAGAGGGCCGGGGCGAATGCGGCGGCGGCGTCGAGTGACGGCACGACGGTGCTGATGATCGCGGCAAGCC
>CAXTMK010000062.1:0-25499 GCA_964245315.1 uncultured Acidobacteriaceae bacterium | reverse complement strand
GGTCAGGTGATCGACCGCGCAGGCGAAGTCGACGTGAAAGCCGGTTATGGCGATCCAGGGGCGCGATGCGACGGCTATGGAGAGTGGTGCGCCGGAAAACTTCATCGCGATCCAGAGCCAGGCGACGATGGCGGCGGGGATGGCGGTGAAGAGCAGGGCAATTCCCGTCACGGCGGCACGCGGCAGCCTGCGCCCCAGCGTCCCGTTGAGCAGGAAGCCGAGGAAGGGAAGCAGCGGGATGTACCAGAGCAGTTGCGGATTGAAGCCCATTGTTTGTGAGGTCTCTTAGTGGTTGTTCCTGGCGATCAGTTGTGCATCAGGTTGATCTGGTCGACGTTCAGGGTTTTGCGCGTGCGGAAGATGGCGATAATGATTGCAAGCCCGACCGCGGCTTCAGCCGCCGCCACCACCATGACGAAGAAGACGAAGATTTGTCCTGAAACCGCGCCCCAGCGATGCGCGAAAGCTACGAAGGTGAGGTTAACGGCGTTCAGCATCAGCTCGATCGACATGAAGATGGAGATAACGTTTCGCTTGATGAGGAACGCGGCGATTCCGATCGAAAACAGAATCGCGGCGAGGATGAGATAGGCGGCAACGGGAACTTCGGTCTGCATTACTGTTCCTCCTTGCGCGCCAGTACGACCGCGCCGAGGATCGCTACCAGGATGAGGATGCTGGTGACTTCAAAGGGCAGCAGTAGTTTGGTGAAGAGGACTTCGCTGATCTGCGCGATGTTCGAAACCGCGCCGGCGGAGGCGGTGCTGAGCTGCACGTTACCGAGCGCATGGCTCTCGCGCAGGAAGACGTAGCTGAGCAGGCAGAAGACTGCGGTCGCGCCGGGGATTCCAGCGAAGTACGCGGCCTTGCTGCCGGTGGTGTGCTCTTCTTCACCCGCGTTCAGCAGCATGATGACGAAGACGAACAGCACCATGATCGCGCCCGAGTAGACTATGACCTGCGCCGCCGCGAGGAACTCCGCACCCAGCGTCCAGTAGAGAACCGCGAGCGAAAGCATGACCACCACCAGCGAAAGCGCGCTGTTGATGGGATGCTTCTGCAGCAGCAGGTTCAGCGCTCCTGCGATGGCCAGCGCGGCGAAGATGATGAACAGGGCAAGTTGCATGAGTCGGTCGAATCCTTCTGCGAAGCCTGAAGCCGTGGGGTATCCAATCGATTGTAAAACAGAGCGCTACCAGCCGCCGGTATGCAGTGCGAGCACAAGGCTGGTGACAAGGATGTTGACGATGGCGACGGGCATCAGGAACTTCCAGCCAAAGCTCATGAGCTGGTCGTAACGGAATCGCGGCAAAGTAGAACGGACCCAGATATAAAGAAACAAAAACGCAAAGATCTTAACCACGAACCAGAAGATGGATTGAATGCCCATCAGGATCGGGCCGCCGAAGTCGGTCAGGTGGCCGAAGGGGCTGGATGCGCCGCCGAAGAACATCAGCGTGGCGACGCACGAGACCGTGATCATGTTGGCGTACTCGGCCATGAAGAACATGGCGAACTTCATCGAGGAGTATTCGGTATGGTAGCCGGCGACAAGTTCGCTTTCGGCCTCGGGCAGGTCGAACGGCGAGCGGTTGGTCTCGGCGTAGGCAGACATCAGGTAGATGAAGAACGCGACGAACTGCAGGCCGCCGAAGATGTTCCAGCTCAGCATGCCGTGGCGGGATTGCGACTCGACGATGGCGCGCAGATTGAGCGAGCCGGCGCGCAGCACCACCCCCACCAACGAAAGGCCGAGGGCGAGTTCGTAGCTGATCATCTGCGACGTGGCGCGCAGCGAGCCGAGCAGCGCGAACTTGTTGTTGGACGACCAGCCCGAGAGCGCGATGCCGTAGACGCCGATGGAAGTGATGCCGAGGATGACCAGCAGGCCGATGTTGACATCGGCGATCTCGAACAGGTTGACGTTTTTGTAGGTGGTATAGGCGCCGAAGGGTACGACGGCGATCGAAATCAGCGCGCAGGTGAGCGCGATGATAGGCGCGATGAGGAAGAGCGGACGCTCGACCATAAGGGGAGTGAGGTCTTCCTTCAGGAAGAGCTTGATGCCGTCGGCGAGCGGCTGTAGCAGGCCGAACGGCCCGGTGCGCGAGGGTCCCCACCGGTTCTGCATGCGGCCGATCACCTTGCGTTCGAGCAGGACGGTATAGGCGACTGAGGTGAGCGTGATGACCAGCACCACAACAATCTTGAGAACGGTGATGAGGAAAAAGACTTGAAAGTTTGTCATCAGTCGGCCGCCGTTTGGTCCAGAATGGGCAGCTTGCGGCTGTCATTGGCCTGCAGGTCGAGCAGCATCGCCGAGTAGTGGCCGAGCGTGCCGGAGGTGAAGAGCGTGTCGCCGCTGGGCAGTACGAGGTCGCGGCGGTTAGTGGCGGGCAGCGAGGATGCGGGTTCGAGATGCTGATCGTTGCCGCTGAGCAGCTGTAGGCGAAGAACCTTGTCATAGCCCGGAACCAGGCGCTGAATCTCATCAAGAATGGCGAAAGGATCGAAGGGGCTCAGGCGCGGCTCCATATTGTTGGCGGTCAGCCAGACGGCGTGGCGGTCCGCCTCGCCTGACTGCGCGCCACGGCTCTGGCCCATGTCCGCGCGTAAACCCTTACCGAACGGGATGAGCGTGGGGATGTGGGCGCCGAGCTTGTCGGCGATGCGCACCATCATCTCGAAGTCCGAGCGCACCCCGGCGCGGTCGCCGGCTTTGTTGACCAATTGCAGGTCGCCGTAGTGGTTGGTGACGGAGCCGGATTTCTCATAGAGGTTCGCGGCCGGGAGCACGACGTCGGCGAGGACGGCGGTCTCGGTCATGAACATCTCCTGCACGACGACGAAGGTGTTGGCGAGCGAGGCGGGATCGACTCCGTAGCGTAGGACCGGGTTCGCGCCGACCACATAGAGGGCGGAGAGCTTGCCGGCGGCTGCGGCGTCGAACATCTCCAGCATGTCGAGGCCCGGCGTTGCGGGTGCGCCGTACTCCGCGAAGCTGGCGGCGCCCAGCGGGGTGTAGCCGGGAAGCATGTCCGGAAGCAGGCCCATGTCGGCCGCGCCGCGGGAGTTGGCGTAGTCGGAGAGTAAGGCGAGCTTCGCGCCCGGAATGGCGAGGCCGAAGTCGACCAGCTTCTTCAGGTCCGACGCACGCAGCTCGGATCCGATCAAGATCAGCAGATTTTCGGACGATTTCAGGGTCTCGCGAAAGCTGGTGAGTGCTTCGATGTCGTTGACCGCGCCCGAACCGGCTGAGTCGTCTCCGGCCAGGAAACCGGCAAGCGCCCCATAGCCGAAAGGCTGCAGTCTTACAAAGGCCTTGGCCTGGCGGCGCAACTTGATCTCCTCGGTGTTCGCAACGTAGAGCTTCGCGCCGTTATTGCGCACGGCGGTACGCAGGTTCCACGCGGTCGCGGGGGACTGGTTGGTGGGATCGCCGCCGACGATCAGCACCGTCTTCGCGGTCAGGGTGTCGCGCAATGAAGCGGTGCGGCCTGTCTGTCCTTCGAGCGCCTGCGCAAACGCAACATGGTCGGCCGTGCGGTGGTGATCGATGTTGTTGGTCTTGAGCACCGTGCGCGCGAGCTTCTGCAGCAGGTACGCTTCTTCGTTGGTCAAGCGATTGCCGCCGATGACGCCAATGGACTCGCCGCCGCGCGTGTCGCGCAGTTCGCGCAGTCTTTTGCCGATGTGGTCGAAGGCGGTTTCCCAGCTGACCGGCGCGAGCACCCCCTGCGCGTTGCGGACCAGCGGCGTGGTGATGCGGTCGCCGTGATTGGCGAAGTCGAAGGCGTAGCGGCCTTTGTTGCAGAGGAAGTCGCCGTTCATGCCGCTCTTGTCGCGGTTGTCGCCGCGCACGATCTCGGAGCCGTCGCTGGTCGAGCGCACGCCGAGCGTGGTCTTGGAGCCGTCGCCGCAGTGGGTGCAGATGGTGGCGACGTGGTTCATCTCCCACGGGCGGGTCTTGTAGCGATAGGTGCCGCTGGTGAGTGCGCCGACCGGGCAAGCGTCGATGCACATGCCGCACTGCTCGCAATCGACGTGGGCAAGCTGGTCGGGGTTCTCGGCGGCTGGCGAGTTGGGCGCGATGACGCTGGAGCTGCCGCGGTTCTGGATACCGAGCGCGAACACATCCATGCCTTCGCCGCACATGCGCACGCAGCGATAGCACAGGATGCAGCGCGGGCGATCGAAGTAGACGACCGGCGACCACTTCTGCTCTTCGCGATGATTCTTTGGCTCCGCATAAAAGGAATCGGCAGCCCCGTACTTGAAGGTCATGTCCTGCAACTCACACTCGCCGCCGGCATCGCAGACTGGACAGTCGAGCGGATGGTTGCCGAGCAGAAGCTGCAGCGTGGCCTTGCGCGCCTGCGCGATCTCGGGCGTCTCGGTGAAGAAGACCTGGCCCTCGGCGACCGTGGTGGTGCAGGCGGTCTGGAGCTTGGGCACCTTCTCCTGGCGCACGACGCACATGCGGCACGCGGCCTGCAGCGAGAGCCCCGGATAGTAGCAGAACGCGGGGATATCGATGCCGGCGGACTTGCAGGCTTCGATGAGCAGCGTGCCCGCGGGGGCGGTTACTTTCTTTCCGTCGACGGTAAAGGTTACGTCTGGCATATCTTACAAATCCTTAAGCTGCCTGATGCGAATTTTCGTGCGTATGCACTGCAACTTCCGGGAGTTCGACCGCTAACCACTCCACAACGTATTGCAGGTCCGTATGATCGGGATCGAACTCCGCGAAGTCGACCGAGCCTGTAACAGATAGCGGAGCAGGTATCCCACGCTCCGCAAGATCTTCCAACTGAATCTCAATTCCTTCCAGCACGCTTTTTCGCGCCGCTTCGTAGCTGTCGCCGGCACCCACCGCGCCCCCGATATCGGGTGTAAATGCGCCCCAGTTGTCTTCCGCCGCTTTCTCGAATACCACCAGATAGGTTCTGTTCATCGCAAGCCCGCCTGTTTGAGGATATCTTGTTCGGTGCCTCTGGTGAGTTCTCGACCGGCGTGGTAGGGAACGATCACTAGTCCCGGCTTCTTCGCGTGCCGCAAATGGATATGGCTGCCGGATCGTTTCGTCTCGAACCAGCCGTCCGCCTTTAAAATCCGGATGATCTCCGCAGGCCTCAATGCCCAGCCCCAACAAATTCCTGCTCGCTCATCACCGGCGTCCCTGCTTTATTCCCGGCGATGTAATCCTCAAACTCTTTCCTGAACTTCTTCACGAATCCCAGCGTCGGCATTGCAGCCGCATCGCCGAGCGGGCAGAACGTCCGGCCCATCATGTTTTCGGCAAGATACTGGACGTTGTCGACGTCCTTGCGGTTGCCGCCGCCGGCATAGACGCGGGCCAGCGTCTTTTTGATCCAGTCGGTCCCTTCGCGGCAGGGGATGCACCAGCCGCAGCTCTCGTGCTGGTAGAAGCTGATGACGCGCAGCGCGAACTCGACGATCGAAACGGTCTCGTCGAGCACCACAATGCCGCCTGAGCCGAGCATGGTGCCGGCCTTGCCCATCTGGTCGAAGTCGAGGCCCACATCGATCTCGTCGGCGGTGAGGACGGGACAGGATGAGCCTCCGGGCACGACGGCCTTCAGCTTCTTGCCGCCCTTGATGCCGCCCGCGACCTCGTAGATCGCCTTGCGCAACGAGTAGCCCATCGGCAGCTCGTAGATACCCGGCTTTTCGACATGGCCGCTGATGCCGAAGAGCCGCGTTCCGCCGTTGCGTTCGCTGCCGAGCTTCGCGTAGGACTCGCCGCCCATCAACAGGATGTGCGGCGCGCTGGCGATGGTCTCGGCGTTGTTGATGACCGTGGGGCCGCCGTACAGGCCGACGACGGCGGGGAAGGGAGGCTTGATGCGCGGCACTCCGCGCTTGCCTTCGAGCGACTCCATCAGGGCGGACTCTTCGCCGACTTCGTAGGCGCCCGCGCCGGTCTGGGTGATGATGTCGAAGTCCACGCCTTCCTTGCCGAAGATGTTCTTACCTAGAAAGCCTTTGGCATAGGCATCGGCGACGGCCTTCTCGACGATCTTCAGCAGGTAGCGATACTCGCCGCGCAGGTAGATGAAGCCCAGCTTCGAGCCGATGGCCAGGCCGGCGATCATGGTGCCCTCGATGACCGCGTGCGGGTCTTCGAGGAACAGGATGTGGTCTTTGCAGGTTCCGGGCTCGGATTCATCGCCGTTGACGAGTACGTACTTGGCCTTGTCGTTCTTGGGCACGAACGACCACTTCATGCCGGTCGGGAAGCCCGCGCCGCCGCGTCCGCGCAGGCCTGAGGCCTTCATGGTGTCGATGATCCAGGCAGACATCTTGTCTGGGCCCTGCTCGATCGCCATCTGCACGGCCTTATAGCCATCCTGCTCGACATACTTGTCGATGTTGGCGGCGCCTGTGCCGAAGCGGCGCTTCAAAACGATTGCTTCATCCGGATGCGAGACGATCTGCGGCATTACTTCACATCCTTTCCGCGGCCTTCGGCGTAATCCTGAAGGATGGCGTCGACCTTGATGGGGGTGAGGTCTTCGTGGAAGTCGTAGTTCACCTGCATGGCCGGCGCCCAGCAGCACGCGCCGATGCACTCGACTTCTTCAAGCGAGAACTGGCCGTCGGGCGTGACCTGTTTGTGCCCGATGCCGAGGGTAGCCTTGCAGTGGTCGAGGATCTCGTAGCCGCCGCGCAGCATGCAACTGATGTTGGTGCAGACCTGCACGTTGTACTTGCCGGCCGGCCTGGTGCGCAGCATGCTGTAGTAGCTGAGGACGTTGCGTACGTCGAGATCGAAGAGGTCGAGCCGCTTTGCGATCTCATGGATGGCGGCTTCGGAGACATAGCCGATCTCATCCTGCGCGTAGAGCAGCATGGGCACCAGCGCCGAGCGCTTGACCGGGTAGATCGTCGCCAGCTTGTCGAAGCGGGCCGCCGCTTCGGGGCTAAAGATGGATTGTGCTATCGCTGCCATGATTCCTCGGGTTCTCCATACAGGTTACCGCAATGCCACAAACTTTTTGTCATTCCGTAGCGAAGCGAAGGAATCTGCTTTTGCACTTTGCTATCCTCCCACCATGTTCCCGCGCAAAGAGTACGACTTTTTCGTCTACATCGTAGCGAGTCGTTCGCGCGACCTTTACGTCGGCATTACGAGTGGCCTTCATGTCAGGGTGAAGCAACATCGTGAACATCGTCCTGGTACCTACACCGCTCGCTACAGGATCGACCGTCTTGTTTACTACGAACACTTTGAATACATCCTCAATGCAATCGCTCGGGAGAAGGAACTCAAAGACTGGAATCGTTCTAAAAAGGTCGCTTTAATCGAGAGCATCAATCCGACCTGGGAAGACCTGTCCCTCAAATGGGATGCCATGCCGCCCGAAAAGCAGATCCCTACGGGATGACAACAAAGGGGCGGATCAAATTTGGTAGTTGTCCTTGTCTTTTGGTTGTCATCCCGTAGGGATCTGCTTTTGTCGTTGCTTTTGTCTCCTCTACTTCAGCATCTCCCGCGCAACCCTCTCCGCGGCCATATCCATCTCGTCCTCTACATCGCCCATCCGAACCCGTCCATCCTCCGCGATCGAGAAGGGAAGCGACACCCCCTCACTCGTCGTGCTTTCGTACCGGGTGAACCGCGTCCAGCGCTGGTCGACCCGTAGAACAATCTCTTCCGCTCCTACTTCAACGACCGCATGGTGCGTGCTCGTCAGACCATGCGCTGCTGCATACACCCGAAGCATCGAAGCCCATGACGTCCATAACTCGCTATGAAGGTCAGGCTCCACGAAGGAAGTAAGCTCCATACTTAAACCGTCGAATGCTCCACCCGACAGGCGTCATTAAGAGCGCAACAATAAAGAGATCGAGTGAAATCTGTGATACAGCAGTTTCATGGTTCATTACCAAGGAAGCAACTACTCCTACGCTCAAACAGAGTAGGCACAGGTTGAAGATCAACTCAGCCCAGACCCTCGCAGCAAGCAGGCCAGCAGCAAGAACTAAAAAGGAGCTTGCATACTCGACAATGTAAAGATCGGCCCTGCCGTGACCGTAAGCATTCTTATTGGCAAAGTAGATCTCGAGTAGAGTGATGCCCGATATTGCGCATACCGTTCCGTAGATGCGCATCTGCATCTTGTGCGCCTTGCTTGCATTAGCGAATCGGATCATCGATCAATCTCCCCCAGCACAATATCGATCGATCCAATCACAGCCACCACATCCGCCAGCAACCGACCCTTGCACATCGTCTCCAGCGCCTGCAGCGTAGCGAATCCCGGATTGCGCATATGCACCCGATAAGGCTTGGCTGTCCCATCCGAAACCACGTAATACCCCATCTCGCCCCGCGGAGCCTCAATGGCCTGAAAGACCTCGCCCGCCGGCACGCCGAAACCCTCGGTGACGATCTTGAAGTGGTGGATGAGCGATTCCATCTGGGTCTTCATCTGCTCGCGGTCGGGCAGGATGATCTTGGGCGCGTCGGCCACGATGCGGCCCGTCGCCGGCATGCCGTCGAGCGCCTGCTGGCAGATCTTCACGCTCTCGCGCAGCTCCTGCATGCGCACTTCGTAGCGCGCCCAGACGTCGCCGACGGTCGAAGTCGGCACGTTGAACTTGAACTTTGGATAGATGCTGTACGGCATGTCCCGCCGCAGATCCCAATTTACGCCGGACGCGCGCAACGGCGGTCCGGTGACACCCAGTGCGACGGCATCCGCGGCCGAGAGGTGGCCGACGCCCTTCAGGCGCCCCATCCAGATGGGGTTAGTCTGGAGCAGGCCCTCGTACTCCTCGATCTTCGAGGGGAACTTGGTGATGAAGTCCTGCACCTGCTTGTAAAAGTCGAGCGGAGGCTCCATCGACAGGCCGCCGATGCGGATGTAGCTGGTCATCATGCGCTGGCCGCTGACGTTCTCGAAGATGCGCAGCAGGTCTTCGCGCTCGCGGAAGCAGTACAGGAACATGGTCAGCGCGCCGATATCCAGGCAGTGCGTGCCCAGCCAGACCAGGTGCGACTGGATGCGCTGCAGCTCGTTCAGGAGCACACGCAGATACTCCGCGCGCTCGGGGATTTCGAGCCCGAGCAGCTTTTCGACCGCCATGCAGTAGGCCCAGTTGTTGGTCATCGGGCACAGATAGTCGATGCGGTCGGTCAGCGGGACCACCTGCTGGTAGAACTTGGCCTCGCAGGTCTTCTCGATGCCGGTGTGCAGGTAGCCGATGTCGGGCGCGCAGCTCACCACGCTCTCGCCGTCGATCTCGAGCACCAGGCGCAGAACGCCGTGCGTCGACGGGTGCTGCGGCCCCATGTTGATGATCATGGTGTGGTCGTTGCCGCCCTGGTTGCCGTGCCGCGTAGCGTCGGCGACGACATCTTCTACATCGGGAATGAGTGTGCTTGCGGCCATCTATCTGTACCCCTCTACCGGGTAATCCTTGCGCAGCGGATGCCCCACCCAGTCGGTCGGCATCATGATGCGGGTGAGCTTCGGATGTCCGCCAAAGTGCACGCCGAAGAGGTCGAAGATCTCGCGCTCGTAGAAGTTGGCGGACGGCCATACAGTGGTCATGGTGTCGACCGAGGCGTCGGTCGAATCGAGCCGGACGGTCAATCGAACGCGGGTCTTCATCGCGTGCGAAAGGATGGTGTAGTTCACCTGGAAGCGCGGCTCCGACGGATACCAGTCCACCGCCGTTACGTCTTCGAGGAAGTTATAGCCGGCTGCCTTGAGCGCCTGGGCCGCGGCGATTACGTTCTCGCGCCCAACGGTAATAGAGAGTTCCTGGCGATCGTACTTGGCGTCCGTCGCGAAGTCTTTGATGGCAGCCACGGCGGCGTTCTCAGGCAGCGCCTCGGCCACAGCTTCCATGCCGGAAATCTTGCTTGCGGGATCGTACATTAGAGGTCTCCCTTATCGTTCGACCAGTCCAGGATGCCCTTCTTCCAGACATAGAAGAGGCCCACGGCGACGAAGCCGAGATAGACCAGCATCTCCCAGAAGCCGAAAAGCGGCTTCCCTGTGAGGCGCGGAAGCTGGCGGAAAATAACCGCCCAGGGAAGCATGAAGACCGCCTCTACATCGAACAGGATGAAGAGCATCGCGACCATGTAGAAGCGGACAGAGAACCGGCCGCGCGCATCCCCAACGGGGTCCATGCCGCACTCGTAGGTGCCGCCCTTGGTGCGGGAGTTTTTATGCTTGCCGATGAAGAACGACGCTGCCACCATGCCGCCCGCAACTGCGATCGCGACCACAACCTGGAGGACAAGCGGAAGGTACTGCCAGACGTACGGATAAGGGGATGTCTGCATGGCCATTTTTAAAGCTAGAAGCATGGCGGTCAAGAGTCAAGCAGCCACCCACCAGGTTGTTGATCGAACGGTAAGAATCCAGCGTCCTTTCCCTACCCCAACAACCCTCGATACCACTCAATGATCCCGCTCCCAAACAGGGCCGTGAGCAGCCCGCCGACCCCCAGAAAACTCCCCAGCGGCAGCTTGGTAGCCGCCCCTGCTTTCCCTCGCACCATCAGCACCAGCGCCCACGCCGTCGCCAGCATCACGCCGAAAAAGAGCGTCAACACCGCCGGCCAGAAGCCAAGAAACGCCGCCACCATCGCCAGCATCTTCACATCGCCAAGGCCGAGCCCCTCGCGTCCACGCAGCGCCTTATATCCCCAGCGAACGAGCACCAGAATCAACGCCGCGCCACAGATTGCCGCCAGCCGCCCCAAGATCAGCGCCTCCGGCCCGGTGAGGAAGACGTTTCCGCGAGCGGCGAAGCTGCCTGGACTGCTCATGCGCAGTTGATGCGTGGTGTTGAGGACGATCTGATCGTCCTTCGGGCCGAGAAAGATCGCCTGGGTACAGACGAGGAACATGCCGATGGCGATGCCGCTGAGGGTGAAGGCGTCGGGCAGGCGGTGCCACTGCCAGTCGATGACAATGAGGCCGATGAGGAGCCAGCCGAGAATTGCGAAGCTGGCAATCTTGGGTAGATTATCGGTCCAGTAAACCGACGACGGTGGCCCGAAATCAACGTTCTTAACTAAAACGTGTAAGCCATAAAGATAAGCCGCCGACGATGTGAACCAATACCCGACGGCCACCTCAACCGCCAGATATCGCCATGAGATTGCCGTCCCACAATCCCGGCATCTCCCCCTCAGCACCAGCCAGCTCAAAACCGGCACATTATCGAACCACCGCAAGGCATGCCCGCACGCCATGCATCGCGACCCCGGCCAGACGACGCTCTCTCCGCGCGGCACCCGCACGATGCACACGTTCAGGAAGCTGCCCAGCGCCAGTCCCACCATCAATCCGACGATCTCAGCAGCAAGCAGGCTCACGACCAAAGTATACGTGCCTGATATCCTTCACCAATTGCCAGAGGAATCCATGCACCTTACCCAGCTCTTCTCCGCCGCCGATCTGCAGGCGCAGCTTGACGCCCTGATGGTGAAGGCGACGCCGCATCCCTCGGGCAAGCTCACCATCCTGAACTACACCAAGCGCGCGCAGTACACGCCGGAGCTTTGGAACCACGTCACGGACAAGTGCCGCGGGCTGATCGTCGATAATGAAAACACCGTGATCGCGCGTCCGTTTGAGAAGTTCTGGAATCTGGACGATCCGCGCCATCCCGAAACGCTCTCCGCCAACCTGCCCACCACGCCCCCGCTGCTGACGCGCAAGCTCGACGGCAGCCTGGGAATCGGCTACCAGCTTGACGGCAAGTGGTATGTCGCCACGCGCGGCGCGTTTATGAGCGAACAGGCGCAGTGGGCTTCGGATTGGCTGGCCCGGAACTCGCTGTCGAATTGGCCGGCGGGCTTCACGCCGCTGTTCGAGATCGTCTACCCCGAGAACCAGATTGTTGTGAAGTACGACTTCTCCGGGCTTGTGCTGCTCTCGCTGGTCGAGATCGAGACCGGCGAAGAGGTCCCCTACGCCGACCTGCTCCAGCATGGCGAGCGCAATCGCATCCCGGTCGTGGAGTCGTTCGATCGGCCGCTCGCCGACTCCGCGAAAGAGGATACGGCCAACGAAGAAGGCTATGTCGCCGCATGGGCGCGGCCCGGCACGAGGCCGCTACGCGTGAAGATCAAGTACGAGACCTACGTGCGGCTGCATCGCCTGCTGACCGGCACCAACGCCGTCACGGTGTGGGAGATGCTGCGCGACAACCTCGATATCGCCGCGCTGACGACCGATGTTCCGGCGGATTTCCGCGCCTGGATCGACGCGATGGAGAAGCGCTTCCGGGATGGCTTCGCGGCCATCGAGAACCGGGCGCGCGCCGCGATGGACGCATACAGAGGCGAGAAGAACATCACCACGCCGGAGCAGAAGAAGGACTTCGCGCTGTACGTAATGGGAAATCATCAGCCGATCTCGGGCGTGCTGTTCGCGATGATCGCGGGCAAAAACTACGCGCCGCTGATCTGGAAGATGATTCGGCCGCGGGGGGATGAGGAGAAGACCTTCAAAGTGGATGAAGAGTAATCAGGCGAGTATCCTGACGCTGCCGTCCCTGCCCCTGGTGAACCCGTGAACCACGCGCCCGTCCGCCGCGATGTGGCGAAGTGTCATGTGGTCCGGTGTGACTTCAAGGTGGCTGAAACCGTAGACCTTCTCCGCGAACGGGCCGCGCTGTGCCTCCGGAATCTTAAGGTCGTAGAGGTCCGCGCCGCCGGCGCCCGAGCAGACGAACGACGTCGGATGTCCTTCGAATTCGAGGTGCTGCAGGTCGTGGTCGTGACCGGCCAGGTAGAGGTCTACTTTATGTTTGCGGAGCAGCGGTTCCCACTCGGCGATCAGCACCTTGTGGTCGCCATGCGGGCCATTCGAGAAGATGGGGTGGTGGCCCATTACGACCAGGAACGGGGTCGTGCGCGGCTTATCCAACTCCGCGGCAAACCACTTCAGCTGCTCGGCCTGCTTTTCCGGAGTCAGCGTAAAGTCGACTCCGTTATCTTTGTGGCCCGTGTAGACGTTGCTGTCGAGGGCGATCACGGTCATCAGCGGATTCTGCTTCGGAAACTCGAAGCTGTACCACAAGGCCGGCTGCGTCCAGCGCGTGCCCTTGCCGTCGAAGCCGCCCTGCTTCGCGTAGTCCAATTCCATATCGGTCTTCACGACGTCTACCATCTTCTGGTAGTCGTGATTGCCCATGATGGAGTAGGCGGGGCAGTCAAAGGTGCTCTTCGGATACATATCCTCGAACTGGATCTTCCAGCGCATATCCCTGATGCCGTGTGGGACGGGGCCGTACCAGCTATCGCCCAGCATGAAAAGCGCCTCGGTTTTCAGCTTGTTTCCGGAGGCGTACTTCACCATCTGCCGCGCGGTCTCAGCCTGGCCGGTGACGTCGCTCTCCCAGCCCCAGTCGCCGAGCATGAGGATGTTCTTCGCATTCGCATCGGGAGCAAGCGCGAAGGCGGGTAAGGCTGAGCTGCCGGCTGCCAACGCGCTGAACGCAAAACTTTGCCGCAAAAAGTTACGCCGATTCATAGCCATCAGAGGTACCTCACCCAGCTTGGACGCTGCGCTGCGATCGAAAGACCCGTTGTTGACACAATCTTAAAACTCGCGCCGGCCTTCCATCGCGCGTGTCATCGTGACTTCATCCGCGTACTCGATGTCGCTGCCCGCCGGAACGCCGGTCGCGATGCGCGTGACCTTCACGGCGGACTTCGCTTTGTGGAGTTCGAGGCTGATGTAGACGGCGGTGGCTTCGCCTTCGATGGTCGGCGAAGTGGCGAGGATGACCTCGTCGACCTCGGCCAGTCGGGTCAGCAGGTTGGCTATGCGCAGCTGCTCCGGGCCCACGCCGCCGATGGGCGACAGAGTTCCGTGCAGCACATGGTAGACGCCGTTGTAGCTGCGCGTCTTCTCGATGGTGGCGATGTTGGTCGGCTCTTCAATTACGCAGATCAGGCGCGCATTGCGGGTCGCGCTGGTGCAGTAGCTGCATGGATCGACGTCGGTAATGTTGTTGCAGACGGAGCAGAGGCGGAGATGCTTCTTGATCTCGCGCAGCGCGTCGGCGAGTTTGTCGGCGTCCTCGGCGGGTGAGCGCAGAACGTGGAAGGCGAGGCGTTGCGCGGTCTTGGTGCCGATGCCGGGCAGCTTGCGCAGCTCTTCGATCAGGCGGGCCATCGGCTCCGCGAAACGGGTCGACATTACGACAGACCGGGCAGGTTGAGCCCGCCCATCATGCCCTGCACGCTCTGCTTCATGGCCTCATCGGCGCGGCGGCCGGCCTCGTTGACGGCCGAGGTGATGAGGTCTTCGAGCAGCTCGATATCCTTCGCATTTGAGCCCATGGCGGTTGGCTCGATCTTGAGGCGCAGGATCTCCTTGCGTCCGTTCATGCGCACGGTCACCATACCCGCGCCGGCCTCGGCCTCGACTACGGTGGAGGAGAGCTTCTGCTCCATCTGCTCCTGCATCACCTTGGCTTGCGACATCATCTCTTTCATCTTGCTCAGATCGGAAAAATTCATCGCCTCAGTCCTTCCCGCTCAAATCGATGACGGTTTGAATCTCCGCGTCAAAGAGCTTCCGCGCCTGCTGCACTATGGGATGCTCCATCGCCTTCGCCTGTGCGGAGCCGGAGCGCGCGACCCTGGGCTTCTTGTCGGCGACGGACCTGGCGGCGCCGGCGAGAAGGGTGAACTTCATCACGCCGGCGGAGCGCAGCGCTGCCCGTGCGACCTTCTCCGCCTCGGGGTTCATCACGACTGGCAACATGGTCCTCGAGATTTCGGTCTGCACGCCGGCCTCGCCATTGGCGATCGTCCAAGCGGCATCGCCCATCGCATCCGCCGCGGCACCTTGTTTCGCTGCACTCAGCGCCTCGACGACCAGTCGCTGAAGCTCAGAGGCGTCCTCGGTAGCGAGAACCGGCGGCGGCACAAGGACCGGCACCGGCGTAGGCGGCGGCGCAACAGCCACGGGTTCAGACACGCGAACAGTCGCTTCGGTCTGGATCATCGGCTGGGTTGCGACCACTGGCGCGACGCTCATGCCGCCCTGCATGCCGTCGTACTTGCGACGATTCTTGTCCTGTTCGAAGGGCGAGAACGCGGGTTTCCCGGGCGCGCTCGCAGCAGCCGCAGCTGGACTGGGCCGCGGCACGGCGACCGGGCCTGCCGCGGGTCTGGCGCCTGCTGCCGGAGCGCTTGCACGAGCCGTTCCGGAAAGGGAACTGAGCACCTCTTCAACCGGCAGCAGGCGGCGCAGATGCACCAGCTTCAGCAGGCCGAGTTCGAAATGGAAGCGCTGTTCCTGCCGATAGCCTACTTCGTCGAAGGTGCGCAGCATCGTCTGGAGGAAGCGCGTCAACTCCTCCTCGCCGAAGAGCGCGGCGACGCGAGCGGCACGCTTTTGCTCTTCGGGCGATATCTGCAGCAACTCGCTGCCCAGACCTCCATCGTCGCCGTCGGGGCTCATTCCTGCGATCTTCGCGATGACGCAGCTACGCAGGAAGCGTACGGCCTGCCGGGCCAGCTGCGCGGGCGAGTTGCCGGCGTCGAGCAGCTCGTTGGCGATGGTCATCACCTCGGCCGAGCGATTGGCGTCGACCGCCTGCATGATGCGCTCGAAGACGGCGTTGGGGACGGTGCCCATCAGCTCGCGAATCTGGCCGGCGTCGAGCCTGGCCTTGCCGTCCATGACGGGCGCGGAGGCGATCGCCTGATCCATGATGCTGAGCGCGTCGCGCATGGAGCCGTCGCCCGCCTCGGCGAGCAGGCTGAGCGCGGCTTCGTCGGCTTCGACGCCCTCGTGCGCAGCGATTCCGCGCAGCTCGCCCATGATGTCGGCCAGCTTGACCGCGTGGAAGCTGAAATGCTGGCAGCGCGAGCGCACGGTCTGCGGAATGTCCTCGGGCTGGGTAGTCGCCATCATGAAGACGATGTGGTCGGGCGGCTCTTCGAGCGTCTTCAGCAGCGCGTTGAAGGCGGCGTCGGTGATCTGGTGCGCCTCGTCGAGGATGTAGATCTTGTACTTGTCGCGGCTCGGTCGATAGCGGGCGGCGTCGCGGAGTTCGCGGATCTCGTCGATGCCGCGGTTGGTGGCGGCGTCGATTTCGATCACGTCTACGGCATTGCCGGCGCGGATCTCGGTGCAGCTCTCGCAGACCTCGCAGGGCTCGGCGGTCGGGCGCGCGGGCGAGCCGATGACGTTGCGGCAGTTGAGCGCACAGGCCAGAATGCGTGCGATAGTGGTCTTGCCGATGCCGCGGTGGCCGCTGAAGATGTAGCCGTGCGCGATGCGGTTCTGCGTCAGCGCATTCATCAGCGTGACGGTGACGTGATCCTGGCCGGCGACGTCGGCGAAGCGCTGCGGCCGGTATTTTCTGGCTAAAACCTGATAACCCATAACTGTCTATTGCATTCTAGCGTCCAGCGGGTTCCGGCGCGGGAATGACGACCAGTTCATATCCGCCGGGCACCGATCGCTCCACAGCTGCCTTGATCAGATCGATGTGAGATTCCAGATGTATCAGCTTTTGCCGCGTAAGCACGATCAGCGCCAGCTTGCGCAGCAGATGTTTCTGCTGACCGTACATTTTGCTGTCTGTGGTGATGAGCACTTCGAATCCAGCGCGATCGGCAGCCGCGATCAAATCACCATTTTCCAGAGGAGCCCAACCCATCGCTCGGGTCGTCATGCAGAGGTGTCCCTGCATGTACTTGCGAAGCTGCACCGGCATGTTGTGGTCGAGCAGTATCTTCAAGCGCTGACTTTCAAGCGCTTTGCTACTGCAAATGCAATGATCTCCCGAGTCGGTTCGATATCCAGCTCGTACGTCTCGACAATCTCTTCGACGCTCAGACCATCGTCGTAATTGCTTAGGACCAGGTCGGCAAACATCCGGGTTCCATTCACGTTTGCGCGTCCACTCAGCATTCGCGGATTCCATTGCACCGCGCTACAGCCGCGCCAATCGAATTCGTCTTCCGGATTGCGTAGCATTGTTGCCCCCTCAACTGCTTAGATCATCCTCGGGCTTGAACCTGTAGCGATAAAGCCGTTTAGCTAGTGTCTATTGTAACCCCGCAGGGTTCATTCAACGCTTTGAGAGAAAAGGCGCGGTAGTCGGTTTTAGGCGTTGATGCTTTGATGAGAATGACGACTAGTCACCTAATCAATTAGTACCCAATTCGCGTAACGATTGGGCTCAGCGCTTCTTACGGGCCGGGGCTACAACATTCTTAGAACACGCCGCTTCTTCCGCTTCGATTCTGGCAGCGACAGCGTACCTCAATGTTATTTCGGCTTGAAGTAGGTCGGTTTGTGCGTGGATCGCATCTGTTCCCGCGTTCAGTTGTTCACGGCTCCAGCCCTTCGGCTCCCGCGTGAGAGCGTCAATGAAGGCAGAGCTATCCTGAAGTTGGAGGAGTATAAAAAAGAGGTCGCTCGCGTTAGGCAGTTCGCGGCCTTCGGAAACCGTAGTTGTCGCACTCCACTTCCGCGCAACGTCCTTTGTCTGTCCAGTCATCTCTAAAAAGCCAGCAGCGTTTCCCGAGCGCGATGAGAGCTGTTGAACGTCAGTGACATACTTCCCAAAGTTCAGATCGATACTGTTTAGGGCGTTTGCCACCTCTTTAGGGCTAGGGTGTACGGCATCAAGCGTGGATTGCATGGATTGTGCGTGGACGTACGGACTGGACAAAGCCACAGCCATTAGTATGCGACGGATCATCTGATGCCCTCTTTTCTTTAATTTGTTTAGGGGGTCAGAGAAGCCGCCAAGGTGAACTCGGCCCAGCCGAGTTGCTTAGCCGTGATCACCTCATGGGGAGTCAACAAAGGAGGCAAGTGTTCCGAAAGGTCGTGATCAAGCAGAACCCTCAAGCAGTCGCCTCAAAGTTCCTGGCCGCTGCGAATGCCAGGATAGTGCGTATGGCTTCTAAATCCGAGCCAAAATGATCGCTGATCTCTTCGGGCGTCATGCCATATCCGTAGTTCAACAGAACCCCATCAGCGTCCATCCGTGTCGCACCGACGGTGGCTCTGCCGCCTAGCTTTTCGGGGTCAAACTGCACGGCCTCGCAGCCATCTCAATCGAACATATCCCCGTTATAGGGATGTCTGGCTTCCTTCAGTTCCGTCACGAGTTTCACCGGCCACCTCTGTCTTTATTCTACTTCCGCTTCGCCGCCAGCTTCTTCCGACGCTCCACCTCGGCCGGCGAAAACATCGTCCCCCGGCACTTCGGCTTGCCGCAGAAGCAGTCCTGGGTGGCGTCGTCGGAATCCCACAGGTTGTACTCGTAGACCAGCTCTTCGCCGGCGGCGATATCGCGCAGCGCGATGACGAAGATGCGCTCGTCTTCCTCTTCGGTCTGGCAGTTGGGTTCGCAGCAGTGATTCATGAACATAGCCGCGCCGAAGCCGTCGATCACGCGATCCGCCTCGCCATACCCGAACAGATACGTAACGATGCGGTCTTCGTAGCGGTAGTCGGCCTCCGACTTTTCCATGCGCGGCCCGTCGTACTCGCAGACTCGCTGCCCCTTGCGGATGGGCCGTGTCGTGTAACAACCCGCCGCGTGAATGTCAGACGAACGTACAATCAAACCCTGAGCCATGCTCGCCTCCCGGAAGACTTCCTCAAACCAATTCGTCGCTCCAGCCGTCAAATCCTGTAGCCTTATCCGCCGATGCTGCTGACTATAACAAACTCGCCTGTACGCCCTCTCCACTATGTGCTGGCGCTGGTGTGTGCGTTCTTGTTGGGAGCATCCTGCGCGCGCGGGCAGTACACTCCGCCGCCTCCACCGCTGACGACCAAGCCCTGCGTTCCGACCAAAAAAGATCCTTGCGATGTTCCGTCCACCACGCCGTCGCCGGTCCCGGCGAAGCCGGACGCATTTGCTTTCCCGGGCGAAACTCCCGCAGCGTCGGACGAACCGGCGCCTGCAAACGGTGCTCAGCTGCCGGCCTCGCAGGCGTTCCCCTTTCCGGGCGAGTCCGACGCGCCTCCGGCGGCTCCTAAACAGCCGCCGACCTCGCAGGCGTTCCCCTTTCCGGGTGAGTCCGGTGCGCCGGCCTCCGGTTCCTCTTCATCCAGCTCATCTTCTTCCAGTTCCAGCAGTTCCGATTCCGACGTGCCAACTGATCCGGATAAACCCGCGCTGGCCGACAAAGGCAGCTCCGGCTCCACGCGAGCGCAGCGCCGCCACCTGCCCAAGGTCGAGGACCTGGATCACCGCGAGGAAGAGGATCTGGAGGTGTCGCACTACTACATGACCACCGGCAACTTCATAGGTGCCTATATGCGCGCGCAGGATGCCGTGAAGACCACCCCCGACGATCCGATGGCGCACTTCGCCCTGGCGGAAACGGCCAACAAGCTGAATAAGAAGGATGAGGCGGTCGCGGAGTACAAGGCATATCTGAAGCTCGATCCCGATGGAGACAAGGTCAAGGCCACGCAGCGGGCCCTGGCAATGCTTGCACCGAAGTAACCATCTATCTCCCCAATGAATTACCTTTGCGTTATCTACTCGAAAGGGTTAAGCTCCAGCAATGCACCGGGATCTGCGCACGCTGGATAACGAAGTGACTGCCGCTCTGCGCGGTCTTGCCACGCGCGAGACCCAGGCGACTCCGGCGGGACAGCCGGAAAAGTGGAGCATCCAGCAGATCGTCGAGCATCTCCTCAGCACCTATCGGGGAAGCACTCCCGCAATCAAGGCGCGGGTAGACAAGCGCAGCGGCACCCAGGCTAAGCCGACTCTTCGGCAGCGCATCGGTCAGTTCTACGTCATCAGGTTAGGGCGCTTCCCCGCAGGACGCGAGGCTCCTGAGTTTGCCTCGCCCGCCGTGCCCACGACCCTGCGCAGCGGAGACGAACTGGCTTCGAAGGTAACCGCTGAGTTGGTAAAGCTGGATGGAATGGCCGCCGAGGCTGAACGCATCTTCGGCAATCGGCGCGCCGTCTCGCACCTTGTTCTGGGACCGCTTTCCATGCAGCATTGGAGGCGCTTCCACCTGATTCACGGACGGCATCACCTGAAGCAGATTCTGGCGATCCGAAAGCAACAGGAACTGTGATTCACTGAAGGATACCTCCGAAATCAGGTCCTGCTCTAGTTTAACTGTTGCGGTGAAGATTCACTCCGCCGCTTAGTTGGCAAATTCAGGGCACATTCATTAGAGTTGCGGGACGAGGTGTGCGTTGAAACGGGTGGAGGCCAAAGCCGAGACGGTCGATCCTGCTTCGCCTCCGGAGAAGTACCAGCGGATTCTCGACGCGGCGGTGGAGGTGATCGCGGAACGAGGGTACTTCAACTCGCCGGTGAGCGCGATTGCGGCGCGGGCGGGCGTGGCCGATGGGACCATCTATCTCTACTTCAAGAATAAGGATGAGGTGCTGAAGAAAGCGATCGATACTACCGTCGGGCGCTTTCACGAGCAGGTGGAGCGTGAGTTCCTGACGTTGACCGGGCCGCGGGAGCAACTGGAGTTTATCGCGCGGCTGCATCTCGAAAGCGCCGGCGTGAATCGAAGTATGGCGATCCTGATGCAGACGGAAATGCGGCAAAGCGCGAGATTTATCGCCGAGTTTTCGCATCATCATCTGGTGAGGTATATCCAGGTGGTGCGCGAGGTGGTACGGCGCGGGCAGCAGGAGGGAGTGTTTCGGCGGGATGTGTCGGATGGAGTGGTGGCGCACTGTCTGTTCGGGGCGATCGATGAGCTGTTGAGCTCGGCGGTCTTTACGGGACGGGAGTATGAGGCGAAGAGTACAGCGGCACAGGTGATCGATGTGGTGTTGAATGGGGTAGGGTCCAGGGCGTAGGGATACAGGAGAGACGATGACGAGTTTGGGATTGACTACGGTGAACGATGTTGTGGCGCGGACGCTGGCGCGGGGCAAGAAGGAAGTGGTGCGCTGGCAGGACGCGTCGGGAGCGTGGTTGCCGATCTCGTCGGATGAGATGTATGGCTGGGTAAGGGCGGTGGCCGACCAGTTCAGGGAGTGGGGCGTGGTGAAGGGCGACCGCATCGTCATCCTGAGCGAAAATCGCTGGGAGTGGCAGGTGACGGACTTCGCCGCGCTGGCCGTAGGAGCGGTCGACGCTCCGCTGTATGCGACGTTGGGCGCCGAGCAGATCGGCTACATGGTCAAAGATTCCGGTGCCAGGATTGCGGTGGTCTCGAATAAAGAACAGTTGGAGAAGCTGGCGGCGTGCGGGGATACGCCGGATCTGCAGCATGTGCTGGTGATGGATGAGGGCAAGTTCGAGAAGGCGGCGAGCTTTGGGGATCTGAAGGCGGCGGCGAAGGCGAAGCAGGCGCGCGATGCGGGCTTCGACGCGATGGTGGCGTCCGCGAAGCCGGAGGAGCTTTGCACGATTATCTACACGTCGGGCACGACCGGGAATCCCAAGGGTGTGGAGCTGACGCACGGCAATCTGGCGAGCAACGTCAACCTGGCGGTGCCGCAGTTTGGGGTGACGGATCAGGATGTGCTGATCTCGTATCTGCCCTTGTCGCATGTGTTCGAGCGGCATGTGGACTACGCGCTGCTGACGATCGGGGCTCTGGTCGCGTATTGCCCGAAGTTCGACAACCTGCCGGCGGCGATGAAGGCGATTCGGCCGACGTTCTTTGTGGGCGTGCCGCGGGTCTTCGAGAAGATTCGCCAGGGGGTGGAGGGTAAGTCGACCGGCTTCAAAAAGACAATTCTGAACTGGGCACTGGGCGTGGGCTCGAAGCACCGGCACGAGGTGGTCGACGGCAAGACGCCCAGCGGGCTCTCGCATTCGATAGCGCACAAGCTGGTGTTCTCGAAGATCCATGAGGCGTTTGGCGGGCGGGTTTCCAAATTTGTGTCGGGGTCGGCGCCGCTGGGAATGGATTCAGCGGGATGGTTTGCGGATGTTGGGATTCGCATCTACGAGGGTTATGGCCTTACCGAAACCAGCCCGGTGGTGAGCTTCAACTCGCCGCAGGGGAACAAGCTGAACACCATCGGGCGCGCGCTCGAAAACGTGCAGGTGCGGTTTGCCGCGGACGGCGAGATGGAACTGAAGGGACCGTCGATCTTCCACAGCTACTGGCAGAAGCCCGAGGAGACGGCGAAGGAATTTACCGAGGACGGATGGTTCAAGACAGGGGACATCGGGAAGATTGATGAGGATGGCTACCTCTCGATCACGGATCGAAAGAAGGAGATCCTCAAGACGAGCGGCGGCAAGATGATTGCGCCAGGGCCGATCGAGGGCAAGCTGAAGGCGAATACGCTGATCGGGCAGGCAGACGTAGTGGGGGACAATCACAAGTTCGCGTGCGGGCTGATGTCGCCGACATACCAGGCGATGGAAGCGTGGGCCAAGGGGCAGGGGATTGCCGCGGGGGACCGCGCGGCCCTGGTCAAAGACCCGAAGGTGGTGGCGGAGTATGGACGGATTGTGGAGTCGGTGAATAAGACGCTGGGGCACCATGAGACGCTAAAGCGCATTACTGTCGTGCCGGATGAGTGGTCGATCGAGAGCGGGGAGCTGACGCCCAGCATGAAGATGAAGCGGAGAGTCGTGGAGAAGAAATACGAAAAGGAGATCGCCGAGTTTTATAAGGATGAGGCGACGGCAAAAGGATAGGGGTCCGGGGTACGCGTGTGTGACGGAGGGTTATGAAGGGAATGGTATGGGTGGTGTTGCTGGTGGCTGGCATTTGCTCGGCGCAGACGCCGGCGGTGCAGACCATGGCTACTCCGGCAATGTGGTCGGTGAAGGGGGTGCATGGGACCGTTTACCTGTTCGGCTCGATCCACGTCATGAAGGCCGGCGTGCAGTGGGAGACGGCTAAGGTGAAGGCCGCGCTCGGGGCGAGCGACACGATCTACCTCGAGGTTGCGGATATCGATCCGGATGCCGTGCAGAAGCTGCAGCCAATGGTGCTACAGATGGGGATGGACCCGGAACGTCCGCTTTCGACGAAGATTTCGAAGGCCGACGTGGATCTGATGGACGCGGCGGTGAAGTCCCTGGGCGCGCCCGGCGAGGAGGCGTTCGAGCCGATGCGGCCGTGGCTGGTGTACCTGACCTTGTCGGTGCTGCCCGCGATCCAGGCCGGGTACCAGCCGGACAGCGGCGTGGATCAAAAGATCCTGGCCGAGTCGAAGACCGCGGGCAAGTCGGTGCTGGGATTCGAAACGGCGGAGCAGCAGCTGCACTATCTGGCGGATTTTCCCGAGGCGGAGCAGGTGGAGCTGCTGCATCAGACGCTCATTGACCTGCCCAAAAGCGCAGGGCGCATGGACGACATGGTGGCGGAATGGGAACGCGGCGATGTCGACAAGATTGCCGCGACTGAGAACGGCGACATGCAGGCGAAGCATCCGGCGCTGTACGACAGGCTGCTGCTGAAGCGTAATGAACACTTCGCGGATGTGCTCGCGGATTTGTTGAAGGACCCGAAGACGGGCACGGTCTTTGTGACCGTCGGCGCGGCGCACCTGGCAGGGCCGGACAGTGTGCAGAAGATGCTGGAGAAAAAAGGATATACGTCGGTTCGGGTGGAGTAAGGAAGCGTCGCCAGTGGGGCTCTCGATCAGGCGATGTCCATGACCGCCGATCCCCAGCCACCGCCGTTTTTGCCGTTGGCTTTCACTCCGTGGACGTCCATGTTTTCTCCTTTGCTGCTCTATGACGAATCAATATATATGCATTGGAGCAATGTGCGGATACCGATTGCCGGTTCAAGGACGGGTATCCTGAATACATGGTGATATTGGAACGGGCGAAGAAGGTGGGGCGGAAGTTTCAAGCTCCGGTCAAGACGCGGGTGGGTGGCTTCACGACGATGTTGAAGGTATTGCCGCAGTTCTTTCTGAATCGCAGGGAACGTGAGCCGAAGCAGCCGCTGGGGCCGTTTCTGACGGATGTCTCGCTGTACGAACGGGCGTCCGAGAGCGGACTGCGGGTGACGTGGTTCGGGCACTCGTCGCTGCTGGTGGAGATGGACGGGGTGCGGATCCTGCTCGATCCAGTGTGGGACGAGCGGGCGTCGCCGTTCTCGTTTTTGGGGCCGAAGCGGTTCTTCCGGCCCACGATGCGCCTGGAGGAGATGCCGAAGGTGGATGCGGTTCTGCTCTCGCACGACCATTACGACCATCTTGGCGAGGAGACAGTGCGGGCGCTGGCGAGGCTGCAGCCGGAGACACGCTGGGTGGCGCCCCTGGGTGTGGGAGCGATCCTCCAGAGCTTTGGCGTGGCACCGGGACGCATCACCGAAGTGGATTGGACGCAACCGGTGGACATCGGTTCCATGACGATTACGGCGGTGCCGGCGCGGCATTTCTCCGGGCGCAGCCTGAGGAATCGGAATGAGACGCTGTGGACGGCCTACGTGCTGCGGACCGATCATCACCAGGTGTATTGCGGGGCGGACTCGGGTCTCTGGCCGGGATTCGCGGCCATCGCGAAGGAGTTTGGCGGGTTTGACCTGGTGATGCTGGAAATCGGGGCATTCAACGAGGCATGGCGCGATATCCATATGGGGCCTGACGGTGCTCTCGAAGCTTTCGAGGCGCTCGGGGGCGGGGTGTTGATGCCGATTCACTGGGGACTGTTCGACCTGGCGCTGCATGCGTGGCGGCAGCCGATCGAACGCGTCTGGGAGATCGCGAAAGCGAAACAGATTCGGATCTTTTCGCCGGTGCCGGGTGTGCCCACAGAGGTGGGAGAAGTCTGGTCGGAGTGGTGGAAGGCCGGGTGTTGAAGAAGGTATTGTGCTGCGGTGGAAAAGAGGGTACAAAAAGGCCAGTGAGGTTTGACGATGGCGAGTGCGGTCCATGCGATGCTGCGCGAGGTGATGGACATCCGGCAGGCGTCCGAATATCTGGGGATCAGCGCCGATACGCTCTACCGGTATGCGAGCGAGGGGCTGATACCGGCCTTTAAGCTGGGCAATCGCTGGCGTTTTAAGCGCAGCCTGCTGGATGCATGGATGGTCGAGCAGAGCGGCGGGAGCGGATCCGGCAAGATCGCGGTGATGGACAAGAAGAAGCCGATGGGCAGAGCGAGGTGAGCGGCGCCGCTCTCAGCCCAGAATCCGTAGGAACTCCCGCGCCACGCTCTCCACGGTCTCACCTTGCACCAGCAGCCCCGAGATAACCGCAACCGAATCCGCCCCCGCGTCCACCACGCTGCGGCAGTTTTCCCGCGTAATCCCGCCGATGGCCACCAGCGGCTTGCGCGTCAGCGCCCGTGCTCGCCTTACGCCTTCCAACCCCACCACCGCCTCCGCATCAGCCTTGGTGCCGGTGGCGAAGACAGGCCCAGTCGCCACATAATCGGCGTCCGCCGCATCCGCCGCCCGCACCTGCTGCTCGGTATGCGTCGACAAACCAACCACAAAATCACTCGTGCCCCTTTCATCGCGTTCTTGTCTCTCGCGATGAGTGGGTCCACCGCCAACTTTCCTGGCATCCGCGACCGCCAGATCTCCCTGCCCCACAT
>CAXTMK010000061.1:0-25655 GCA_964245315.1 uncultured Acidobacteriaceae bacterium | reverse complement strand
GCAAAGATGCGGCTTCTGCAGGCTATGAAGTAGGTTACGGTTCACCATCACAATTTAGCCGCGAGTATCAACGAATGTTCGGCACGCCGCCGCATCAACATATGCATCGCATGAGATTGCTGGAACGGGCATAGGATGCGGTGCGGGATTGGCCTTAGTGAGTCCCGAGAAGTCGCAATATCGGAAGCTATCAGCCGCAAGAATATACTCCCTCCATGCGCATCGTCATTCCCGGAGGCTCCGGCCAGGTCGGCACCATCCTCGCCCGCCACCTCCACGCCGCCGGACACCACGTCACCCTCCTCTCCCGCAGCCCAAAGCCCGCACCGTGGCAGACCCTTCCCTGGGACGGCCTCACCCTGTCCCCCGACTGGACCGCCACCCTCGAAGATGCCGATGCCGTTATCCATCTCTCCGGTCGCAGCGTGAACTGCCGATACACGCCGGCGAATCGCCGCGAGATCATCGACTCGCGCATCGTGCCGACACTGCTGCTCGGACGCGCCATCGAGCTGTGCAAGCGGCCACCCAAGGTCTGGATGAATGCCAGCACATCAACCTTCTACCGCCATACGCTCGACCGCCCACAGGACGAATTCAGCGGCGAGCTGGGCGGCGACGAACCCGGCGTGCCCGACACCTGGAATTTCTCGATCGACGTAGCCCGCCGCTGGGAAGAGGCGTTCTACGCGTCCTCCACGCCAGCCACGCGCAAGGTAGCGCTGCGCTCGTCCATGACCATGAGCCCCGACGCGGGCGGCGTCTTCTCCGTGCTCTCGAAGCTGGTGCGCATGGGCCTGGGCGGCACCGAAGGCTCGGGCAAGCAGTACGTCTCCTGGATCCACGACCGCGACTACTGCCGCGCCACCGAGTTCGTGCTCGCGCATCCCGAGATCGCCGGCCCCGTCAACTTCACCGCGCCCAATCCTCTGTCCAACCGCGACTTTCTACGCACTCTGCGCCAGGCCTGGGGTGTGCGCTTCGGCTTGCCGGCGACAGCATGGATGCTGGAGATTGGCGCCGTCTTCATGCGCACCGAGACGGAGCTGATCCTGAAGAGCCGGCGCGCCGTGCCCTCGGTACTGCTGCAACATGGCTTCGAGTTCGACTTCCCGCAGTGGCCTGAAGCCGCAGCCGACCTTGTAGAAAGAACAAAGCGACCACGGATTCACATTGAGCCACACGGATCAAGCCTTTAATCCGTGTTCTTCGCGCTGATCCGCGGTCGTCTTTCGCTCTACCGCTTTCCCTGCTGCCACTCCTCATACGAGATGCGCGGCTGTTGCAGGAATGAGTCGCGCGTCTTCACATACGCGCCTAACCCGTTCATGCGGCCGACCGCATGCAGCTCTTCGGCCTTGATGTAGGGCCCGGCAGCATCGACGAACTCATCTTCAACATACATGGACACAATACGCCCAAGAATGATGCGCGAGCGGCCGATCTCGAGCGTGGTGTGCTCGACGCACTCAAGCGCCGCATGCGCCCGCTTGATGCGCGGGACTTTGACGACCGTGGAGGGCGCGGTCTCCAGCCCTGCCATCTCCAATTCGTCGATCTCCGCGGGAAAGTCCGTCGCGCAGAGGTTCATCTGCGGCAGCAGGTCTTCGGTGACGACGTTGACGACGAACTCGCCCGTCATGCGGATGTTGTGCGCTGTGTCCTTGGGCGTGCGCGTGCCCGGCCGGTTGGTCACGCCGATACCGACGATCGGCGGATCGGTGCAGAGATAGTTATAGGCGCTGAAGGGCGCGGCGTTGAGCTTGCCCTGCTCGTTAAAGCTGGTGATGAGCGCAATCGGCCGCGGGGCGATCAGGCCGATCATCATGTTGTAAATCTCGCGCGGCTCGGATTTATCGACTTTGAAGATCATGCTTCGATGCTACGCGATGGCCTTGAGGAACGCGGCAGGCGCACGCATCCGCAGTCTGTTCCGCCTATAGGAATCGCTGCCAATCGTTGGATTCCGCCACCTGCTTGATGACGTCGTTCCTCTCGTGCAGCAGGTTGCGCATATAGCGCTCCAGCACCATGCGTTCGGCGATGATGCCGAGCACCGGAAGCGGCGCGGCGAAGCGAAAGACGTCGCGCATCTCGGTCCAGCCGCCTGTCCGGGCACGGAAGAAGTGGTCGTGCTGCATATGGGCGAAGGCGCCGCGCAGCATGGTGTCCTGAAAGGCGTGCGGCGGGTCGAACCGGGTGATGCGTGAGGTGAGGCGCTGACGCACGCCGAAGTGTCTCGCCCGCCATGTCACCTCGTCGCCGAGCCCGAGCAGGCCGCTGGCGTGGCCTTCAAGCGCCACCGCCTGCTCGCCAAAATGCACATTGCCGAGCACATGCACCTCCACCGAACGCGACAGGTCGAAGCAGCGCTCGATGGGCGCGTGGATCAGCGTAAGTTCGAAGAGGGTGATCATCCATCGAGTGTATATTTTCAGTCTCTTAACACCACTGCGATAGGCTTGTGCAAGCTATGACGACTCGTAAAAAGACGGCGGCCAAGCCTGCACCAACGCCCGAAGGGCGCTACTTCAACCGCGACGAGAGCTGGTTGAAGTTCAACGGGCGGGTGCTCGAAGAGGCGCAGGATGAGACCAATCCGCTGCTCGAACGCGTTAAGTTTCTCGCCATTACGGCCAGCAATCTTGACGAGTTCGTCGAAATTCGCGTGGCCGGTATTCTGCAGCGCATCGAAGACGGCACCGGCAATGGCCAGGACGAGGGCGGCTTCACCACCGAAGAGCGGCTGGTGCGCCTCAGCAAGGCGATGGCAACCTTCGTCGCCGACCAGTATCGCTGCTGGAACGAGCAGCTCATCCCGTCGCTGGCCGAAGCCGGGGTGCACGTGCTGCGCTGGAAGGAGCTTGGCCCCGCCGCTCGCCGGCACGCTGAAACCTTCTACCAGGATGAGGTCGACCCGCTGCTGACGCCGGTAACCATCGACCCTTCGCACCCCTTCCCGCGCGTGCTGAACAAAGCGCTGTGCATTGCGCTGCTGCTGCGCCATAAGCGGCGCGGTCCCGCGGGATCCAGGCCCGGGACGGTGCTGGGTGTGGTTACTGTCCCGCGCAGCCTGCCGAGGCTGATCGCGCTGCCCGCCGCGGCCGGCAAGTGCGACTTCATCCTGCTGCACGAACTGATCGAATCGCAGGTGGAGAAGATGTTTCGCGGCTACGAAGTGCTGGACGAGGCTGCCTTCCGCGTCACCCGCAACAGCAACCTGTACATGCAGGAAGAAGAGTCGCGCAGCGTGCTCGAAAGCGTGCGCGAGGAACTGCACAATCGACGCAAAGGCGACGCGGTGCGGCTCGAAATCGAGAGCACGGCATCGGATGACATGGTCGAACGGCTGCGCACCAACTTCGAGCTGGACGCGTGGCAGGTCTTCAGGACCGACGGCCCGGTAAACCTGTCCCGGCTGATGAATCTCTACTCCGAGGCGAAGATCCCCGCGCTGAAGTATCCGCCGTTCTCGGGCCGCCAGTATCGACTGGCCACGAATTCCGAAGATCTGTTCGCGGAGCTGCGCAGGAACGACGTGCTGCTGCACCATCCCTTCGATAGCTACCGCACCGTTGAAGAGTTTATCGAACTGGGCGCGCGCGATGAAGCCGTCATCTCGATGAAGCAGACGCTCTATCGCACCAGCAAGGATTCGCCGATCTTCCGCGCCCTGATCCAGGCCGCACAAAGCAAAGACGTGACGGTGGTGGTCGAGCTGATGGCGCGCTTCGACGAAGACTCCAACATCCGCTGGGCGCGCGAACTCGAAGATGCAGGCGTGGGCGTCTTCCACGGCATCTTCGGGCTGAAGACGCACTGCAAGCTGTCGCTGCTGGTGCGGCGCGATCCCGACGGCGTAGTCCGGCGCTACGCGCATCTCGGCACGGGCAACTATAACCCTGTCACAGCGCGGTTTTATACCGATATCAGCCTGCTGACCTCGAACCGCGAGCTGACCAAAGCCGTGCAGCGCGTCTTCAACTACCTCACCGCCGAAGCCGAAGCCGAGCCGGATGCCTACCTGCCCCTGTTGGTCGCGCCGTTGACATTCGCGCCGGAGTTGCTGAAGCTGATCGAGCGCGAGGCCGAACACGCGCGCGCCGGACGACCGGCAAAGATCGTCGCCAAGATGAATGGACTGCTGGAGCAGAAGACGATTGAGGCGCTTTACGCGGCCTCGCAGGCGGGAGTGGAGATCTAGCTGATCGTCCTTTCAATATGTACTCTGCGGCCGGGAGTCAAGGGCATGAGCGAGACGATCCGGGTGTTGTCGATCGTCGGCCGGTACCTCGAACACAGCCGCATCTTCGAGTTCGAGAACGGCGGCGAACGGCAGGTCTTCTGCGGCAGCGCCGACTGGATGACCCGCAACCTGTACGAGCGCTGCGAGGTCGTGTTCCCTGTCGAAGACGAAAAGCTCTCGGTACGATTGCATGACGAAATCCTGCAAAGCTACCTGAAGGACAACGTGAAGGCTCGCATGCTGCTACCGGATGGAGACTATGTGAGGGTGAAACAACCAGGCGAGGCGTTCAACTCGCAGGAATTCTTTATGGCGTTGGCGGGCGAGAAGTAACGCGTCCCATCACTTCCTTCCGTAAGTAGCATCGTGATCAGGCGGGATGCTGATCAATCGGAGCCAATCGCCGTCGCGATATGCCGTCGCGCGGAGGGCTTGAGTGATACGCAACGAGTATGTAGCGGAAATCCCAGGCGGAGGCGGAACGCCGAGAATCTTCTCCCATTTCAGTCCATTGTCACGATAGATCTGATCCAGCTCATCTGTCTCAGCTTATTCAGCGTCTCCATGACGGAATGCCGTTCCTGTTTTTGCAGATTGAATAAGTTGTCGAGGAAGGTGGTGTTGTTCAGGTCAAACCTTACCAGGCCCATCCTGTCAGAGCGTGGCATTAAGTCTTTCCAATATCTCGTCGACGTTGCTGTCATCCGGCGGGTTTGCCGCCGCCCACGCTATACCCGCCTGATAGTCCGCCACTGCCTTCGGATCAAGCAACCAGCGCTCATTGTCCGGAATTACTGTCGCGGTCCTCACCACCCAGACGCCTGGCTCAGGCTCTTCGACAAGCACTTGTCTTCCGGCAAATCGCTTTCCGAGTGAAATCTGCCCGTTCGCGCCGATCACCTTGACAGTTGCAACTGTTTCCTGTTGCTGACTCATAGCAACTCCATTTCGCACTACAGCACTATAGCACGAATGGCGCGGGCCTCACTGGATCGTCACCTGGAAGGTATAGTCATGCCGCACCGTCACCCCGCCGGTGGCTCCAGCGGTATCGATTGTCAGCAGCGTCGTGCCATATGGCGTACCGGCGTTTGCTGCGGCAATCGGGTTGAAGTTGTTCGCCGAGCAGCCCAGGTTCATCGTCAGCCCCAAAGCCAGCAGCAGGAGCAGCAATGCCGGCAGCCTACGCCGCCCGGTCGGCAGCAACAGGCAGCATAATGCTGCCAGGGTCACTCCGCCGGTCGCGCCCAGCGAGGCTCGTTCGCCGCTATCGACGGACTGGCTCTTTGCCCTGGTGGTGTTGACGGTCAGGGTGGTCGAACCGCCGCCCGTCACTGTCGCCGGACTGAAGCTGCAGGTGATCTCGTAATTCGGCGGCGGCGTGCAGCCGAAGATGACCGTACCCGGAAAGTTGTCGATGAGCGAGACGACAGCCGTTGCGGTCCCCGAACTTCCCTGCGTCAGAGTCAGCGTCTGCGGAACGAAGCTGACGCTGTAATCCGACAGGCCGAGCGTGATGGAGTTCGAGGTGGCGGAGCTGAAGTTCGAGTCGCCCTTATAGACCGCGTAGAGGGTGAGCGCGCCGGCGGGCAGGTTCGAGGTCGAGAAAACCGCTGTGCCGATGCCGTTTCCGATGGACCCAACCGACGCCGTACCGACCAGCGCCGGCGTCGCACCCCCGAGATAGAACGAAACCGTGCCGGTGGGCGCTATGCCGGTTGAAGTCGAGCCCGTGACCGTCGCCGTCAGCACGACGCTTGTCCCAGCGAGAGTCGAGGTAACATTCGAAGTCAGCGTAACCACTGCTGCCGAGGCGGCAATCGTAACCGGCACCGCATTCGAGGTGCTGCCGGCGTAGACGGTGTTCCCCTGATATTGGGCGGTAAGCGACTGCGCGGATGTGCCGGCAGTCAGGGAGATGGACGCGGTCGCAATACCGCCCGCGCCTACCGTCGCCGAGCCGATCAGCGTGGTTCCGTCGTAGAAGTTGACGGTGCCCGCAAGGGGATTGGCGGCAATCGCGTTCGCTGACGCCGAGACCGTCGCCGTAAAGGTGACGGCCTGCCCGGCGGTGGGCGTGATGGGGCTGATCGCGAGCGTGGTCGTAGTGAGCGTGGTACCGGTGGACGTTCCGGTCGTGCCTGTGGTCGCGGTGCTGCTGATGGCCAGGCTTGCCGGGGTGCAGGTGAAGTTGGCGCTGGTCCCGCAGGTGATCTGCAGCGTGTACGAACCGGCAATCGGCGCGGGGATGGTGACAGCACCCGTTCCGGTATTGCCTCCGCTATTAATGGCGAACGTTCCGGTATAAGACGCGCCCGTAATTCCGACAATGGTCGCGATAAACGTGCTGCCGCTGGGCAGTTGCGCATTGCCGGGCAGCGTAACGGTCACTGTCAGTGTTGCCGTGCTGCCATTGGTAAAGCTGGTGGTCGAAATGGAGGGATTCAGGCTTGCGGTCGATTGCGTGACATTGACCGTAACCGTATTGCCCGTGCTGCCCGCGTAGTTGGTATCGCCCGAGTAGGTCGTGCCGATGGTGTACGTGCCCACCGCCAGATTGTTGAGCGTCACGCTGGCGCTGCCGCCTGAGATAGCGGACGTGGTCGTGGAGCCTGCGCCGGTGAAGGTGAGCGTCCCCGTCGGCTGCGTGCCGTTTACCACCGTGCTGCCGCTGACCGTGATGTTCAGCGTCACACTCTGCCCGTAGGGTGCCGAGGTCGCCGAGGCGCTGACTACGGTCGCAGTGGGTGCGGTCCCAACAGCCGTTGGGATGACGCTCGATGTCGCCTTCAGGTAGTTGCTGTCGCCCAGGTAGACCGCGCTGAGCGAATGGCTGGCGCCCGCGCTCAGCGTGCCGGTGTAGGTCGCTGATGGCGCGCCGCCGAAGCCGATCGACGTTGTACCGTCGAAAAACTGAACGCTTCCCGTGGGTGAAATGCCCGTCACGCCCGTAACCGTCGCGGCAAAGCTCACCTGCTGCCCGGCGGTCGGCTTGGCAGGCGAGATGGTCAGCGCTACAGTCGGCGTAGCCTGCGAAACCGTGATGCTGGCGCTCTGCGGCGTGTAGCAGGTAAAGCTCTGGTCGTTGGGCGAGCAGCTTGCCTGCAGGTTGACGCTGCCTGCCTGAATCGCCGTGTAGGTAAACTGCGCCGAGGCGCCGCCCGAGATGGTCTGCGTCGTCGCCGTCGCGCCGGTGATGCCCGAGGGCGTGACGGTAATGTTGACGTTGGGCGATCCAACGCCGGAGGACGACGTAGCCGCGGCCGTCGCGGTAAAGCTGGCGCCCAGTGTAGTGCTGGACGGCGCGCTCAGGGTAAAGTTCGCCGCCTCCGGCTGAACAGTCAGCGTGATCGACGCGGTTCCCGGAGCGTAGTTGCCATCGCCGGAGTACGTTGCCGTAACGGTGTACATGCCGCCGGGTAACAGGTTCGACGTCCACTGCGCGATGCCGCTGCCGTTGACGGTGACCGAAGTTGAGGTGAAGCCGCTCTGCGGAGCGCTAAAGGTGATCGTGCCCGTCGGAACGGACCCGCCGTTGGTCGAGACTACCGTTGCCGTCAGCGTAAAGCTCTGCCCGTGGGTCGGGCTGCCGACCGAGCTCTGAATCTGCAGATTGTTTGTGCCGGTGCCGTACGGATACGCCTTCACGAACGCCGCCGTGTCGATGAGCCCAAGGCCGGTCGCCGCCTCCCAGGTTCCGGCCGCGGCGTTATCCGGCTGCGTGTAGAGGCCTGCGACGGGAGCCAGTTCATACAGGACGGGATTGATATTCCCCAGCCGTCCACCCACCTTCGCGGCGATGGTCGCCAGCGCCTGCTGAAACGCGGCCAACGAAGGTACCGTCAGGTCAGGCGCGTGGCGCAGTCCATCCGCCGGAAGCCCCGGCGCATTCTGCCATGCGGGACGCGCGGCCACCGGCGTGGAGGTATCGGCAGTCGCACCCGGCAGGACCAGCGCGGTCACTTCAGGCAGCGTGGTGGGAACTCCGCTGGCCGGCAGGACGATTGGGGTAATTCCCTGCGCAGCCGCCTGACGGAAAAGCGCGCTGTACGCCGCGATGCGCGACGCCGATATCGTGCCAGCGCTTTGCGCGGCATCCACGGTCAGAACCGGCGAAGCATTGCCGTCCACGAGAGCGGCCAGCGCGGCGATCGGCGCCGACGAGCCGCCAAGGTTGTCGAGTCCTTCGATCGACTGGAAGTAATCCGCAGCCTCTGCCGGCAGCGACGGTTGCTCCGTATTCGCGAACGCGAGCGCACCCTTGATCTGATAGGTATGCAGCGAAACCGCGAAAGCAGCCTGCGCCTGCGCTGCAAAACCCGAGACGGAAAGCCGCATTCCCGAAGGCGAAACGGCGTCGACACTTAGCCCCTGCGCCTGCAGCCAGGCGGTCGCTGCGGCGACGCGATCCGGCGCTGGCCCGTAGCTCGCGGCAAACTGCCGCGGCGTCAGCCACTTGCGAAAACTGGGTGATGAAGAAGTCTGGACATCGGTCAAAAACTGGTCGAGCGCCGCGGTCTGCGCGTCGCTGGGCGCCAGGGTAAGCGTAAGGGCGAGCCTCTGCGATGACGGCACCGGCCCAGCGTCGACGGCACCCGTCAGGGCATCGGCAGAGCGAGTCACCAGCGTGGTGCGCGGAGCCTGCTGCTGCGCGGAAGCCGACAACCCTGGCGCACCGGTGCACACAACCGCTGCCGCAAGAAGCGTGAGGATCCGCCAGCGGCCAATCCCAGATATCGCGAGTCTCATATTAGGGAGATGGTCGCATCCCGCGGCGCGCTTGGCAAGACGAAAGACCTCCTTATGTGGATAAGGAGGTCTTTCTTTGGTGCACAAATTACTGTGCATTCGTTTTCGCCACGAACTGCTACAGCACGTACTTGCCGGCGCGGATGAAGTGTTGCGCAACCTGCCTGCGCAGCGCGATCGTATCCGCCGGATCGTGCTTCGCGAGACGCCGCAGGATCGCGAACTGCGTCCGCGCCATGTCGCCCTCGGCAATCGCCGCCACGATGGTGCGCGCCGAACGCTCCAGCGTATCGAACGCCGCCGCAGCGTGAATGCGCGCCATGGCGATAGCCACGCCGTTTCCCCGATTGCCGATCTTATCCGCACGCAGGATCGCCGACTCCATGGTGTAGACGCTGATGATCATGTCCGAGAGGGCGCCCATCACCTCCTGCTCGTCGGCGATCTTCTGCATGTACTTCTGCACCGCGGCGCCTGCGGTGAAGAGCGTCAGCTTCTTGGCCGCGGCCAGCAGATCGTACTCCGCAGCTAGTGGTCCCTCGCGGTCTTCCTTCTCGCTGGGCCCGGACATCACCTCGTCCATGATGGCCTTGATCGCGGGCATCAGCGCCACCTTGCCGGCCATCGCCGACTTGATCAGCATGCCGGTAATGATGAGCCGGTTGATCTCGTTGGTACCCTCGAAGATTCGGTTGATGCGGGCATCGCGATAAAAGCGCTCAGCCGGATACTCCTCCACATAGCCGTAGCCGCCGAAGATCTGCACCGTCTCGTCGACCACATAATCGAGGATCTCCGACGCGGCGACCTTGACGATCGAGCACTCGACCGCATAGTCCTCGATGCGCTTTTGAATCTCCTTCGTATCGTCCTTGTCCACGCCCGTCAGCGCCTGATCGATCAAACCGACGGTGCGGTAGCAGATGGACTCCGAGACGAAGATGCCGGTCGCCATGTTGGCCAGCTTCTCCTGGATCAGGCCGAACTCGGAGATGGTCTTGCCGAAGGCCTTGCGCTCCTTCGCATAGCGCATGGCGTTGTTGAAGGCAGTCTTCGAGCCGCCGAGCACGGCGTTGCCCAGCTTGTACCGGCCCACGTTCAGGATGTTGAACGCGATGTGGTGTCCGTTGCCGACCTCGCCGAGCAGGTTCGACGCTGGAATTTTACAATCTGTAAGGATGAGCGATGTCGTCGAACTGCCGCGGATGCCGAGCTTGTGCTCCTCCTTACCGTTCGTGAAGCCAGGCGTCCCGCGCTCGACGAGGAACGCCGTCAGCCGCTCCTTGCCCGCGTTCTTGCCCTCCGTGACCAGGCACTTGGCGAAGATGGTGAACAGGTCGGCGAAACCTCCGTTGGTGATCCACATCTTCTCGCCGTTCAGGGTGTAGCTCTGTCCGTCCTCCGACAATACCGCGCGCGTGCCGGCGTTCAGTGCGTCAGAGCCGGAGGAAGACTCCGACAGCGCATAGGCCCCGATGAAGGTTCCGTCGGCCAGTCTGGGCAGGTACTTCGCCTTCTGCTCATGCGTGCCGTACCAGACCAGCGGCAGAATCCCGATACCGGTGTGCGCGGAGAACGCTGTGCCGAAGCTGCCGTTGTTTGCCATGTTCTCGACGATCAGGGCGGAGGTCGCCTTGTCCATCTCCAGGCCGCCGTACTCCTCGGGAATATCGACCGCGGTCAGGCCGAGATTGGAGGCATGCTGGAAGAGCCTGCGGATCACGGTGAAGTCCTTGGCCTCGATCGCCGCGAGCTGCGGCAGGACTTCATTCGCGGCGAAGTCGGCGGTCGTCTGCGCGATCTGGCGCTGCTCTTCGGTGAAATCCTCGGGAAAGAAGCAGGAGTTCGGAGTGGGAGAGGTAATGAGAAATGCGCCGCCGGGTGCCAGAGTTGCAGGGGGAGTCATTGTTGCCGTTGCCATGGTGAAGCTCCTTGCCTGAAGATAGAAAATTCAGGCTTTGTCTCAGGGCCGAAGGCCCGTTCTATAACAGCCTGGGGCAATGCCCCAAAAGCGTCAAGATAACACCTTTAAACGATCAACACATCAATCCGGGCTCAAACCTAAGGAAACAGCATAACCGCCAGGCTGTAGCTGGTGAACGGCGTCTGCTTCCCCGTCACGCACGCGCCCACTACTGCCTCGTGATACTTACCCGTCGCCAGCCGCGATGCCAGCTCCGGCGGCAAACGATCAAGGCTGCTGGCGGTGTAGCGCATCACGAACCACGGCTGCCGCGTTCCGACATACCCGGTCGACATCGTGCAGGTCTGGCGCGCATCGGCCTTGTTGCCGCCCGGCATCAGACCGGCGGCCGCCAGCAGATCGGCCACCTGCGCCTCCTGCTGCCCGATCGACAACTGCGCCACCGTGCGGGCGAAGTCTTCGACCGCATAAAGCTGCCCGTTCTTCTGCACCACGGCGATTCCGACCGAATCCACCATCGGGTCGAGCAGGTTGGCGCGGTGGCCGGCGGAGTTCATCCAGAGCTCGTGGATGAGCGCCGAGTTCGACGCCTCGGCGACATTTTCGGTAATCAGCGAGAAATGCGCGCCGGAGTCACCCGCCCGCTTAGCCAGATCGTCCTCGCCCGCGAACTGGTGCGAGATCCCGCGATGCTCGGCCATCAGATAAGCGTGGGTTCGCGCGGCGAGCGCCAGACGGTCATCGATCTTCAACGGCTGCAACTGATGCGCCATGCGGTCCTGATTCGCCGCCGCCAGCAGGTATTGCTCGGAGACGGTCTGCGCTCCACCCGGCAGCAGGTGTCCACAGCACAGGATGAGAAAAATAACGGATGATCTTCGCAACACAGTTATCACTCCTGCCCGATATAACCCAACTCGGCGGCGAAGGTTGCATTCGTGTCCTACGCCGCTACGCCTTCAGCGGCGGCATCTCGCTTTTGTACTTCATCATCAATCCAAACAGCTTGCGCGCGTCCCAGTAACGCGGCACATAGCGCTTCGGCTCGGAGATGCAGCGATACAGCCAGCCCAGGTACAACTTGTCCGCGAGGACCGGGATCCGCACCTGGTCGCCGCTCAGGAACGCAATCGCCGCCCCGATGCAGTGGATCGCGGGCAGGTATTCGAGGTTGCGCTTCAGGTAGAGCCCCAGCCGCTCCTGCGTGCCGCCGCCGATCGTGACGATCACATGCTGCGGGCGCAGTTTGTTGACGCGCTCCAGCAGATCCGGATCGTCGATCGTGACGCCATACATCGGCGCCATGTAGATGCACTCCTGCGGAACGTGAATTCCCTGCTCCGCCAGCCACTCCAGGTTCAGCCGCGCGCTCCTGGGGCTGGCCATAATGTAGAGCGTGTTGCCGGGCTGCCGCACGTCAGTCTCATGCAGCAACTCGCGCAGGTATTCCAGTCCCGACAACCGCTTCAGGTGTTCGCCCGCGATCAGGTTCCAGATCAGGATCATGAAGGCCGAGTCCGTGATAGACAAGTCCGCATTGATCAGCGACTCGCGGTATTGAACATTGGTCGACAGATCCTTGAGCGCGGGCGCCGCCGGCACCACCAGCAGGCCGCCGTGGCGCATCCTCTCGATGGCATCCCGCGGGCTGCCGTAGAAGAAGTCGACGCCCAGAATGCGGCGAAACAAACCCGGATTCGTAGCGGATTCCATCGGCAATGTGCTCATGCGTAGGATTTCGTCCCCGATCGCATCTCTTCTTCGATCCAGTGATAGGTCTTTTCGAGCCCATCGCGAAGGCGGATCGAAGGCTCCCACTTCAGCTCTTCCAGAATCATGGTGTTGTCGCTGTTGCGCCCGTTCACGCCCTTGGGCGCGCCCGGGTTGTAATTGCGCTTCAGCTTCACGCCGGCTATCTCTTCCGCCAGATCGACCAGTTGGTTGATCGTCACCAGTTCATCCGAGCCCAGGTTGATCGGCTCCAGGATGTCGCTCTCGAGGATCATCTCCGTGCCTTTGGTGCAGTCGTCGATGTACATAAAGCTGCGGGTCTGTTTGCCGTCGCCCCAGATCTCGATCTCCTGGGTGCCGTTCATCTTGGCTTCGATGACCTTGCGGCACATGGCAGCCGGGGCCTTTTCGCGTCCGCCGGTCCAGGTTCCCATCGGTCCGTAGACGTTGTGGTAGCGCGCGACGCGGGTTTCGAGGCCGTAATCCTCCCGGAAGTGGCGGCACATGCGCTCCGAAAAGAGCTTCTCCCAGCCGTATCCGTCCTCCGGCAGCGCCGGGTAGGCGTCCTCTTCCTTCAACGCGACGACATCCGGATTGGTCTGCTTGTCGCCGTTGTAGACGCAGGCCGACGACGAGAAAAAGAAGCGGTCGACGCCTTTTTCCTTGGCCGCCATCAGCATGTGTGTATTGGTCAGCACGGAGAGCATGCACAGCGCCTTGTTGTTCTCGATAAAGCCCATGCCGCCCATGTCGGCGGCCAGCTGGAACACCGTCGTGACGCCTTCCGTGGCGCGCATGCAGTTGTCCAGGTTCTTCAGGTCCAGCGAAAGATTCTCCACACCGTCGGTCTCCTGGTACCAATGGTCCAGCGGCTTGATATCGACTGCCCGGACCACTTCAACGCCACTGGCGATGAGGTGCTTCACAAGATGCCCACCGATAAACCCGCCGGCACCGCAAACAACCGCTTTTTCCCCTTTGAGACTCATGGAAAGATAACTCCTTGACTGTTTCAACAATGATACCCAACAGGAGCGGGCGCACGGCGTGCCCTTCAGTCTCCGCGGGCTATCGGCTAAGGTTAAGAATAACAGGCAGGATTCGCACGTCTCACTGTGAGATGCCGAATCCGTAGCCTGCTGGCACCGGTACTCCGCGCTGACTATGAAAATGTATTGAATGGGAGGTCGACTCGTGACCATCGGAAACCGTCTCACCTCGTTCTCCCGGCGCCAGCCGCTTGCGGCAGTGGGGCTCCTGCTGCTGCTCGCGTTCGTGCTCGCAGCCATCTTCGCCCCCGCGCTCGCGCCCTGCGACCCCGCGCAGCTCAACCTGGACCTGCGCATGGCCGCCCCGGCGCACGGCCACCTCTTCGGCACCGACGAGCTCGGCCGCGACATCCTCTCGCGCACCTTGTTCGGCGCGCGCATCTCGCTGGTGGTTGCCATCTCGGTGGTCGCGCTGTCGCTGGGCGTGGGACTTATCGCCGGCTGCCTGGCCGGCTTCTACGGCGGCGCCGCCGACATCGTTCTCAATGTCTACGTCACCAACGCCTTCCTCGCGCTGCCCGGAATCCTGCTGGCGATCGCCTTCGTCGCCTTTCTCGGGCCGGGACTTGTGAACCTGATCCTCGCGCTCTCCATCTCCGGCTGGGTCAACTACGCGCGGCTGGTGCGAGCGCAGGTGATGGCCGTGCGCGAGCGCGAGTTCGTCGAGGCAGCCCGCGCGCTCGGCGCATCCGACCTGCGCATCCTGGCCCGCCACATCCTGCCGAACATCCTGCAGCCGCTGATCGTGCAGGCCGCCGTCGGCATGGCCGGGGCGGTGCTGGCGGAAGCGACGCTCAGCTTCCTCGGCCTAGGCATTCCGGCACCCGCCGCGAGCTGGGGATCGATGCTGAACGACGCTCGTGCGCACCTCTTCGACTCGCCGCATATGGTGGTATCTCCGGCATTGGCGGTCATGCTGGCGGTGCTGTCGTTCAACTTTATCGGCGACGCATTGCGAGACCTGCTCGATCCGCGCACTCGCCTGACCACCGGACTATAACCATGCTGCTCGGCGTCATCTCCGACACCCACGGCCTGCTTCGCCCGGAAGCCCTGGCGGCGCTCTCCGGCGTCGAACACATCCTGCACGCGGGCGATGTGGGCAATCCGGGGATACTCGACGCTCTCCGCGAGATCGCCCCCGTCACCGCGATTCGCGGCAACATCGACACCCACGGACCCTGCGCCGAACTGCCCCCGACCGAAGCCGTGGAGCTCGATGGACGGCTGTTCTATCTGGTCCATTCGGTGCACGATCTCGACATCAACCCGGCAGCGGCCGGAATCGCCGCGGTCATCTCCGGCCACTCGCACCAGCCCGGCTTCGCGACTCGCAACGGCGTGCTGTACCTGAATCCCGGCAGCGCGGGGCCGCGACGATTCAGGCTGCCGGTGACGTTGGCGCTGCTCGAAATCTCCGACATGATTCCGCACCTGGTCGATCTGCTCACTTTCCCGAAAACCGAACCGTCTCCAGAATTGCCTCCAGCCGCTTGAACAGCGCGCTCAACTGCGCCTCCGTCAGGTCTTCCGCGCCGCTCACCTCGCCGCCGCAGAACGAGTTGACCGCCAGGTCGAAGCGGATACAGCTTCCTCCGCGCAGCGCCGTGTACGCCAGGTCGCGAGCCTCGGTGCAGATCTTGCCCGACTCATCCTTGCCGCGCGAAAACTTCACATCCGCGATCACCGCGCCTTCGAGCGGAGTCTCCGGCCTGGTGGTGGTCTGCGCCGCGCAGGCGGCGGCTGTGCTGTGCGGCGTCGCGCTGAGGTAGAAAAGCGCCCCGCTGAAGGTCGAGCGCGGAAACGGATTGAAGGCCAGGCTCGCAACCGCGCGCAGCCCCGAACGTCGCGGTGCGGTGCGCGCATCGAGATGAAAGCTGCTCACCTCGCCGTCCCTGTGCGCGACGTTCCAGCCGGGCGGCAGACGAAACGATACATGCGTCCGCGCATCGGTCACGGTCTGCGCCGCCGGACTGGCCGGCTCCGGCGCGGTCGCCGGCCGAGGCGGAGGCAGCGGAGGCACTGGAACCACCTTCGGCACCTGCATCTTCGGGGCCGGTTCCTGCGCGAAGGCCGCGCCCGCACAGAAAAGCACCCACACGATCGACCTCATCCCGCTCTTTTTCATCCCACCCTCATCCGCGGGTTGACCGCCACATACGCCAGATCGGTCAGCAGGTTCACGGCGACATACGTCAGTCCGATCGCCAGAATGCAGCCCTGCACCAGCGCATAATCGCGGTTTGAGATCGCCGACAGCGTCAGGCGGCCGATGCCGGGCAGGCTGAAGATCGTCTCGGTCACGATTGCCCCGGCCAGCAGGCTGCCGAACTGCAGTCCCACCACCGTCAGCACCGGAATGAGCGCGTTGCGCAGCGCATGCCGGTACACGACCGCGCCCTCGCTAAGCCCCTTGGCGCGCGCCGTGCGGATGTAATCCTGCCCCAGCTCTTCGAGCATCGCAGTCCGCACCATGCGGGTCAGAATGGCCGCCAACCCACTGCCCAGCGTCACCGCCGGAAGCACCAAGTGCGTGAAGAACTGCCATCCCGACCCTGAACCCGAGACCGGCAGCCAGCCCAGGCCGATCGAGAAAGCCAGGATCAGCAACGGCCCCAACGCGAAGTTGGGAAAGGACAATCCGACCAGAGACACGACGCCGACGGTGCGATCCTGCCAGCCGTCGCGATGCGTCGCCGCCCAGACGCCCGCCGGAACCGCCGCTGCAATCCCCAGCGCCAGCGCGGCAAGGGCCAGTGCCAGTGTATAGAGATATCGCTGCGCCACCAGATGCAGCACCGAATCCCGCAGCCGCAGCGACTGCCCCAGATCCGCATGCGCCACGCCCGCCATATAGCGTCCATACTGCACCGGCAGAGGCGCATCGAAGCCGTACGCATGCCGCAGCGCAGCGACATCCGCGGCTGTCGCACCCTCACCCAGCATCTGCACGATGGGATCGCCGGGTACAAGGTGAATGAGCAGGAAGACGACCGTCACCACCAGCCAAAGCACCGGCAGCGTCACCAGCAACCTACGTCCCGCGGCAATGACCGGCTTCACCATAGAAAGATTGTAGTGTCTCGTCTGACTCATAGCTCTGAACTCAAAGCTCAAGACTCTAAGAACAGGCCCTTGCAACTTCCAGTGAGGGCATGATCTTAAAGCGGAGAGAGTCTTAAGTGATCAAGCTATCCCGCAACCTCCAGCCCATCGTCCTCGGTCGCGCCTTTCTCCTCGCCGCTCCCGGCGATCCCCTCCACCCGCACCCGCTCAATTCTGCGGCCGCCCATCTCAACCACCCGGAACGACCGCCCCGCATGCTCGACGCACTCGCCCGCAATGGGGATGTGGCCGAGTTGGTCGAGCATGAATCCAGCCAGCGTCTCGACCCCCGGCTGGCGCGGAAACGGCCATCCCAGCTGCGTCGTCAGGTCCCGCAGCGTCGTGCTGCCGTCCAGCACCACGGCGCCGCCCGGCAGGGTGCCCGAGCTCAGCGTCGACGTCTGTGTATTCACGTCGAACTCGTCCTCCAACTCTCCCACCACCTGCTCCAGCGCGTCCTCGGCGGTGACGATCCCCACCGTGGTGCCGAACTCGTCGACCACGATCGCCATCTGCCGGCGCCGCTCCTGGAAGTCCTGCAGCAGCTCGACCGCCAGCTTGGTCTCGGGCACGAACGACACCTCGCGCATCACCTCGCGCAGCGTCATGCCGCTCTCGCCGCGCGCTCCGAGGGACAAAGCCGTCGCGCGAAAGTGCATCAGCCGCGACACGTCCTTGGAATGCACGATGCCGATAATGTGCTCCGGTCCGCGCTCCGGCTCGTAGACCGGCACGCGCGTGTGCTGCTCGTCCACAATGCGCGCGCTCGCCTGTTCGAGCGGCAGATTCGTGGGCAGAGAGAAGATCTTGCCGCGCGGCGTCATGATCTCGCGCACCACCACGTGGCTCAGCTCGATGGCGCGATGGATGATCTCTTCCTGGAACGACGGCAGCAGCCCCATGCGGCGCGTCGCCGTCGCAATCAGCTTCAGCTCCTCCGGCGAATGCACCGCGCCCTCGCCCTGCAACGGCGCGCGAAACAGCCGCAGCACCAGCGTAGCGGAGGCGTTCATCAGCTTCACCCCCGGTCGCGTCAGGCGGATGAACACGTCCATCGGCCCCGCGACAGCCAGCGCGATGCGCTCCGTCCGCTGGAGCGCCAGAGACTTCGGCACCAGTTCGCCCAGCAGCACCTCGAAGTAGGTAATCAGCGCAAACGCGATCGCGACTGCCGCGGCATTCGAGTAGACGGCCACATGCTGCGTCATATGCGGCAGAAAATGCTCCGCCAGCCTGGTTAACACTTCCGCCAGTGCAGGTTCGCCGATCCACCCCAGCGCCAACGCCGCCAGCGTGACGCCCAGCTGCACGGCCGGGAGAAAATCGTCCATCGAGCGCTTGAGCTGCAGCACCGTCCGCGCGCCCGGTCGCCCATGCGCAATTAGTTGCTGCACCCGCGTCTCGCGAATGCTGACCAGCGCAAACTCCGCCGCCACGAAGAAACTGTTGGCCAGGATGAAAAAGGCCACCATGATCCCGCGAATTAGCGTCCATTCCAGCATAGAGAGATGCTAGCAGCGGAAGCGAAAGACCTGCCACGGATACAATGGAAAGACGGATAACAATGGATTCAAATCCGCTCTCATCCGTCTTTCCGTCATCCGTGACGCATATTTCCGATCGCAACAGCTTATGCGGTCTGAACCGGCACTTCTACGGTCGAGAGCACTTTAGCGACCGACTTGTCGATCGTATCTTTAGGCACGAAGCCTACGATCTGGTCGGCGACCTTGCCGTCCTTGAAGAGCAGCAGCGCTGGAATGCCGCGGATGCCGTAGCGTGAAGGCGTCGCGGAGTTCTTGTCGACGTCCATCTTCACCACCTTGAGCTTGCCCTGGTAGTGGGTAGCGACTTCGTCAACGACCGGACCAAGCGCGCGACACGGTCCGCACCATGCTGCCCAGAAATCCACCAGCACTGGTTGTTCCGACTTCAGCACATCCTGCTCGAAGTTCGAATCGCTCACTTCACCCACAAACTGTCCTGCCATTTCGCTGCCTCCCGCCGACTTGAGCCCGGCCTTCTCCATAATAGATGCAAATTGCTGTACGGCGATTCAGCGCGGAAAGCTGCTCGGTTTTGCACACCCGCTCAAATCACTCGGCAGAGCCTGTGAGGTTAATGAGCTTAAACAGAGAAACGCCCGGACCTCGCGCATTCAGCGAGGTCAACGGGCGGTGATGCAGCCCTCCCCAGAACTGCCCACCGAACCACGTTAGGTGGTCTGCCTCGACGTGTAAAGGCTATCTTTTCAACTCATTGGTAACCTATCACCTGATTACCCAGTCGTAAGCTCGACCCCCGCGGCAATCATGGTTTCGCGTACCTCCAGCGAGGCCTCGCCGGCAGTGTTCCGGATGAGCTCGACCAGTTTCTGCAGAGGTTGACCTGCATCTGCAATCAGCAGAACCGCCGGCCCTGCCCCGCTCAGAGTCACCGAAAATATTCCATCTGTCCCCGCCAGCGGCAGCAGTTTGGGAAGCAGCGGGCAAGCCGCCCCGCGATACGGTTGATGCACTCGATCCCGCGTCCCAGCCGCCAGCAACTCCGGCCGGTCCAGCGCAAACGCCGACACCAGCAGCGCCGTCGCCTGAATATTCGCCACCGAGTCGGCTCTGGAGTAAGTGTCGGGCAACAGTGCTCGCGCCTTGGTGGTCGCGAGACCCTCGCCAGGCAACGCCAGCAGCAGGCGCCATGGCAGCGCGTGCCCAAAGCTCGCGGCGGTAACACGGCCTGCGTCCATCGCCGACGCCGTGAGTCCGCCGTAGAAACACGCCGCCACATTATCGGGATGCCCCTCAAGCCGGCACGCCTCGGCGACGACCTGCTCGTCCGTCCAGCCCAGCGCGCCAAAGTGGTTCGCGAGAAGAACGCCCGCCAGCAATGCCGCCGCGCTCGATCCACAGCCCATGCCCAGCGGTATTTCGTTGTCGATCGCCAAGTCCAGCGCCGGGCCGTCAGGCGCAAGTTCGCGGTACGTCTCGACCATCAGGTTCCGCTCGAGCGATCCCACCAGCGCCGCATCGCGCCCCGTCGCCGCAATCCGAAAATCATCCGCCGCAATCGCCTTAATGCTGAGATAAAGGCGCATCGCCAGCCCCAGCGCATCGAAGCCGGGGCCAAGATTCGCCGAGGTTGCCGGCAGCCGCAGTTGATACGTCATCGCCCGATTTTATCCTCAAGCACCCTCAAAGGAAAGCAGGCCCCACTTGACAAACTCTCCCCTGCAAACACCCCCCCCAAGGCAGCAACGGCCCCGACCTCAGACCAAGGTCCAGACCTAAGTACTTACTTATGAATACTTTGCGTAAAAAGTGTAGGGGGGAGTCACCGGCCCAGATACTTCAAAGCGGCCTTCCCCGCATGGAATCCAGCCATGCCATGCACTCCTCCGCCCGGAGGCGTCGAAGCTCCGCACAAAAATAATGCTTCTACCGGAGTCTGATAAAGCGACCACGTAGGCCGAAACGCCAGCTGCGTCAGGTTCATAGCGCCGCCGGAAAAGTCGCCACCCACCAGGTTTGGATTCCACTGCTCCAGCCGGGCCGGCGTCATCACCGACCGCGCCAGCACGCACTCCGCGAATCCCGGCGCAAAGCGCTCGATTTGCCGCTCGATATCGCCCAGCCGGTCCACCCCGCTGCCATTCGGCACATGGCAGTAGGCCCACGCCGTATGCTTCCCTTCCGGCGCTCGCGTCGGATCGAACAACGACGGCTGCACCAGCAAAACAAACGGCCGATCCGTCGCAAACGTCCGCTCGGAAGCGACAATCTCCTCGTAGCCTCCCCCGAGATGCACTGTCGCCGCACGGCTGCAATCCTTCGCCGTCCATGGAATCGGCTGGCTGAGCGCGTAGTCGATCTTGAACGCGCCCGCGCCGTAGCGGAACGCCTCCAGCTGCCGCCGATAGCTCGCCGGCAAGGCCCCGCCCGCAATCCGGATGAGTTGCCGCGGAGTTACATCGGCCAGCGTCACATGCGCGCTTGCTGGCAGCGAAGTGACCTCGTGCCCGGTCTCGATGCTCCCGCCCAACGCTCGCAAATGTCCCGCCAGCGCATCGATCAGGGTCTGCGCCCCGCCGCGCACGATCGGCCAGCCTACCGCATGCGCGGCAGCCATCAGCACCAACCCCACCGCGGCTGACGACGGAGCCTCCAGCGACAGCACCGAATGCGCCGCCATCCCGGCGAACAGCGCCCGTGCGCGAAGCCCCTTGAAGCGATACCGCGCCAGCCTGGCCGCCGGCAGCATCGCCTCCACACCGAAGCGCGCCATCAGCACCGGATACCGCGGAAGATGCACGATCGGTTGCAGAATCTCCTCGGCAAGCTGCGCAAACTGTTCCGTAACAGCCGTGAGCATCGACCGGTAGCTCGCACCATCCGCCGCATCGAGCCCAGCGATGGTCGCCTCAATGGTCCGCTCCAGCATTACCGCCGTGCCGTCATCCAGCGGGTGCGCGCAAGGCGCGTTCGGCTGAATCCACGGAATGTCGAGCGGCAGACCTCGGAAAAATGGGCTAACCTCCGCCATCGGATACACGGACGAACCCAGATCGTGGTGAAAGCCGGGAAGGGTAGTCTCCGCGGTCGAACAGCCGCCGCCGATGCGGGAATTGCGCTCGTATACGCTCGTCTTAAGGCCGGCTCGCGCGACAGTGATCGCAGCGGCAAGCCCGTTCGGTCCGGAGCCGATGATCGCGGCAGTCGCCATCCTGCAATCACGCTTTCTTGTTTGTCATTCCGCAGCGCAGCGGAGGAATCTGCTTAGACGCTCTTGCCTTCCGCGCTGGCCAGCTCCGCCTCGGCCTTGCGCGTGACTTCGTTCGCTTCATCGTACTTCGCGCCGTCGTCGCCGGCCTCTGACCACATCTTCTGGCCGCGCTGCAGGTCTTCCTGGGCTTTAGCCTGATCGATCTCTTCGGGATGCATTGCGGTCTCGGCAAGGATGGTCACCCGCTCAGGCAACACCTCGACGAAGCCCCACGCGACGAAGAACTTCTGGTCGCCCGAGGTGCCGCCGTGCAGCCGCACCTCTCCCGCGCCCAGTTCGGCGAGCAGCGGCGCCGCTCCGTAGAGCGCTTCCAGATAACCCGCGGCCGAAGGCAGTTCCACCGCCTCCGCCGTCGCGTCCAGCAGCACACGATCCGGCGTCACCAGCCGGACCGCCAACAACCCGTCTTTGGTAGCTTCAGCCATGGTTACGCCGCTGCCTTCATCTTCTCAGCCGCGGCCTTCACGTCTTCGATGCCGCCCTTCAGGTAGAACGCCTGCTCCGGGATGTCGTCGTGCTTGCCTTCGATGATCTCCTTGAAGCTCCGCACGGTGTCCTCCACCTTGACGTAAGCGCCGGGGATGCCGGTAAAGATTTCGGCCACATGAAACGGCTGCGAGAGGAAGCGCTGCACCTTGCGGGCACGCGCGACGGTAATCTTGTCCTCTTCCGAGAGTTCGTCGATGCCGAGGATGGCGATGATGTCCTGCAGGTCCTTGTAACGCTGCAGGATGCGTTTGACGCCCTGCGCCACATCGTAGTGCTCCTGCCCGACGACGCGCGGCGACAAAATGCGCGAGGTGGAAGCCAGCGGATCGACGGCCGGGTAGATGCCAAGCTCCGACAGCGGACGCGAAAGGACAGTGGTCGCGTCCAGGTGGGCGAAGGTGGTAGCCGGCGCAGGGTCGGTCAGGTCGTCAGCGGGCACGTAGACGGCCTGCACGGAGGTGATCGAACCCTTCTTGGTCGAGGTGATGCGCTCCTGAAGCTCGCCCATCTCAGTGGCGAGGTTGGGCTGGTATCCGACGGCCGAAGGCATGCGGCCAAGCAGCGTCGAAACCTCCGAACCCGCCTGCGTGAAGCGGAAGATGTTGTCGATGAAGAGCAGCGTATCTGCGCCCTCTTCGTCGCGGAAGTACTCGGCGACTGTGAGGCCCGTGAGCGCCACGCGCAGACGCGCTCCTGGCGGCTCGGTCATCTGGCCGTAGATCAGCGCGGCTTTCGACTTGTTGAAGTCGTGAATGTCGATGACACCGGACTCCTGAAACTCGTGCCACAGGTCGTTGCCCTCGCGGGTGCGCTCACCGACCCCGGCGAAGACCGAGAAGCCGCCGTGCTGGCTGGCCACATTGTTAATCAATTCCTGGATGACGACGGTCTTGCCGACGCCGGCGCCGCCGAAGAGGCCGATCTTGCCGCCCTTCAGGAACGGCTGGATGAGGTCGATGACCTTGATGCCGGTCTCGAACATCTCTTCGCTCGTAGACTGCTCGTCGAACGCCGGAGCCTGCCGGTGGATCGGCATGTGTACCTTCGCGTTTACCGGGCCAAGCTCGTCTACGGGCTCGCCGAGCACGTTCAGCACGCGGCCAAGCGTCTCGCGCCCGACCGGCACCATGATGCCGTTGCCCGTGTCGTGCGCATTCATGCCGCGCACCATGCCCTCGGTGGCGACCATTGCGATGCAGCGCACACGGCCTTCGCCCAGGTGCTGCTGCACCTCGACAATGACGTTGAGCGGCGTGGGCACGTTAAAGCCTTCGCTGGTTATGCGCAACGCCTGGTAGATGGGCGGCATCGCCGACTCCGCGAACTGCACGTCAACGGCGGGACCGCTGACCGAAATTACCTTGCCAATATTCTCTGCCATATGTCTCTCTCAGACGGCCCTACAGCGCCGCCGCTCCACTCACAATCTCGATAATTTCCTTCGTAATCGCCGCCTGCCGGACCCGGTTCATGGTCAGTGAGAGCGAATCGATCAGATCCCCTGCGTTTTTGGTCGCCGCGTCGGTCGCGGTCATGCGCGCGGCGTGCTCGGCCGCGGTCGATTCCAGCAGCGCATGGAAGATCATGGTCGTCACATAGCGCGGCAGGAGGTGCGCGAACAACTCCTGCGGCGACTGGTCGAAGATGTAGTCGACCTCGGCCGTGCCGAACTTTTTCGCCTCTTCCTCGTACGCGCTCATGTCCGGCTCTTTGACGCTGATGCCTTCGGACTCCGCCGCCTTCACCGCGGCGTCGCGCTCTTCCTGCGTGCGCTCCTCCGCCGATTCGATGGTGTGGGTGCCCAGCGTCACAATGGGCAGCAGCTTCTCGACCACGATGCGCTGCTGCAGCACGGATTTGAACTCGTTATAGACGATGTAGACCGCGTCGATCTCCGCGCGCTCGTAGCGTTCGATGATGGACCGCGCCATGGCCGACACATCTTCGAAGTTCGACTTGAGCAGAAGCTCCAGATGCTCGGGGCCAACTTCGATCTGCTGTTTGCGGCGACGGATCGTATCGTAGTGCGTGGAAAGATCGTTGTCGTAGTGCTCTTCGGTCTTCTCGTACTGCGCCGGCTCGAACTTGCGCTTGTAAAAGCCGATGGCTTTCTTGCCGACGGGTTCGAGATCGATGTTCTGACCACGATCGACGCGAGCCGCGATGAACTTCGCCGCGGCCTTGCCCACGTTGGCGTTGAAGCCGCCCGCGAAGCCCTTGTCGCCCGCGATAACGATGAGGAGAATGCTCTTCTCCTCGCGCTCGACCAGCAGCGGATGCATCGGCTCGCCGGTCTCGGGATTGTAAAGATCGGTCCGGCGGACGAGCGATTCGAGCACGTTCAGGAGCATCTGCGCGTAGGGCCGCGCCTGCATCGCACGCTCCTGCGCGCGGCGCAGTTTGGCCGCCGAGACCATCTTCATGGCCTTGGTGATCTGCCGCGTGTTCTTGACACTGCGGATGCGCCGCCGAAGATCGAGTACGTTCGCCATTTACTTGTTGCCCACCATCGCGGTTGCCGTGGTCGTCTGGGCAGCTTGATCGGCCTGCGCCTTCTTGTCCTTCAACCCGGCCAGGAAGCTTCCTTTGTAGTCCTTGATTGCGGCGTCAAGGCGGCCCTTCAGATCGTCGTCCAAAGCCTTCTTTGTGGCGATGTCAGTCAGGATCGCGGGCTGCGAACTCTCGAGGTATGGATAGTATCCGTCTTCAAAGGCGCGGAGATCCGCTACCTGCACATCGTCCAGCAGGCCGTTGACGCCGGCGTAGATGATCGCCACCTGCTTCTCCGCCGTCAGCGGCTTGAACTGGGGCTGCTTCAGCAGTTCGACCAGGCGCGCGCCGCGATTGAGCTGGTTCTGCGTCACCTTGTCGAGGTCGGAGCCGAACTGAGAGAAGGCGGCCAATTCGCGGTACTGCGCGAGGTCCAGCTTCAGCGTCGAGCCGACCTGCTTGGTCGCCTTGATCGCCGCCGAGAAGCCGACGCGCGAGACCGACAGCCCGACATTGACCGCGGGACGAACGCCCGAGTTGAAGAGGTCCGTTTCGACGAAGATCTGTCCGTCGGTGATGGAAATTACATTGGTCGGGATGTAGGCCGAGACGTCGCCCGCCTGGGTCTCGATGATGGGCAGCGCGGTCAGCGAACCGCCGCCGAGTTCCTTCGACATCTTGGCCGAGCGCTCCAGCAGGCGCGAGTGCAGGTAGAACACATCGCCCGGATACGCCTCGCGGCCCGGCGGACGGCGCAGCAGCAAGGAGATTTCGCGGTAGCTGGCGGCGTGTTTGGAAAGATCGTCGTAGATGATGAGCGCGTGCTTGCCGTTGTCGCGGAAGTATTCGCCCATGGCGGTGGCTGCGAAGGGCGCCAGGTACTGCATCGGCGCGGGCTCGGAGGCGGTCGCGGCGACGACGATGGTGTAGGCCATTGCGCCGTACTCTTCGAGCGTTTGCACGACCTGCGCGACGGACGACCGCTTCTGGCCGATGGCGCAGTAGATGCAGATGAGGTCGTTCTTGGCCGAGTTGATGATGGTGTCGAGCGCGATGGCGGTCTTGCCGGTCTGGCGGTCGCCGATCAGCAGCTCGC